>DATMTH010000198.1:0-41555 GCA_035564915.1 Rhodanobacter sp.
GATTGAAACCTGCGCGAGATCATGGATTGCCTGCACCGTGAGTCGTCGCGCTCCGTGCGAGCGCGTGGATTGAAACGCACCGTCGTCTGCCAAGCGGGCCGTGTCGTGCCCGTCGCGCTCCGTGCGAGCGCGTGGATTGAAACGCTTGCGCCAGGACGTCACACACTTCAGCCGCGCTCGTCGCGCTCCGTGCGAGCGCGTGGATTGAAACCCATACTTGAGATCGTCAACGTAGAGCGTCGCGTTAGTCGCGCTCCGTGCGAGCGCGTGGATTGAAACATTTGCAGCGTGTTTTTACGCAGCATCATTGACGTCGCGCTCCGTGCGAGCGCGTGGATTGAAACTCCACTGATCCGCTCAATAGCGAGACGGAACGCGTGTCGCGCTCCGTGCGAGCGCGTGGATTGAAACTTAGCCATGGTTAGATTCCTAAACAGAAGTGGTAAGGTCGCGCTCCGTGCGAGCGCGTGGATTGAAACGTCTCTACGGATCGGCCTGCCCGCCGACTAGCTGCGTCGCGCTCCGTGCGAGCGCGTGGATTGAAACTGCTGGGATGACGGGAACACCGACCCGAACCATCGTCGAGCCACGTGCGAACGTCTGGGTCGAAAAACAACATGGTGCTGCGGCTTCCACGGTACCGTATCGTGACCTTGGTGCCGTCGTTCGGCCCTTGCTCAACTCTTGCCCGAACCGGCGGCGGTTGGCAGCAGGCTGTGCACCGCGGCGTCGAGGTCGCTGTCCTTGTGTTGGTAGGACTCGCCCAGCGGGCGGGTGACCGGGATATCGACCGGGCGCGGATGGCCTTCCATCGGCTGGCCGTGGTTGTCGGTGATGGTGATGAAGGGCAGGCGCACGGCGCCGCCGTCGATCAGCTTGCCGGCCGAGGTGTAGATGATCCATCCGGCGGTGGGTTCGCCGACGACCTTGCCCAGGCCCAGCGCACGGTAGCCTTCGGAGAAGTCTTCGCCGTCGGACAGGGTGACCCGGTTGGTGATCAGCACGGTGGGTCGTTCCAGCGCACGCTGGCCGAGGATGCTGCGTGCGGGCTCGGCCTGGTCGAAGCCGCGGAAGGTCATGTTGAGGTAGGGCCGGCGCGAGAGTACGTCGAGCGCGTAGGCGTTGACGAAGCCGCCGAAGTTGTTGCGGATGTCGATCACCACGCCCTCGCGGGTGGCGTTCTGCGCGTCGAGATCCTTGTAGAAATCCAGCAGTGAATCGCCGGACATGTCGCGCAGATGCACATAGCCGAGGCGTCCGCCGCTGGCTTTCAGCACATAGGCTCGATTGCTGGCCGTCCAGGCGCGATAGGCAAGATCGCCCAGATCGCGGCTGTCGATCGGCTTCACCGCGACGGTGTGCGCGTCGGTGCCAGACGCGCTGCTGGCGATGCGCAGGCCGACTTTGTCACCGATGCGGTGGGCCAGACGCTCGGCGAGGTTGCTGTGGGCGTCCAGCGGCTCGCCGTCAATGGCGAGCAGGTAATCGCCCGGCTTGATCCCGCCGGCGACGTCGGCCGGCGACAGTGGCAGCACGCTGTCGATACGGAAACGGCCATGCTGTTCGTAGTCGCTGCGGTCGAAGCTGAGGCCGAGCCGGCCGGTGATCGGCTCGCGATGCTGCGGCGCGCGCGCGCCGGAATGCGAGGCATCCAGCTCGCCCACCATCAGGTTGAGCAGGCGGTAGAGTGCGGCGGGCGTCGCCGCCGTGGCGACCAGCGGCGCATAGGTGGCGTGCACCTGGTTCCAGTCCACGCCATGCATCTTCGGATCGTGGAAGGTGTTGCGCAGCCAGCTCCAGGCCTGCTCGAACACCACCGTCTTTTCGCTGTCGAAATCGACTTCCATCGAGGCGTCGACATCGAGCGGCTCGGCCTTGTCGTCCCCCAGGGTCAGCGACTGGATCCTGCCGGCATCGAGATAGAACACGCGCTTGCCATCATGGCTGAACTGCGCATCCTGCTTGTTGCCGGGCGTGCTGGTGAGCTGCTTGGCCACCGGCGGCTCCTTCGCCAGCGGGTCCAGCGACCAGCTGTACAGGTTCGGCTTGCCCGCCACCTCGGCGGTGAGCAGCAGGGTCTTGCCGTCCGGGCTGATCTGCGCGGCGCCCACGTCCAGCCCGACCGGCAACAGGCTCAGGCGTTCGCGGATGGCCGAGGCGTCGATGCGCACCGGGGTGTCGCCGTGCCTGCTTTCCGGCTTGGCATGAGCATCCTGTTGCTTGTCGTCACCGGTGGATTTGGTTTTGAACAGATCCTGGAAGCGATCCTCGCGGAACTCCGGCGTGCGCGGCAACAGATCGACCTGGGCGATACGCCCTTCCTCGGTGCGCTGGCCGGTGGTGAACAGCAGGCTGCTGCGATCGGGGTTCCACAACACATTGTCCGCATCGGTGTTGGCCAGCGAGCTCAGCGTCACGCTCTTGCCGTCGGCAAGGTTTACCGCCTGCACGTTGCGGAACATGCGCTGACCCCAGCTGAGGTAGGCGATCCAGTGTCCGTCCGGTGACCAGGCATAAGGCTGGGTCGAATCGAGTGGCCGCGGCAGATCGATCGCCGCGTGCACGAGGCTGCGCAACTTGCCGCTGGCGATGTCCAATACACACAATTCGCGATCATTGCGCAGGAACGCCAGCTGCTTGCCGTCGGGCGAGAATTGCGGCGCGGTGTCTTCGCCGTCGTCGCGGGTGAGCGCGGTTTCCTTGCCGCTGACAAAGTCGTACAGGAACAGCTGGCCGTGGCCGTTGCGTTCGGAGCCGTAGACCAGGCGCCGGCTGTCGGGCGCCCAGGCCAGGTCGTATTCCGCCGCCGCGGTGCGCGTGATGCGCCGTGCATGGCCGCCCTTGGCGGCGTCGGTGGCGAACACTTCGCCGTGGGCAATCAGCGCCAGTTTCTTGCCGTCCGGCGACAGTGCGATCTGGCTGAAGCCGCGGCTCAGGTTTTCCTGCTTCGGCAGCGGGCCACGGATGGCGCCGGCCAGTTCGATCGGCAGCGCCTGCGCCTCGCCGCTGGCCGGGTTCAGCGTCCAGATGCCGAAGTCACGCTCGAACGCCATCACCCGGCCGTCGGCGGACAGGCTGGGCCACAACACGCGGCCGTCGCTGAAGCGGGTCACCGCCGCCTCGCTGCCGTCGGCCAGCGGCACGCGCCAGATGTTCTCGGTGCCGCCGCGGTCGCTCATGTAATACAGCGAGCCGCCATCGGGCGACCACATCGGCCATTCGGCGCGTGCGCCGTCCGGGGTCAGCTGGCGATACTGGTGGCTGCCGTCGTTGCGCAGCAGCCATACCGCGCCTTCGTCGATATGCGCGCGTCCATGTCGCCACCATTGCCAGTCGCCCATGCCACCGCCGACCAGCGCCAACTGCTTGCCATCGGGTGAGGGCGCGGCCATCGACTCGTTGCGGTAGCTCTCCAGCGACACCGGCATCGGTGTGCCGCCGCTGGCGCGCACCCGGTAGACGGCGGCCATGCCGCCGACGTTGTCGCGCGAGGAGCTCAAATAGATCCACTGGCTGTCACGCGACCATGCGTCGAGCTGGTTGCTGCCATCGGCCCAGGTCAGTCGACGCAGTACGCCGCTGGCCAGGTCGAGCAGATAGATGCCGCTGCCTTCACCGCCCGTATCGGACTGGAACGCAAGCTGTTTGCCATCGGGCGAATACAGCGGGCGTGAATCGGCGCCGCCGTCATCGGCGACCAGCAGATGCGCCTTGCCGCCGGTGCTGGCCACTGCCCAGATGCCGCCATCGGCGACGAAGGCGATCTCGCTTCCGTTCGGCGATACCGACGGTTGTGACATCGCCACGCGTGGTGCGGCAGGCGCCGCTTGCAGCGGCAAGGCCGCCAGACCGAACAGCATCCACAGCATGGAACGCAGGCGCATACGGATTCCCCAAGGCAGAAGGCCCTTGCCAAGTCTATAGCGCTGGTGGCTGTCCGCGCGTGCACCATTGGTCATGCCTGCGGCGGACTGCGGTCTGCGGATTCATGGCGCCGGGCCGGGCACGCCAACGTGGCAGGTCGAGGGAGCGCTCACGGCCCGGGTGCGCCGTCAGGGGTTCTTGATGATCTCGAAATGCTGGCTGGCAGCCGGCTTGCCATCCAGCGCGATGTCGACCCGGTAATGCCCTTCCGGCCACAGGTCGGGATTGTGCAGTTCGAAGGTGGTGACTGCCGGGCCGTCGGTGGCGATGGATTGGCTGACTTCGCGGATCAGGTGGCCGCGGCCTTCGAGGTAGCGCCAGGTGGCAGTCAGGCTGACCTCGCTGCTGCTGCCGGTGCTGGCGACACTGGCGTAGAGGGTCTTGTCGCTGGCGCTGAAGCGGTTGCCCGGCTGGCTGATCCGGTGATCCGCCCCGATCGCATCGCCGAGGGTCAGTGACTGGATCGCGAACGGTGCGCTTGCTGCCGGTGCCGGTCGTGCCACGCTTGCCGGAATGGCAGGCGCGGTGGTGCCGGTGCGTGCGGCAGGCGTTGCCACGACCTTGCCAACTGACCTGGCGGCGGCCGGCACGGCAACCGACCGCGCAGCGGGTGCCGCCACCGGGGTGGCCGGTGGCGCCGGTGACTGCTTGCCGCAACCGGCCAGCAGCAGGCCGGTCATGGCGACGGCGCAGCAGGCGCGAACAGACATCCTTCGATTCATGACGACTCCGATGCGGGTGAATGCGCGGCGTGGCCGGCGCGGGCATGGTGCTACTGGCGCACGGTACGCGGGTTGTCCGGCGTGATCGGCGTGCTGCTGCGGAACGGGTTGATGTCCAGCCCGCCACGCCGGGTGTAACGGGCATACACGCTCAGCTGCTGTGGCGCGCAGCGCTGCATCAGGTCGACGAAAATCCGCTCCACGCATTGCTCGTGGAATTCATTGTGGGTGCGGAACGAGACCAGATAGCGCAGCAGGCCGGCGTGATCGATCGGTGCGCCGCGATAGGCGATCTGCACGCTGCCCCAATCGGGCTGGCCGGTGACCGGACAGTTCGAGCGCAACAGGTGCGACAGCACGGTCTCGGCGACCGGCTGCACGGCCAGATCGGTGCGCAAAAAGTCCGCCTGCGGCGGGCCGTAGTGATCGATCTCGATGTCCTGCGCATCCAGCAGATGGCCATCCATGTCCACGATCGGCAAGCGTGCGGCATGCGCCTCGCCGAGTCGCACGCTGATCACCGCGCCGGCCGCTGCGGACAGGTCGTGCAGCAAGG
Organism: Rhodanobacter sp.; assembly: GCA_035564915.1. Lineage (GTDB taxonomy): Bacteria > Pseudomonadota > Gammaproteobacteria > Xanthomonadales > Rhodanobacteraceae > Rhodanobacter. Next base: position 5,203 of record DATMTH010000198.1, read on the forward strand.
TGTCGGTGAGTGCGTCGATGCCGGCGATGCGCTCCTGCGCGAAACCGTTCAAGTACAGCTTGAACGATTTCGACTCGATGATGTGCGGCGACGAAGCGGGGATGCGGAACTCGGCCAGTGCCACCTGCGGCTTGCCGCGCAGATCCAGCCATGACAATTCGTAGGCGTTCCAGATGTCCACGCCGTGGAACGGCAGCGTTTCGGCCACGCCTATTTCCGCACGTTTGTCGGCGCGCGGAATCGGAAACAGCAGCCTCGGGTCGTAACGGTCGGCGTAGATGGTGTCCTTGCCGAGCGGGGAGTGGTCGGGTGTACTCATGCGGGCATTCTAGCGGTGCGTGGCGGTGGCCGTGCAGCAGGCATCCGCCCATGCACGGCATGACTATTTGCCGATGTCGCAGACGTCGCATCAATCCTATAGTGTGCGTTGGTCCGTAGCTTGCCGAGAACACCGCGCATGAAGAATCCGATCCTGGCGTACCGCATGGCGGTGATGCTGTTTGCGACTGCCCTGGTTTCCATGCCGGCCATGGCGGCCGACAGCCGCGGTGGTTTCGATCCACAGGCCCTGTTTGCACCGCTGACCCTTCCGCACGCGGCCAATGCCTTCCGCGACAGTGCCGGCCGACCCGGGCCGCAGTTCTGGCAGAACCGCGCCGACTACGACATCCAGGCGCGCATCGATCCGGCCACGCACACCTTGCATGGCGAGGAGACGATCACCTACACCAATCACAGCCCCGATGCGCTCAACGAACTGTGGGTGCAACTGGACCAGAACATCTACAAGCCCGATTCGCGTGGCGCGGTCACCTCGCCGTGGCCGAAGAAGCCGGGCCAATCCACCAGCGGCTACCAGCTCGACGCAGTGGAGATCGACGGCAAGCCGGTGCATTACCTGGTCAGCGACACGCGCCTGCGGGTGGACCTGCCCGCGGCGCTTAAGGCGAAGGATGGCCAGCTCAAGCTGCACATCCGCTATCACTACACCGTGCCGGGCGTATGGGGCGGTCGCACCGCGGTCACGCCGACCAGGAACGGCGACATCTACGAGATCGCGCAGTGGTATCCGCGCATGGCGGTATACGACGACGTGCACGGCTGGGACACGCTGCCCTACCTCGGGCAGGAGTTCTATCTCGAATACGGCAGCATCGACTACGCGGTGACGGTGCCGTGGAACTACATCGTGGCCGGCTCCGGCAAGCTGATGAACCCGGAGCAGGTGCTTACCGCCACCGAACGCAAGCGCCTGGCCGAGGCGGCAAGCAGCGATCGCACCGTATACATCCGCAAGCCCGCTGAAGTGACCGATCCGGCCAGCCGCCCCACGCGCAGCGGCATGCAGACCTGGCGCTTCCGGATGGAACACACCCGCGACGTCGCCTTCGCCGCGTCGCCCGCCTTCGTGTGGGATGCGGCGCGCATCGACCTGCCAGAAGGCAAGCACGCGCTGGCGATGTCGGTGTACCCGGTCGAGGGCGTGGGCGCGGACAAGTGGAATCGTTCCACCGAATATCTCAAGGGCGCGATCGAGCACTTCTCGTCGAAGTGGTATCCGTACCCGTGGCCGGTGGCGGTGAACCTGGGCGGTCACGGTGCCGGCATGGAATATCCGGGTATCGTCTTCGACGGCTACGAAGACCACGGCAAGGGGTTGTTCTGGATCACCGCGCACGAAATCGGGCATAGCTGGTTTCCGATGATCGTGGGCTCCAACGAGCGCCGGCACGCGTTCATGGACGAAGGCTTCAACACCTTCATCGACGTCTACGCTTCGGACGCCTTCAACCACGGCGAATACGCGCCCAAGCGCGATGGGGAATACGCCCCCGGCGGCGGCAATCCGGTGGACGAGATCCTGCCGATCCTGGCCGATCACGACGCGTCCACGCTGATGGCGCATGCCGATTCGGTCAGCGAGAAATACCGTCATGCGGTGAGTTACTTCAAGGGTGCGCTGGGCCTGGTGCTGCTGCGCGAGCAGATCCTGGGGCCGGACCGTTTCGATCCGGCGTTCCGTCGCTACATCGCCACCTGGGCCTACCGCCATCCCACGCCGTCCGATTTCTTCCGTTTCATGGACAGCGCGGCGGGCGAGGATCTGTCGTGGTGGTGGCGCGGCTGGTATCTGCACAACTGGCAACTGGACATCGGCGTGACCGGTGCCAGCTACGTGGACAACGACCCGGGCAAGGGCGCCACGGTGAATCTGGTCAGCAAGCAGAAGCTGGTGATGCCGGCCACGCTGCGGATCGACTTTGCCGACGGCACGCATGAGGACATGCGCGTGCCGGTGGAGGCATGGCGACAGAGTGGCAGGCCGAAGATCACGCTGGCCACCAGCAAGCGCATCGCCAAACTGACGCTGGATCCGGATCACAAGTTGCCCGATGCGGATCGTTCCAATAACAGCTATGCGATGCCCTGACGAGCGGCTCGTCGCCTCCCTGTTGGAGCGGCTTCAGCCGCGATGGTTTTGCTATTGAAGGTAACAGCATCGCGACTGAAGTCGCTCCAACAAGGGCGGTGGTGCCCGCGGCTTTCCCGCGGGCCGCTACACGTTGACCATCTGCATCATCGGGCCGGCGTAGCGATCACCGGCGACGGCGTCGGGCGGGAATACCGCATCGATCGCGGCCAATTCCTGGTCGGTCAGCCGCACGTCCAGTGCGCCGAGGTTTTCATCCAGCCGGCTGCGTTTCTTGGTGCCCGGTATCGCCAACACGTTCTCGTCTTGCGCCAGTACCCAGGCCAGCGCGAGTTGCGCCGGTGAACAGCCCTTGTCGGCGGCGAGTGTCTTTACCTGATCCACCAACTGCAGGTTGCGGCTGAAGTTTTCGCCCATGAAACGCGGGCTGTGACGGCGATAATCGTCGGCACCGAAGTCGTCCGGTGAGCGAATCGCACCGGTGAGAAAGCCGCGACCCAACGGGGAATAGGCGACCAGGCTCACGCCGAGCTTGCGGCAGGCGTCGAGCATGCCGTTGGTTTGCGGGTCGCGCGTCCACAGCGAGAATTCGCTTTGCAGCGCGGCAATCGGATGCACCTTGCAGGCGCGCTCGAGCGTGGCTGCGGAGGCTTCGCTCATGCCGAGGTGACGCACCTTGCCGGCGGCGACCAGTTCGGCCATCGCGCCGATGGTCTCCTCGATCGGCACGCTGGTGTCGACGCGATGCTGGTAGTACAGGTCGATGGTGTCGATGCCCAGCCGCTTCAGGCTGGCGTCGCACGAGGCGCGCACATACTCCGGGCGACCGTTTGCGGCGCGCGCCTGCGGGTCGTTCGGATCGCGCACGATACCGAACTTGGTGGCGACGAAGGCTTGCTCGCGGCGCCCCTTGACCGCCTTGCCGACCAATGCCTCGTTGATATGCGGGCCATAAACGTCGGCGGTGTCGAGCAGGTTGAGCCCGCGATCCAGTGCGTGCCGGATGGTGGCGATGGATTCGGCATCGTCGCGGCTTCCGTAGAAATCGCTCATGCCCATGCAGCCGAGGCCGAGGGCGGAGACTTGGGGGCCGTGCTGGCCGAGAGAGCGGGTTTGCATGCGGGCGTACTCCGGGGTTGGAAGGGTGGCGGATGAAAGCGGGGCCATGATGCGCGGTGGTCGTTGACGGATAAATACTCAATAATCGTCAAGACCATTCCATTGAGATAAACAATCCATGGACCGCCTGGAAACCATGCGCCTGTACGCGCGGATCGTCGAACTGGGCAGTTTCACGGCTGCCGCCAACGATCTGGACCTGCCGCGCGCCACCGTCACCAACGCCATCAAGAAACTGGAGGCACGGCTGGGTGCGCAGTTGCTGCGTCGGACCACGCGCTGCCAGAGCGTGACCCGCGATGGCCAGGCCTATTACGGGCATTGCGTGCGCCTGCTGGCCGACCTGGACGAGGTGGAGGCGGATTTTCGCGAGGCCGCCGTGGTGCCGAAGGGGTGCCTGCGCATTGACATGCCCGGCACGTTGGCGCGCCACCTGGTGATTCCCGGGTTGCCGGAATTCAGCGCACGCTACCCGCAGATCAAACTGGACATCGGCACCAGCGATCGCTTCGTGGACCTGCTGCGCGAGGGCGTGGATTGCGTGCTGCGCGTGGGCGAGCTGCCCGATTCGGGCCTGGTCGGGCGCCGGGTTGCGCTGCTGCAGCAAGTCACTGTGGCCAGTACCGGCTATGTGCGACGCTGCGGCTTGCCGCGCACGCTGGCCGACCTGCAGCAGGGACACGAAGTCGTGAGCTGGGTCTCGCCGACCACGCGCCGGCCCGAACCGTCGCTGGACTTCATGGTGCGGCGCCGGCGGCGTGAGGTACACCTGCCGGCACGCGTCAGCGTCAGCGGCACGGATGCCTACCTCGGTTGTTGCGAGGCCGGCCTGGGCATCGCGCAGTTCCCGCGCTATCGGGTGGCCGACCTGCTGGCGCGCGGCGCCCTGCACGAGCTGCTTGCCGATTCGCCGCCACCCGAGTTGCCGGTGCACGTGCTGTATGCGTCGCAACGCCAGATGCCGGCGCGGCTGCGCGTGTTCGTGGATTGGCTGGTGGAGCTGATGGCGAAGCAGCGCTGATTCAAATCCCGTCCATCCGCATGCCCTCATCCATGCTCCGGCAGGAGCCCGCTGGCGGGCGATGCTCTTGGCGTGGCGGCCGAAAACTTTGAGGCGCGGCTGAAGCCGCTCCTGCACGCGGCTCCTGTCGGTTGAAGAGTAAGACGGCCGGGTACGGCTACTCAGCCGCGCGGCAAGCCGTGGCGCGGCGGGTCGGTGCCCAGGGTGTCGCTGCTGAGCGGCGCACCGGCGGCGAGCAGGGCGGCGCGCTGCTCGGCCAGCGGCATGCGCAGCATGGCGTCCTCGTAGCCGGCCAGCTTGACCAGCGCCGGCTCGGCCAGCACCTGCGCCACGAAGGCGGCGGTGGCCGGCCACCGATCGGGATCGATCTGGTAGCGCACGAACGAGGCAGTGCGGAAGCAGCTGGCGATGGCGATGTCGGCCACCGTCAAGCTGCCGAAGCCGAACAAAAAGCCCTCCTGGGGCAATTGCGTTTCCAGGTAGTCCAGCGCGGCCGGGATGTCCGTTTCCAGCGTGCGCTGCACGACGGCTTCGTCTGCCGGTTCGTGGAACACGTGGCGACGGATCGCACGCTGGTAGAACAACCGCCAGACCAGCACGTCGGCCAGGTGCGTGTCGGCGTATTCCTCCAGCCAGCGCGCGCGGGCGCGGTCGGCGATGTCGCGCGGGTACAGCGCGGGCGACGGATGCCTGTCTTCCAGATACTGGCAGATCACCGACGAGTCGTTGATCACCACGCCGTCATCGATCAGCACCGGAATGCGCCGCAATGGGCTGAGCCGTGTGAACGCGTCGTTGCCGACGAACGGCGCGATTGGGTCTACCTCGTACTCCAGCTGTTTCAGCTCCAGGCAGGCCAGCACCTTGCGCACATAGGGCGAAATGTAATTGCCGATCACTTTCAGACGAACCATCACATCATTCCTTCCGGCTGAAAGCCGCCAGCGTGGGATCGGGCCGGTGGGCCGTCAAGTGCCGCCCCGTGCGCCTCAGTCGGCGGGCGGTTTCGGCAACACCGGTACTGCCGTGGGCGAGCCATCGGAATCCAGCGCGATCATCACGAAGCGGCCGGTGGTGCAGACGCGGCGGTCGCCGCTGAGCGGGTCTTCGGCGGTCATTTCCACTTCCACCTGCATCGAGCTGCGGCCGGTGCCGACGACGTGCGCCACCAGCTCCACCAGTTGCCCGCTGCGCACCGGCACGCGAAAGCTCACCTCTTCCGAACGCGCAGTGACCACGGTGCGGCGCGCATGGCGCGAGGCGACGATAAAGGCGGCCTTGTCCATCCACGCCAATGCCTGGCCGCCGAACAGCGTGCCCAGGTGGTTGGTGTGGTGGGGAAACACCATTTCGAGCAGGCGCACTTCGGAATTGGCAGGCATGGGGATTCCAGGCAAATGGGGCGTGTATTGTGCCGCAGCGGGTGCGGCCAACGGCCTACCTCAACCTTTGGCAGGGGTGCCGAAGGTCACGGCGCGTTAGCATTGAGCCTTCGCGCGTGGCGGCAGGGGCATCGAAAAGCCTTGGTCACTCCGGCGAAAGCCGGGGTCCCGTGCCTTCAACGCATTGAAATGCCAAGGCGCTGGATGACCAGACATTCGTCTGTTGAAAAGCACCTCCTGCTTGCGCAGGAATGACGAGCAAAACAGGGCTGATTCGAGATTCCCGCCACTTGCGCGGATCGGCCGCTTTACGAAAACACCCGATATCCCGAGGGGAGTGCAGCAAATGAGTTCGAAGATCGGCAAGACGCGTCTATCCGGCGCATTGATGGCGGGGCTGCTGATGTGCGCCTCCGGCGCGATGGCGCAGGGCCGCGTGCTCACCGCGCAGGACTACGCGCAGGCAGAGCGCTTCATGTCCTACAACACCACGCCGCTGGTCGATCACGACGTGCAGCGGGTGAAGTGGCTGGACGGCACCCACTTCTGGTACCGCGACCACGATGCCCGCGGCGACCACCTCATGGAAATGGACACGGCCACCGGCAAGGCTGCGGCTGCATTCGACCAGGTAAAGCTGGCCGCGGCGTTGGCCAAGGCCAGCGGCAAGCCGGTGCCGGCGGACAAGTTTCCGCAGTCCTTCGACTTCAGCGTAACGGCCGATGGCGCCTACGACGTCAGCCTGAAGACCAAGCATTACCTGTGTGACCTGAAGGGCGCCGGCGAGTGTACGGCCAAGGCGAAGCTGAAGACCGGCAACGAGCCGGGCATCCTGTCGCCCGACAAGACCAGGGAAGCCTTCATCCGCGACTGGAACCTGTGGCTGCGCGACGTCGCCACCGGCAAGGAGACCCAGCTCACCCGCGACGGCGTGAAGGACTTCGGCTACGCCACCGACAACGCCGGCTGGATCCACACCGATCGTGCCGTGGTGAACTGGTCGCCCGACTCGAAAAAAATCGCCACTTACCAGCAGGACCAGCGTGGCGTGGGCGAGATGTACACGGTGAAGACCCAGGTCGGCCATCCCGTGCTCGATGCCTGGAAATACCCGCTGCCGGGCGACAAGAAGATATTCATGATCGAGCCGGTGGTGATCGACCTGGCCACCCGCAAGACCGTGCGCCTGCAACTGCCGCCGCAGCAGCGCCTGTCCAGCCTGTGCGACGACATCAGTTGCAAGAGTGATGGCCACTGGAGCGACCTGAAGTGGGCGCCGGACAGCAAGACGCTGGCCATGGTCAACAGCTCGCGCGATCGCCGGCACGAGTGGTACCGCGTGGCCGACGCCAGCACCGGCGCGGTGCACACGCCGTTCGAGGAAACGGTGAGGGACTATTACGAAAGCGGCCACGGCGAGGTCAACTGGCAATACCTGCCCAAGACCCGGGAAGCCATCTGGCCGTCCGAACGCAACAACTGGAACAACCTCTACCTGTACAGCCTGAAGACCGGCAAGGTGAAGCACCCCGTCACCACCGGCGAGGGCAACGTGGCCGAGGTGCTGCATCTCGACCGAAAGACCCGCGAGCTCTGGTTCGTCGGTGTAGGCAAGGTGCCGGGCGTGAATCCGTATTACCGGCAGTTCTGGAAGGTGGGTCTGGACGGCGGCAAGCCGCGGCTGCTGACGCCGGAAAACGCCGACCACAGCATCAGCATGTCGCCCGACGGCAAGACCTTCGTGGACAGCTGGTCCACGCCGACCACGCCGCCGGTCACCGTGCTGCGCTCGTCCGCCGATGGCCATGTCATCGCCACCGTCGCCAGGGCCGATATCGGCCGCCTGAAGGCTGCCGGCTGGGTGCCGCCGATCCCGTTCACGGTGAAGGCGCGCGACGGCAAGACCACGTTGTACGGCTTGATGTTCAAGCCGACGCACTTCGATCCGGCCAAGAAGTACCCGATCATCGACTACGTCTACCCCGGCCCGCAGATCGGCTCGGTGCGGGGCCGCAGCTTCAATCCTTCGCGCGGCGATCATCAGGCGATGGCCGAGCTGGGCTTCGTGGTGATCGCGCTGGACGGCATGGGCACGCCGTGGCGCTCCACCAGCTTCCATCACACCTGGTACGGCCAGATGGGCGACAACACGCTGCCCGACCAGGTCGCCGGCATCAGGGAGCTGGCCCAGCGCCATCCGTGGATCGACATCAATCGGGTCGGCATCTGGGGCCACTCCGGCGGCGGCAACGCCACCGCCGACGCGATGTTCCGCTATCCCGACTTCTTCAAGGTCGGCTGGGCCGAGAGCGGCAACCACGACAACCGCAACTACGAGAATGACTGGGGCGAGAAGTACCAGGGCCTGCTGGTGACGAACAAGGATGGCAGCACCAATTACGACAACCAGGCCAACCAGCTCATCGCGAAGAACCTCAAGGGCCATCTGATGCTGGTGCACGGCACGATCGACGACAACGTGCCGCTGGGCGAGACGATGCTGGTGGCCGATGCGCTGATCAAGGCGAACAGGGATTTCGACGAGCTGATCATCCCGAACGTCCATCACGGCTATGCCGCAGCCACCCCGTACGCCACCCGCCGGCGCTGGGATTACTTCGTGCAATACCTGGCCGGCGACACGCCGCCGAAAGAGTATCAGTTGAAGGCGTGGCCCTGGAACTGAGCTGAGGCTCGATGCCGTGACGGCACGGCATCGAGCACGAATGATGGCAGCGGAGCCGCCGTATCAGCGCAGGCTGGTCTTCTGGGCGAGGCCCTTGGCCAGCGCCTGGTCGAGCAACTGGTTCATGGCCTGCGCAGCCGCCCGTTCCGCTTGCTGCTGCGTGTGCTCGAATGCCTGCTGCCGCTGTTCGAGTTGCGCCTGCATTTTCACCAGCGCATGGCGCTGGTCGAGCCTTGACTGTGCCTCGTCAACCTGGCGCTGCTGCGCGTCGAGTTCACTTTGTCGTGCGTCGGCATTCGATGCAGCCGCAGCACGTTTGGAAACGCGTGCCGCCATCTCGGCCTGTCGCTGTGCCAGTGCCGCATGTTGCTGCGCCAATGCGGCTTCCTTCGCAGCCAGTTCCGCCTGCAGACCCGCCACGCCACCTTGGTCGCCGGCGAGCTCACCCTGTTGCCGTGCGAGCGCGATCACAGGGGCGTAGATGCGGCTGGCGCGTTCCAGCATCCCCTTGTCCCGGATCAGGTACGCATGGTCGCCGCGGCGAAACCACAACATCGACTTGTTGGTGGCATGGAGCTTCCTCACGGTATCGACGTCAGCGTTGGAGCCGTTGATGGTGATCATCGAGTTGCCATCGAACAGCGCGAAGCCATTCTTCGCGTTGTTCGTCGTGTCGATGTCCACGTGTCGCGCAGAGAAGCCGGTGTCACGAGGCGGTGGCGGCGGCGGAGGCGGCGGAGGTGGTGGTGGGCTCATCGGCGGCGGAGGCGCGATCGCAGCTGGCGGCGGTTCCGGCGGTGGGTTCATGGGTGGCGCCGGTGGCAGAGGCGGCATCGGGGCCATCCGTGTCATCGGTGCCATCGGTGCCATCGCCGAAGCGCTGGCAGCGGGCAGCGTGGTGCTGGCGTGCTTGCTGCTGGCCGCGGTGACGCGATAGGGCAGCACGCCGGCCACGGCCACCACGGCCACCCACAGCCATCCGCGCAGGCGTCGGCGGGGGATGGAGTCAAAATGCTGGAGCATGAGCAGTCGCCTCTTCAAGTTCTGGAACGTGGGCGATGCGCCGGCGAGGCCGGCATGCATCGGGTGGGAAACGCCCAGCCGCAGCAGCAGCCGGGCATAGGCATGGGGCAGGGTGCCGGTCTGCCGCAGGACTTCCTCGTCACAGGCAGCCTCCCGCTCGAACGCGTATTCGCGCAACGCCCATCGGACCAGCGGGTGGAAGAAGAACAGCCGCCCGGCGATCGCCGGCAGCCAGCCCAGCCAGAGATCGCCGCGGCGAAGGTGGGCCAGCTCGTGGGCAATGGCCATCGCCGATTCGGCTGGCGTCATGGCATGCACGGCCGGCAGCAGCACCACCGGCTGGCGCAGTCCATTGACCTGCGGCGAATCGATGTCGGCGCAGACATACAACGGTGGGCAACGGCGCAGGCCGAGCGCTCGCGCACGCTGCGCACACAGTGCCTGCATGGGGGCGTCGACCAGTGGCTCGGCATCAGCCAGCCGTCGGCGCGTGCGGCGCCATTGCCTGGTGAGCAGTGGCAACTGGGCCAGCATCGCGGCCAGCCAGAGCAGTGGCAGCAGTTCGCGCCAGCGGAGGGGGTGCGGCATGGCGGCGGTGAACGGTGAGCTGTCGTGGTTCGATGCCTGCATGGCGTGAACCATGACCGGTGCCGCGGAGTCGTTCGTCGGCGCAGCCGGCACGAATTCGTGCGCTGCGATGGCTGTCGTCGGTGCCAGCAACGGCAGCGCCAGCGGCGCGTGCCAGCAAAGCCCGAGCACCAACTGCAGGCTGACCAGCCACCACAGCGAGCAGCGCACCGCGGCAGGCAGCCGGGGCAGCAGGCGCACGATCAGCAGTACCGCGGCGATGAGCAGGGTTGCCTGGATCGACGTCCAGACGAGTCGGGTCAGCAAGGCGTCGGCGAATTGGCCGAGAGCGTTCATCTCACGCCTCCTTGCGCCGGGACTGCAGCTGCGCGACCAGCGCCTCGAGTTCGGCCAGCTCGTCGTCCGACACCTCGGCGTGCTCGGACATCCACGCCACGAACGGCGACACTGAACCGCTCAGTGTCTTCTCGACAAAGCTGCCGACCGCGCTGCGCACCGCTTCGGCCGCACCGGTGGCAGTGCTGTAGCGATACATGCCTTTCAGCTGCCGACGCTTGAGATAGCCCTTCGCGCGCAGGCGCTCCATCATCGTCAGCACGGTGGAGCGCGCCAGTCCGCGCGGTTCGCCGAAGTCGGCGGCCACCTCGCCGACCGAGGCGGTATCGCATGCATCGATATGTTGCAGCAGCGCCAGTTCCTGGTCGCCGATGGAGGGCTTGCGCATGACGTGGATCCGATTGACTACAGGTGTAGTCAATGTACGCCATGCCTACATCTGTAGTCAACAGGGTCGCGTGGGCATTTGCGCAGGGAGAAAAGCCGGCATCGGAACCGCAGCCGGCAGCCATGGCCGGCGTGTCGATCGCATCGCTCAGCCAAGCACGGACGCGGCATCCACGATGAAGTGGGCGATGATGTTCACCCACAGGTTGCGCCGCCACAGATACAGCAGGGCGAAGGACAGGCCGCCGATGGCGACGACCAGTTCGTGGCTCCAGCCCCAGGCAGAGACGTGATCGACCGTGAAGATGGTGCAGGAGATCACCACGGCAAGGATCCGGCTGCCGCTCGATTCCTCGATGCGCTCCATGGCATAGCCGCGAAACAGGATTTCCTCGGATACCGCTGCACGGATGGTCGATATGACGCGCCACCAGAACGGCGTGGCCATCAAGGCAGCGCCGTTGGTCGTGCTGGCCACCGAGTCCTTCAGATGCAGCGTAGGAAGGATCAGGTAGTACATCGTGCCGAGCACGAGCAGCACGACCATGCCCGCAAGCATGCCGATAAACACATTTCTGCCGCCGGGGCGCCTGAACCCGATCGAGGTGAGTGGCCGTCGCTCGACCTTGCACACATACAGCAACATCGCGGCGACATAGATCCACCAGATCACTTCGTTGCCGATCAGATGTCCGACGCCTGCAAACTCGTGGTCCCAGTTGCCGATCGGGAGGCTGGCCGGCCCCAGAGCCAGCAGCAGGCCGACCAGCGTCCGTATCCACGGGCGCTTCGGGGCGGATCCCGGATGCGCGATCAAGGTTTGCATGGATGCCCTTTCTTCTGTGTGCGGAATGAGCGGAGCGCTCAGGCGTGCGCCTGATTCTTGCGGGCATCACCGACGATCAGGATGAACTGGTCGATGGCCTGGGTGGTGCGTTTTCGATCGCCGGTGCTCATCAGTTCGAGGAAGAGACCATCGAATACCGCGCCGCAAAGGGTTGCGAAGGCGGGGCTTCGTTCCGATGCCGGCAACATCGCCAGCACAAGATCCGACCAGTTCGCGGCATTGCGCTGCAGGTACTGGCCGTAAGCATCGGGATTCTGGATGGCCAGGATCTGAAGCTCGTAAAGCAGCTTCAGATAAGGGTAGTTTCTGCGTGCGATGGCCCAGTTCCAGAACAGCTTGAGCGGCGGCTGCGCAGGATCGGAACGCTTTTCCAGCAACTGGGAGAACGACTGCCGCAGCTGCGTCTGCATGGCCTCGAGCACCTCGGCAAGCAGTCCTTCCTTCGACTCGTAATGATAAAGGAGCAACCGTGCACTGGTGCCCGTCGCGGCAGCCAGCGGGCGCAGCGACAGATCGGCCAGCCCGTGTTCAAGAAGGTAGTCGATGAGCGATTCGGTCAGATCCTGCTTGCGTGATTTCATGTAACAGACGTTACATGTAACGTCTGTTACATGTCAACACCTGACCCGTGCTGAATGTTGCGGGGTGGGCCATGAAACCGGGCAGCAGGGTGGCTGGCTCAGAACGCCATGTCGAACGCGACTTCGCCCTGCACACCGACCTGATAGGCCGACACGCGGCGCTCGAAGAAATTGGTGACTTCCTGCACGTCCTGCAGGTCCATGAAGTCGAACGGATTCTTCGCGCCGTACTTCTTCGGCAAGTCGAGCTGGACTAGGCGCTGGTCGGCGCAGTATTCGAGGTACTGGCGCATGTCCTTCACCGACATGCCCACGACGCCGCCGGAGAGTACGTCCTCGGCGAACTGGGTTTCGCAGGCGATCGCCTCTTCCATCATCTGCTCGACCTGGACGCGCATTTCGTCGTCGAACAGATCCGGCTCCTGCTCGCGCACGGTGCGCACCACCTCGAACGCGAACGCCATGTGGCAGCTCTCGTCGCGGAACACCCAGTTGGTGCCGGCTGCCAGCCCATGCAGCAGCCCGCGCGAGCGCAGGTAGTAGACGTAGGCAAACGCGGCGTAGAAGAACAGCCCTTCGATGCATGCGGCGAAGCAGATCAGGTTGAGCAGGAACTGGCGGCGGTGCTCGCGCGTCAGCAGTCGATGCAAGCCCTGGATCGAATCGATCCACTTGAAGCAGAACGCGCCCTTCTGCCGGATCGACGGAATCGTCTCGATCGCCGCGAACGCGCCATTGCGCTCGGCCGGATCGGGAATATAGGTGTCCAGCAGGGTGAGGTAGAACTGCACGTGCAGCGCCTCCTCATACAACTGGCGCGACAGGTACATGCGCGCTTCCGGCGCATTGATGTGCTGATACAGATTCCGCACCAGGTTGTTCGACACGATGGTGTCGCCGGTGGCGAAAAACGCCACCAGACGCCGGATCAGGTGGCGATCGGCGGCCGACATCTTGTTGTCGAGATCGCTGGTGTCCATCGAGAAATCCACTTCCTCGACAGTCCAGGTGTTCTTGATCGCGTTGCGATACATCTCGTAGAAGCCGGGGTAGCGCATCGGGCGCAGGGTGAGTTCGAAACCCGGATCGAGAATGTGGGCGTTGCGGGTAGGTTGGGCGGACATGGTGGTTTTCCTTGGGTGGTTCGCAGCTGACGTGGCGCAGGTTTTCAACCCGTCATCCCAGCGAAAGCTGGGACCCAGAGCCCTTGCCCTACGTGACAACGTGGCAAAGCCCTAAGTCACTGGGTCCCAGCTTTCGCTGGGATGACGGCCGGCATGTTGGTAGGTTTGTCGAGAACGAATGGCGGAATGGATTTCCTCTATGCGCGAGCGTCTTCCCTGCGTCTATCTCCTCGCCAGCCGGCGCAATGGCGCGCTATATGTCGGCGTCACGTCCAACCTGCCGCAGCGCGTCTGGCAACACCGCAACAACGTGGTCGAAGGCTTCACCCGGCATCATCACGTGCACGATCTCGTCTGGTTCGAGCTGCACGAAACGATGGACTGCGCGATCACACGCGAGAAGGCGATCAAGGCGTGGAGGCGTGCATGGAAAGTCGAGCTCATCGAGAAATCCAATCCGTATTGGCGTGATCTGTATGCGGAGATTTGCCACTGATTTGCCTGGTCGCCGCGCCGTCATTCCAGCGTTCGCTGGAGGCGCCTTTCAACAGACGAATGTCTGGTCATCCAGTGCCTTTGCTTATCGAAGCCAAATGGCACTGGGTCCCAGCGTTCGCTGGGACGACGGGCTGACTACTGGCATGCTTCGCAGTACTCGGGGTTTTCCAGCGAGCAGACAACAGCCGCATTCGCCTGCCTCTGATCCGACACCGTGGTCTTGGCAATCTTCGTCGCCGGTCGCGAGCGCAGGTAATAGGTGGTCTTGATGCCGGTCTTCCACGCGTACATGTACATCGAGCTGAGCTGACCGATGTTCGGGTTCTCCATGAACAGGTTCAGTGACTGGCTCTGGTCGATGTACGCGCCACGCGCGGCGGCAAGCTCGATCAACGCCTTCTGCGGCAATTCCCACACCGTGCGATAGATCGTGCGCAGACGCTCGGGAATGGCGGCGATGTTCTGGATCGAGCCCTCGGCCAGCTTGATCGCATCCCGGATTTCGGACGTCCACAGACCCAGCGACTTCAGCTCGTCGGCGAGATGGCGATTGACCTGCAGGAAGTCGCCGGACAGCGTCTCGCGCTTGAACAGGTTGCTCACCTGCGGCTCGATGCATTCGTAGCAGCCGGCGATGGAGGCAATCGTGGCGGTCGGTGCGATCGCGATCAGCAGCGAGTTGCGCAGGCCGTGCTGCTTGATCTTCTCGCGCAGGCCGTCCCAGCGGGCGACGTCATGTGGCGTGGCGTTCGGCCAGTGGTCGAACTGCAGTTCGCCGTCTTTCGCGCGACTTTCGGCGAAACCCGGATGCGCCCCTTCGCCCTCGGCCAGCTCGCACGACTGCGACAGCGCGTGGAAATAGATTTCCTCGGCGATGCGGGTGGACAGCGCCAGCGCCTCGGCGGAGTCGAACGGCAGGCGCAGCTTGAAGAACACGTCCTGCAGGCCCATCACGCCCAGGCCGACCGGACGCCACTTCATGTTCGCCGTGCGCGCGGTGGCAATCGGATAGAAGTTGAGGTCGATTACGCGGTTGAGCTGGCGCACGGCGGTGCGCACGGTCGAGGCGAGCTGGTCAAAGTCGAAGGTACCGTCGACCACGTGTCGCGCCAGGTTGACCGAGCCGAGGTTGCACACCGCCGTCTCGTTGACCGAACTCACTTCGAGGATCTCGGTGCACAGGTTGGACAGGTGGATCACATTCTCCGCTTTGGCCGTCTGGTTGCTGGTGGCGTTGCAGCGGTCCTTGAACGTCATCCAGCCGTTGCCGGTCTGCGCCAGTGTGCGCATCATGCGGGCGTAGAGTTCGCGGGCCTTCACCGTTTTCACGGCGAGCCCGTCACCCTCGGCCTTGCGGTATGCCGCATCGAACGTCTCGCCCCAGCTGTCGACGAAGTGCGGCACGATCTTCGGATCGAACAGCGACCAGTCGCCGTCGCTCTCGACCCGGCGCATGAATTCGTCGGGAATCCAGTTGGCGATGTTGAGGTTGTGCGCGCGGCGTGCATCGTCGCCGGTGTTGTCGCGCAGTTCGAGGAAGTCCTCGATGTCGGCGTGCCACGATTCCAGATACACGCAGGCCGCGCCCTTGCGCTTGCCGCCCTGGTTCACCGCGGCGACCGACGCGTCCAGCGTCTTCAGCCAAGGCAGCAGGCCGTTGGAGTGGCCGTTGGTGCCCTTGATCAGCGAGCCGCGCGAACGCACACGCGAATAGGCCAGGCCGATGCCGCCGGCGAACTTGGAAAGCTTCGCCACGTCGGCGTATTTGTCGTAGATCGATTCCAGCGAGTCGACCGGCGAGTCGAGCAGGTAGCATGAACTCAACTGCTCGTGCGCGGTGCCGGCGTTGAACAGGGTGGGCGAGCTGGCGATGTATTCCAGTGAGGACAGCAGCCGATACAGTTCCAGCGTTTCGGCGATATCGTTGCCGCCCAGCGCGCAGGCGATGCGCATGAAGAAGTATTGCGGCGTTTCCAGCACCAGGCGCTGTTGCGGGTGACGCAGCAGGTAGCGGTCGTACACCGTGCGCAGGCCGAAATACTCGAAACGATGGGTGGCCAGCGGGTCGATCGCGTCGTTCAACTTGCGTGCATTGGCGGCCACGAAATCGCGCAGGCGCTCGTTGAGGATGCCCAGCTCGGCGCCGCGCACGATCGACTGCGAGAAGCTCTGGATCTCCTGGCCGCTGACTTCCTTGTCGATGTAGGCACCGAGCAGGCGCGCGGCGAGCTGGCCGTATTCGGGTTCCTCGGCGGTCAGCGCGGCGGCGGTGCGGATCGACAATTGATCCAGCTCCTGGGTGGTGGCGCCGTCGTACAGGCCGCCGATGGTCTTCAGCGCCACCCGCAGCGGATCGACCCCGTGCAGGCCTTCGGCGCTGCGGGTCACCGCACGCACGATCTTGTTGACGTCGACGGTTTCCTGGCCGCCGTTGCGTTTGGTCACGTGCATCTGCGCCAGGTTGTGCGGCGGGGTCAGCGCGAAGCCGGTATCGGAAGGAATGGTTTCAACCGTGGCGGACGGTTCGACGCGTGCGACGGTGCGCTCGCGTTCGGCGGTATCGAGGGCTTGCATGGCTTGGTGGCTCCGGAGCATGGACATCAAACGCCTGCTTCCCACGAGCAGGGCCTGATAGCGAGGATTCCGGAGGCGGCGCGCAAAACCTGCGACTGGACGGCGCAAGCCTTCACGACGCACTTCCCCGCGGAAGCCGTCACTACGCACCGGGACACGTTCGTCCCGATGTGCCGGCAGGTCTTCGGACTTGCGGACGAGGATCAAGGCGATCCGCCTACTGGTGTCCGCTTCCCAGCCATGGAAGGCCAGTGCATGTGGACACGTTCGTTTCCGCTTTACCGCTGCGGGGCAGTTCCGGAGTTACACCGGATTCCCTTTTAAGCCCGACCGATGTCGCATCTGGTCGGGCACCGACGCACACAACATATCGGGTGATTCGGGCCTGGTCAACCCAACAACTTGTGCACAAGTCGCTGGTCGGATGGGGCCGGGCCAGTGCCGGTGCGGGCTGCGACGAAATTACAGCGCATCATTGTCCAGCTCGCCGGTGCGGATGCGAATGACCTGGTCGAGCGGGCTGACGAAAATCTTGCCGTCGCCGATCTTGCCGGTACGGGCCGAGCCCTGGATTGCTTCCAGTACGCGGTCGAGCTGGTCGTCGGCGATGGCGGCCTCCAGCTTGATCTTGGGCAGGAAGTCGACCACGTATTCGGCACCGCGATACAACTCGGTATGGCCTTTCTGGCGACCGAACCCCTTCACTTCGGTGACGGTGACGCCTTGCACGCCGACTTCGGCGAGTGCCTCGCGTACATCGTCCAGTTTGAACGGCTTGATGATCGCCACAACCAGCTTCATGGGACTACCTCGATTCGAGCTGCCTCGGCACCAGCGCCTGAGCCGCTCCATTCTGCCTGCCCGATCTGGCGTTGTCGCCTGATCGGTTCGCGTGTAGGACAATTCCTACAACTTCTGAAGGAGCATCCCGATGGCGCCCGTGATTTCCGTTCACCTACTATTTACCTCGACGAGTGCGAGGCGCTGTCCATGATGGACAAGCAGGATATCGACCAGATTGCCCTGCGACTTGTGTCGTTGGTACCGCCAGGACTGGCACAGGTGCAGCAGGATTTGCGCGCCAACTTCCAGGATGTTCTGGCGCAGGGATTGCGCCGCCTCGACCTGGTCACCCGCGAGGAATTCGAGGTCCAGTCGCAATTGTTGGCGCGCACCCGCGCCAAGGTCGATGAACTGGAGCGCCGTGTGGCTGAACTTGAGGCCACCGTCGAACCCCGCGCGAGTTAGCCGCAACCAAGTCTCCCGGGAGCCGCCTCCGATCCGTCACCCTCACCCCGAGAGCGATCGGAGGCGGTTATTTATCCAGCGCTGCTGATGGAGTCGCTCCATGTTCCTGCATATCAGCGGCTTACATGACATGTTCCGAACCACAGCCGCCGCATGAGTCTGGCGGTTACCCTCAGCCGCGCACAGGAAGGCATCGCTGCGCCGCAGGTGATGGTCGAGGTGCACCTTTCCGGCGGCCTGCCGTGCACGAACATCGTGGGGCTGCCGGAGGCAGCCGTACGCGAAGCGCGCGACCGCGTACGCGTGGCCATTCAGAACACCGCGTTCGAGTATCCGAACCGGCGGGTCACCGTGAACCTGGCGCCGGCCGAACTGCCCAAGGATGGCGGACGCTTCGACCTGGCGATTGCGCTGGGCATTCTCGCCGCCAGTGGCCAGGTGCCACGCGACAAGCTGGACGACTGCGAGTTGCTGGGCGAACTGGCGCTGACCGGCGCACTGCGCAGCGTGTCGGGCGTATTGCCGGCCCTGTTGCGTGCGCGCGCACGCGGTCGTCGCGTGCTGGTGCCGCGGGAGAATGCCGCCGAGGCAGCACTGGTACCCGATGTGGATGTGCGCGTCGCCGACACCCTGGCCGAGGTCTGTGGCTGGTTGCGTGGTGCGCACGAGCTGTCGGCTCCGGTCGGCATTCCCAGTGATGGCGGGGCCAGCGATGGCCCGGATCTGGCCGATGTGCGAGGCCAGGCCCAGGCGCGTCGTGCGCTGGAGATCACCGCGGTGGGTGGTCATCATCTGCTGCTGGTAGGGCCGCCGGGTACCGGCAAGACCATGCTGGCCGAACGCCTGCCCGGCATACTGCCGCCGTTGTCGGAATCCGAAGCGCTGGAAACCTGCGCCGTGGCGTCGGTATCCGGCCAGACCACCGATCTTGCCTGTTGGCGCCGCCGTCCCTTTCGTGCCCCGCACCACACCGCGTCGGCGGTGGCGCTGGTTGGCGGCGGCTCGTATCCGCGACCGGGCGAAATTTCGCTGGCGCACAACGGCGTGCTGTTTCTCGACGAGCTGCCGGAGTTCAGCCGTCATGTGCTCGAAGTGCTGCGCGAGCCGATGGAATCGGGTCACATCATGATCTCGCGGGCCGCGCGACAGTCGATGTTTCCGGCCCAATTCCAGTTGATCGCCGCGATGAATCCCTGTCCTTGCGGCTATGCCGGTGAGCCGCGCTGCCAGTGCACGCCCGATCAGGTGCAGCGTTATCGCTCGCGCATTTCGGGGCCGCTGCTCGACCGCATCGACCTGTGCGTGCAAGTGCCGCCAGTGCCCTTGGCCGAACTGGGCACGCCGCGCAATGAACGCGACGAGGATTCGGCCACGGTGCGTGCGCGTGTGCTCAAGGCGCGCCGACAGTCGCTGATGCGGGCAGGGCGACCCAATGCGGAGATCAGCACTCGCGAGCTGGAGCGTGACTGTGCGCTCGGGCCGGCCGAGCGGCGCTGGTTCGAGAGCGCGCTCGAACGGCTTGGCCTGTCCGCGCGGGCCTATCATCGGGTGCTGCGGGTAGCCCGCACGATCGCCGATCTCGACGGCGGTGCGGCCCTGCTGGAGCGTGAACACCTGGCCGAGGCGCTGCAGTACCGACGCTTCTAGCGGAAGTTGAGTGCATGGAAATGAGCACTGAGAGCAGGGCAGAAACGCCATGGCGCGTTATCTCCCATTTCTCGTTCCACTCCATGGTCTGCTCGCTTTTCACGGCGTCGCGTGTTTCGATAACGCCCGGATCTTCCCTGGGAATGCGATGACTATCGAGCTTGGCCTGATGCTCGCCGGCATGATGATGATCGGCTTTCTCGCGCAGTGGGTGGCATGGCGGGTGAAATTGCCGGCGATCCTGTTCCTGCTGCTGGCTGGCATCGTGCTCGGGCCGGTCAGTGGCGTGCTGGATCCGGACAGGCTGCTGGGCGACCTGCTGTTTCCGGTGGTGTCGCTGGCAGTGGCGCTGATCCTGTTCGAAGGCAGCCTGACCCTGCGTTTTCACGAATTGCCGGGCATCGGCAAGGCAGTGCGCGGACTGGTCAGTTACGGCGCGGTGGCCACGCTGTTGATGCTGGCGTGGTTGGCCCACCAGATCGCCGGACTGAGCTGGTCGATCGCGTTGCTGTTCGGTGCGTTGGGTTGTGTCACCGGGCCGACCGTGATTTCACCGATGCTGCGCACCCTCAGGCCGAATGCGCGGATCGCCAACACCTTGCGCTGGGAAGGCATCGTGATCGATCCGCTGGGCGCCTTGTTCGCGGTGTTGATCTTCGAGGCGATCGTGTCGCACCAGGAAGGCCACACCATCGGCATTTTTTTCGCCACGGTGAGTTGTGGCGTGGTGATCGGTGCGATGGCCGCGTGGTTGATGGCGTTCTTCCTTCGCCGCCAGCTGGTTCCCGACTATCTGCAGAACTTCGCCGTGCTGGCCGCGGTGCTGCTGGCCTTCAGCCTGTCCAATACGCTCACGCACGAATCGGGCCTGCTGGCGGTGACCATCATGGGCATCGCGCTGGGCAATATGCGTGGCGTGCATATCGACGACATCCTCGATTTCAAGGAAAACCTCACCACGGTGCTGGTGTCGGTATTGTTCATACTGCTGGCGGCGCGGCTGCCGTGGCCATTGCCGCCGGGAATGCTGTTCGCCGGCATCGCCCTGTTCGTGATCGCCCAGCTGGTGGTGCGGCCGTTGAGCGTGGCATTGTCCAGCATCGGCAGCGGGCTCAACTGGCGCGAGCGGACGTTGATCGGCTGGGTCGCCCCGCGCGGCATTGTGGCGGCCTCGGTATCGGCATTGTTTGCCTTGCGTCTGGATGCACTCGGCGTGGCTGGCGCCGATGCACTGGTGCCGCTGATCTTCACCCTGATCATCGGTACCGTGGTGTTGCAGAGTGCCACGGCCAGGCCGTTGGCGACCTGGCTGAAGGTGGCCGAACCGGAGCCGCGCGGCGTGCTGATTTTTGGCTCCGATGCGGTGGCACGGGCGATCGGCAATGCATTGAAGGAGGCCGGTTTTCGGGTGGTGCTGGCCGATGATGACTGGGACGGCATCCGGTTGGCGCGGATGGACGGGTTGACTACCTTCTTTGGCAACCCCGCCTCGCCGCATGCCGAGCGTCATCTTGACCTCACCGGCATCGGCCGGCTGCTGGCGGTATCGACACACCGTGAGCGGAACTCGCTGGCCTGTGTCCACTACCGGCAGGAATTCGGTCGCGAAAAGGTCTATCGGTTGCGCAATCTCACCCCGCAGGAAAACACCGATCGTGCGGCGATCGCCGGCAATTTGCTGGCGCCGCCGTTGTTCGACGAGACGATGACCCATGGCCGCTTTGCCGAAATGCTGGACCAGGGCTGGCGAATCAAGTCGACCAGACTGAGCAACACATTCGACTGGCCGCATTTCATCGAGCAGTACGGCTCCAGCAGCGTCTTGATGTTCGGGGTCGAGGAAAAAGGCACGTTGCGGGTAGCCTCGGCCAAGCGTGAACTCGAACCCAAATCGGGTTGGACGGTGATCGCGCTGGTGCCGTCAGGCAGCGGCTAGACGAGCTGTTCACCTGGCATCCCGCAAGAGCATCATGACGACGCATTCATCCGCAGACATCGAACCATCCGGCCGCATCGCCTGTGTCGGCCTGGGCATGACTCTGGGCTCGCATCTCACGCCGCTGGCGCGCAGCCACATCGAGCAGGCTGACGTTGTCTTCGCAGCCCTTTCCGACGGCGTTGTGGAGATGTGGCTGGAAAGCCTGCATCCGGATGTGCGCAGCCTGCAGCCATACTACGGCGAGGGCAAATCGCGCTTGCGCACCTACCGTGAATGGGTCGAGGTGATGATGGCCGAGGTCCGCGCCGGCAAGAAAGTCTGTGCCGTGTTCTATGGCCATCCGGGCATTTTCGCCTGGTCGCCGCACGAGGTGATCAAGCTGGCGCGCGCGGAAGGCTTCCGCGCCCACATGGAGCCGGGCATCTCCGCCGAGGATTGCCTGTATGCCGACCTCGGCATCGATCCGGGCCGCTTCGGCTGCCAGCACTACGAGGCGAGCCAGTTGTTGTTCTGCGAAACGCGCATCAACCCGGCTGCCTATCTGGTGCTGTGGCAAGTGGGCCTGGTGGGCGATCGTTCGTTGAGGCGTTTTTCCACTGGTCCCGAATATCGGCAGGTGCTGGTGGATGTGCTTGAGAAGGACTACCCGCCGGATCACGAGGTGATCGTCTATCGCGCGGCCACGTTGCCGATCCAGCAGCCGCGCGTGCGCCGAATAGCCTTGCGGGATCTGCCAGCGACCGACGTGACCGCGGACGAAACGGTGATCCTTCCGCCTGCCTCGCCGTTATGCCCCAATCCAGCGGTGCGCGAACGGCTGGCGGCATTGGATGCAGCCCAGTAGGCGGCGCGGCGCCAGGTCGTCCACGATGCCGCCGGCCGTTCGGGAATGCCTGAACAAGCCTTTGTTCGTCATTCCGGCGAAAACCGGAATCCGGTGTCTTCAAGAATTTGCCAAGGCGCTGGGATGACGGCATGTCCAGACCTTCCCTTGAGCCGTGATAGGCTCAAAAAAGGGCATCAGGGCGCAGGCCGTGAGGAAGCCGGTTGGCGCCTCATCCATGCCAGGTGGCGCCTCTCGCCCTGATGCAACTTGATCTCCCGAGGCGGGGCGGCCACATATTTGCAACGAAAGCAGGGGGGGCAGCATGAGCAATACCATTGAGCTGCTGGAAGCCATCGGGCGGGATGCGTCGCTGCGTCACGCCACCGGAAAGGACCTGTCGCAGGCCCTGCATGGCATGCAGGCCAGTGAGGCGCTCAAGCAGGCGGCTATCTCGGGCGATGACGCTCACTTGGTCAAGGAGCTTGGTCAAAGGGATATCAAGAATCCCAATCACGTGAACAACAATGTCGGCGGCGGGCATGACTGTGAGCATGACCATGACGGTCATCATCAAACCGATGATGATGACGACAAGGGCGCCGAAGATCCGGCCAAATCTGCATGAATGCTGCTGATTCGCCGTAGCGCCAAACCATAACCTTCCGGCAAACACATGCAACGTTTCGCGTCAGATTGCATTGCGAGAAGCGTCCTTCTGGCGGGGGCGCTTCTCGGCGTTGCCATGGGCAGCGTTCAGGCAGCGATTTCTGACACGCCCACTCCAGCCGTCCTGCTTGCCCAGGCTGAAAGACTCCAACTGATGGATCGCGCCGGCTTCTCTGCCGTTCTCAGGCAGCTTCATCAGGAAGAGAGCCAGCTTTCCACGGCTCAACGTTGGCAGCTGCGCTATCTGGATGCCTACCAGGCCAGCCTCGAAGGGAACCTGACCAAGGAGGCGCCCATCCTGCACGACATCATTGACCATTCGGGTGATGCAGCGTTGATGACCCGGGCAACCGCGAAGCTGATTACCGGTCTGGCGATTGATCATCACTACGAAGAGGCTTTCAAGTTGGCCAATGCGTTGATGGCCGAGCTGCCGCAGGTAACTGATGCCAACGCTCGCGCACAGGCATTGCGTGCAATTGTCCAGATGCTTGATTTGGCGGGAGCGACAGATCAAGCCTTGAAATACGCCCGGCAGCTGGATCCGGAGGGAGCCTCTCTCGAAAACCGATGCGGAAATTATTCATACAAGATCAACGCAATAAGCTTTGCCGTCACGCTTTCTTCGGACGATCCCGGGCTTCGTCGGGCGATTGCAGTGTGTCTTGCCGACAAGCAGTCGGTGTACGCCGACACGCTGCGTCTTACTCGTGCGGATTTGCTGAACGAAGAAGGACATTCCGATCAGGCAATTGCGTTGCTGAAAAGCATCAAGCCAAGCATCCTGCGATCCGGGTTCCAGTCGCAGGTGGCTGGCCTGAACGTCAGCCTCGCGCAAGCCTACGCAAGCCAGGGCAATGACGTTGGGGCGAAGCAGGCAGCGCTCGCCGCGGTGGCGGCAAGTGACCCTCGCAATTTCACTTGGCCGTTGCTGGCGGCATATCAATTGCTTTACGAAATAGAGAAGCGGGCCGGTGACGACCGCGCGGCGCTGGGTTACCACGAGAAGTATGTGATCCAGTACAAGGCCGACATGGACAATGCCAAGACGCGCGCCTTGGCCTACCAGATGGTCAAGCAGGATGTTCTGGCCAAGAAAGTGAAGCTCGACGCCTTGGGCAGGCAGAACCGGATTCTCGAGCTGCGCCAGGCACTGGCAGGCCAGGCGCAGAGAAACAGTCGACTGTTCATTGCGCTGCTGCTGGTGGTGATTGCCTTCATTGTCGCTGCCTTGTTCTGGCTCAGACGTTCTCAACTGCGCTTTCGGCGCATGGCACGACACGATGGCCTGACCGCGTCTTTCAATCGCGAATATTTTTTCGATGAGGCGGAGCGCACATTGCGGCGACTCCAGAGGGCGGGCGTCGATGCCTGCCTGGTGGTGCTGGATCTGGATCACTTCAAGCAGGTCAATGATACCTGCGGTCATGCTGCCGGCGATGAAGTCTTGCGGCGTACCGTGGCGGTCTGCCGGCGGGAATTGCGCGAATCGGACGTGTTCGGCCGGCTCGGCGGTGAGGAATTCGGCATCCTTGTTCCGCATTGTTCGCACGAGCAGGGCATCGATATCGCCACGCGCATTCGCAACGATCTGGCCGCGACACCGATCGTGCTGGCATCGGGGAGTTCGGTGAGCGTGTCCGCCAGCTTCGGCCTGGCCTACAGCAGCACCTCGGGTTACGAACTGCAGCGGTTGTTCAGCGATGCCGACGCTGCGCTTTACCGCGCCAAGGATAGCGGCCGCAACCAGGTCGCGGTGGACTCGGGCGGTGATGGCCGCCCGAGTCCCCTTGCTGATGCACAGGAATCAACGTGTGCATGATGTCGCCGTGACACGTCGTGATGGAATGATTGCAGGTTTGTCGATGAGAGCATCGGCTGTTGCCAAGCGCATCGAGAGGGTCGCGCGCCGAGCGCGTTCCTACGACGGACTGGCCCCGGCAAAGCCAAGCTGACGCCAAGCCTCATACACGGCCACGGCAACCGTGTTCGACAGATTCAGGCTGCGGCTGTTCGGGTGCATCGGCAAGCGCAGGCGTTGTTCGGCCGGAATCGTCTCCAGCACGTCGGCGGGCAGGCCGGCGGTTTCGCAACCGAACAGCAGCGCGTCGCCATCGGCGAAACGCGCATCGACATGAGCCACGCGGCCACGCGTGGTGAATGCAAGCACCCGCGGTGAACCGATCACATCAAGGCATCCGGCGAGATTGTCATGCACGGCGAGACTGGCGTATTCATGGTAATCCAGCCCGGCCCGGCGCAGCCGCTTGTCGTCAAGCTCGAAACCCAGTGGACGAATCAGATGCAGCGCGGCACCGGTGTTCGCGCACAGGCGAATCACGTTGCCGGTGTTGGGCGGGATCTCGGGCTGGAAAAGGATGACATGCAGCATCCGCGCATTATCGCGTGTCCGGCGCCGTCGTGCGGCATGGCCTCAACCAGTGATGCGCGGACAGATCACGCCATCCGGCGGCAGTACGCAACTGCTCGGCGTGGCCAGCAGGATCGCGCTTGCCCCGTTGGTGGCGGCCAGTTGCACGCTGGGCGGCGTGGCGGTCAGCATGGCGCCGAAGATCAGGCCACAAACGGCCAGGCAGGCAAGGAACAGGCAGCGCAGCATCAGGCTTTCGAATTTCATGGTGTCGTCTCCAGCAAGGGGAAATAGTCCTGTGCTGGGTAAGTAGCAAACGCCATGCCATACCAGGCTTGTGCCAAAGGTCATTGAATTTCATGGCTTTTCATGGATGCGGTCGCGCAAGATCGGCTGTCCGCGGACAGCCGCTGCCCGCCAACGGACAGTTGGACAGCCGGTTGCCGGTCCGTGCCTGGCCCTGCCATAAGTCATTTGCGATACCGGAAATACATCATTAGCCTGCGTGGACTCATTCGTGCAACAGGAGGTTCACCGTGACCAGAAAGCCCCTCGCCCTGCTGATCGCAGGCATGTTGACCCTCGGCGCCAGCGCCTTGCCCGTCCTGGCCGCGCCGGCGGCCAGCCCCGGAGATGCGTCGCAAGCCGTGCTTCCCGACATCCCCTACACCCGCTTCGTCTTGCCCAACGGGCTGACCGTGGTGGTGAGTGAGGACCACAAGGCACCGGTGGTGGCCGTGGCGATGTGGTACCACGTAGGTTCCGCGCGCGAACCGGTCGGCAAGAGCGGCTACGCCCATCTGTTCGAACATCTGATGTTCGAACGCTCCGGTCATCACGACGGCAACTACTTCCAGCCGTTCGAGAAGGTGGGTGCCACGGGCATGAACGGCACCACCGCCAACGATCGCACCAACTATTTCGAGACCGTGCCGACCACCGCGCTGGACATGGCGCTGTGGATGGAATCGGATCGCATGGGCTGGCTGCTCGATGGCCTGGGTCAGGATGAGGTGAATCAGCAACGTGGCGTGGTGCAGAACGAGAAGCGCCAGGACGAGAATCAGCCCTATGGTCTGCGCGTGCAGGAGAAGATCGAGGCCAACGCATATCCGCTGAACCATCCGTATCACCACGACACGATCGGTTCGATGAAGGACTTGAATGCCGCCTCGCTGAGTGACTTCAAGACCTGGTTTCGTACCTACTACGGCGCCGCCAACGCGACTCTGGTGATGGTCGGCGACATCACCCCGGCGCAGGCGAAAGCCAAGGCGCTGAAGTATTTCGGCGAGATCCCGTCCGGACCGCCGGTGGCGAAGCTGCCGACATGGTCGTTCCCGCGCACCACCTCGACACGCGGCACGATGCACATGGACGTGCCGCAGGTGCATGTCTATCGCGAGTGGAACACGCCGCATGACGGTACCGAGGACGACAACCTGCTCAGCCTCGCTGCAACCGTGCTCGGGCAAGGCAAGACCTCGCGCCTGTATCAGCGACTGGTGTATCAGGACAAACTGGCCGACGACGTGTCGGTGAGCCAGGACAGCGGCGAGCTGGCCTCGCAATTCGAGCTGGAAGTGGATGTGAAGAACGGAATCGATCCGGCCAAGGTCGAGGCCGCCGTCGCCGATGTATGGAAGACTTTCCTCGAGGATGGTCCGACGGCTGACGAGCTGGCGCGCGCCAAGACCGGTTTCCGCGCAGGTTACGTACGGCGGCTGGAACAGGTCGGGGGTTTCTCCGGCAAGGCCACCCTGCTGGCCGCCGGGCAGGTCTATCACGACGACCCCGGTGCCTGGCGCAAGGATCTGGCCGCGATGATGGAGGCCACGCCGCAGCAGGTACGCGACGCGACACGGCAATGGACCAGCAAGGGCGATTACACCCTGACCGTGTTGCCGCTGGCCAAGGGTGCCACCGCCTCCACGGCGGACGTGGCAGAAACCGGTGGCCTTGGAGTGGCGCCCGGTGCACCCAGGCCAGTGGCGGCGGCGAAGCACGACTGGCATACGGTCAAGAGCGATGTCGATCGCAGCAAGGGTGTGCCCAGCGTCACCACGTTCCCCGACCTGAAGTTCCCGGCCCTCGAGCACGCCAAGCTCGCCAACGGCATCGAGGTGACCCTGGCCGAGCGGCACGACGTGCCACTGGTGCAGATGGAGCTGTTGTTCGACGCCGGCTACGCCGCCGACCAAGGGCGCAAGCTGGGTACCTCCAGCTTCACCATGAACATGCTCAACGAGGGCACCAGGGATCTGGATTCGGTCGAGATATCGAAGCGCAAGCAGCGCCTGGGCAGCTACATCAACACCGGTTGCGGGCTGGACTACTGCAACGTCTCGATGAATGCGCTGACCGACAAGGTGGTGCCGTCGCTGGAGCTGGTGGCCGACATGGCGCGCAATCCCGCCTTCCGCGCCAGCGACATCGAGCGGCTGCGTGGCCAGTGGCTCGCCGGCATCGAGCAGGAGAAGGCACAGCCGGTATCGATGGCGCTGCGCGTGCTGCCACCACTGCTGTACGGCAAGGGTCATGCCTACGCGATCCCGTTCACCGGCTCGGGCACCACCGATTCGATCAAGTCGTTGACCTCGACCGACATGCGCAACTTCATGGGCGATTACATCCGGCCGGACAACGTGAAGATCCTGGTCGCCGGCGACACCACGCTGGCCAAGCTGGTGCCGGAACTCAACGCGGTATTCGGCAACTGGAAGGCGCCGGACAACGCGGTGCCGAAGAAGAACATCGCCAAGGTGAACTACCCCGACCATGTGCGCGTGTTCCTGATGGATCGGCCTGGTTCGTTGCAGTCGGTGATCCTCGCCGGTGAGGTCGCCCCGTCCACCGAAGCATCGAACAATCTCGAGATCGGCACCATGAATGGCGCGTTCGGCGGCAGCTTCACGTCGCGACTGAACATGAATCTGCGTGAGGGCAAGCATTGGGCCTATGGCGCGTTCAGCTTCCTGCAGAACGCCGTGGGGCAGCGTCCGTTCATGATCTACGCGCCGGTGCAAACCGACAAGACCGCGCCGTCGATCAGCGAGGCGTTGAAGGAGGCCACTGCGGTTGTCGGTCCCAAGCCTCTGACCGATGCCGAGATACAGAAGATCAAGGACAACGATGTCCGTGCCATGCCCGGCGAGTACCAGACCGTGGGTGCCGTGCTTGGTGCGATGCAGGGTATTGCCCTGTATCACCGTCCGGACGATTACGTGCAGACGTTGAAGTCTCGGATCGAAGGGCAGAGCGACAAGGCGGTGCAAGCCGCTGCCGACGAGGTGATCAAGCCGCAGCACCTCACCTGGGTGATCGTCGGCGACCTGAAGAAAGTGGGGCCGTCGGTGCGCGCGTTGAATCTCGGGCCGGTACAGGTGCTCGACGCCGACGGCAAGCCGGTTGCGGCCCCGGCCACGAAGACCGCGGCAACCAAGACCCCGAAGTAAGTCGCGCGCGGTGGTGGCCAGGTTTCGCCACCGCGCATTTCGGGTTCATTCGGGGACGCGCCGACGTCGCCGCGTTACGATAGGGGCCGGTCCGGCAACGGGCCGGCCTCTATCATTCAGCCACTGCTGCGGAGTCACCCATGTGCAAGACCCTGTTGTTGCTCGCCCCCGTATTGCTGCTCAGCGCCTGCAGCTGGGGCATCACCATGGATCCCGCCGCGAAAAACGTGCGTACAGCCTGGAACGGCGACGTCTCCGCGTGCCATGAACTGGGCAAGGTCACCGTTTCGGTGCTGGATCATGTCGGCCCGGTTGACCGAAACAAGATCACCGTGCGCGACGAGCTGGAAATCATGGCGCGCAACGAGGCGGCCAAGATGCACGCCGATACCATCAAGCCGCTGGCCGAGCCGGTCGGCGGGTCACAGCCGTGGGGTGCGTACCAATGTGGTGCCAGCGGCTTGAAGTCAGGGCAGAAGGCTGCACCCGCACATGCGAACAGTGCGGCTGGTGAAGTGCAGACATTCCCGATCAAGAGTCATTGACACTTGAGTTCCTGGCGGCATGCGATGCTCGATCATGGCCAGGTTGAAGCATGCTGATCAGCCTGGAGTCACACGCCCCCTCCAGCGGTGGCGTGTGATGTCGCCGCACCTCTTTCAATAGGCAAACTCGCGGAATACCGGATCCACGCTGCCGTTCCAGATGCCGTGGAACAGTTCCAGCTTGCGTTCGGCCGGAGTCTGGTTGGCCTGCACGATCTCGATCAGCGGTTCGAGGAAGATGCTCTCGTCGGCACCATTCCTGTTCAGGCGCGCGCGGCGCTTGAGGCCGTGGCCGGCGATCTTCAGCGCCTGCTCGGCCAGGTCACGCACCGTGCCGCCGCGGAACGGCAGCTTCAAGGCATGCTTCGGCACACCGTCGCGCAGCGCATGGCGTTCGACCGGGCTGAAATCCTTGACCAGATCCCAGGCGGCGTCCAGGGCTTCCTGATCGTAGAGCAGGCCGACCCAGAACGCGGGCAGGGCGCACAGGCGATTCCATGGGCCGCCGTCGGCACCGCGCATCTCCAGGTACTGCTTCAGGCGTACTTCGGGGAAGGCGGTGGTGAGATGGTCGGCGAAATCCTTCATGCTGGCGTGCGTGCCGGGCAGGGCGGGCAGTTCGCCGGTCATGAATTTCTTGAAGTCCTGGCCGGCCAGGTCAAGGTATTGGCCGTTCTGCAGACTGAAGTACATCGGCACGTCGAGGATGTAATCGACATAGCGCTCGTAGCCGAAGCCATCAGCGAACACGAAATCCAGCATGCCGGTGCGGTCGGCGTCGGTGTCGGTCCAGATGTGCGAGCGGTACGACAGATAGCCGTTTGGACGTCCTTCGGTGAACGGTGAGTCGGCGAACAGCGCGGTGGCGATCGGCTGCAGCGCCAGGCTGGTGCGGAATTTCTTCACCATGTCCGCTTCGGACGAGAAATCCAGGTTCACCTGCACCGTGCAGGTGCGGGTCATCATGTCCAGGCCGAGCGAACCGACCTTGGGCATGTATTCGCGCATGATCTTGTAGCGACCCTTCGGCATCCACGGCATCTCGTCGCGGCGCCATTTCGGCTGGAAGCCCATGCCGAGGAAGCCGAGACCGAGCTCGTCGGCGACCGAGCGCACATCCTTCAGGTGCGAGTTCACCTCGCAGCAGGTCTGGTGGATGGTTTCAAGCATGGCCCCGGACAATTCCAGCTGCCCGGCTGGCTCCAGCGTGATCGAGGCGCCTTCCCTGGAAAGCGCGACCGGATTCTCGCCTTCGCGCGCCACGTCCCAGCCGTAGCGGGAGGCGAGCGTTTCCAGCAACTGCTTGATCCCGCGCTCGCCTTCGAACGTGGGTGGCCGCAGGTCGTCGGTACGAAAACCGAATTTCTCGTGCTCGGTGCCGATGCGCCACGCCTCGCGCGGCTTCTCGCCGGCGGCGAGGTAATCGGTGAGCTGCTGGCGGCCCGTTATCGGGGTGCTCTTCACGGCACTGGGTATGGACACAGGCAAGGCCTTGCGGGGTGAGCGCCTCACTATGGGGGCAGGACATGACAACGAAAAGGGGGTGAGGGCAAATAATTGGACGAGACGGTACAGATGTTATGTGAGGCCGGGCTCCCGGTCGGCCGGGACAATGGCAGGCGCCCCCGCACAGGTGCTCGATGCACGCTCGACAATCAGTGCACGACGGCATCTGCCTTGTGCAGCAGTGTGTCGAACGCTGCGCCGATCTGCGTATCGCTGAAGACACAGTGCCCCTGGCCGATCGGCGCGAGCACGGTCAGTAGCTTTCCGTTGCCTGCCGCCTTGACCTGATCCGGGTAGTTGGCATGGAGCCGCAAAGGGATGGTGGGATCAACAGCGTTCCATTCCATCACCAGCGGCACATCGATGCGGCCGGTCAGGCTGACGTTGCGGGCGGCATAGGCAACAGCAGCGGGTGAGCCGGCGTAGCGGTGCACTTGCCGGTTGAAGACGGCATCGTCGCCAAAGCCCCGGTAGACTGTGGTGTGGTTGTCCACCGGCATGCCACCCGCACGCTGCTCCAGCTCGCGCAACACCATGTAATAGAGCGCCAGCGACGTTTGCGTTCCCTGCAGGCGTCGTTCCAGCAGGGCGGCCTGTTTCGGGTGCGATTGCAAGGCCTGGGCGAATACTGTGGGCGGGACGAACTTTGGCGCGCCGGTGGCGGCCAGGTCCGGCAGCACGCCGGGGATCAACGTATCGAATGCGAGCAATGGCTCAAGCACGCCGCGCGAGAGCAGTTCGGGCGTGGAGACGGTTGCACCGCACAGGATCAGTGCTCCAGAGTAGGTGTGCGGATAGCGTTCGAGGCTCGCCGCCGCCCCGAGGCCACCCAGCGAGAAAGCGATGAGATAGGTGTGATGCGGGCCTCCTACGCTGCGAACAGCCAGTTGCCGAAGCCGTTCGCTGTCGACGATGGCATCGCCCACGGCCCAGCCCTGCGATACGTAATCGCTTTGCGCGACCGCATAGCCCCGCTTGAGGAAAATGTCTGTCTCGTTCGCCGCTTTCATCGGTGTCGCCCGCGGCGCACCTTTCGGTTCGTAGCCATGCATCAGCATGACCAGATTGCCGTTCCAGTACGCCGGAATATCGATGCGGTAGGGCGCGCCGTAGAGTGTGCCAGTGCGTGAAACAGGCTTCGCCTCGGTAGCGAGTGCAGTGGGAACAGCCATGCCGAGACAGGCGATCATCGCCATCCATGCCATGATCCGTCGGGCCGCTTCTCGACGCTGCTTCATGGTGTCGCCTTGAGATGAAAGTCCACTCAAAATAGCACGTGACAAGGGCTGTCCGGTTGCGATGGCGCTGCGCAGAGTGTGGGTCGAAAAACGAGAACAGGCCGGCATTTGCCGGCCTGTCTCGTGAAGGCGTGTTGTCTCAGCGCTTCATCGAATTGAAGAACTCGTCATTCGACTTGGTGTTCTTCATCTTGTCGAGCATGAATTCCATCGCGCTGAGCTCATCCATCGGATGCAGCAGTTTGCGCAGGATCCAGATCTTGGCCAGCATGTCCGGGTCGATCAGCAGGTCTTCGCGGCGGGTGCCGGAGCGGTTGATGTCGATGGCCGGATAGACGCGCTTCTCGGAGATGCGGCGGCTCAGGTGCACTTCCATGTTGCCGGTGCCCTTGAACTCCTCGTAGATCACCTCGTCCATCTTGCTGCCGGTTTCGGTCAGCGCGGTGGCGATGATGGTCAGGCTGCCGCCTTCCTCGACGTTGCGCGCGGCACCGAAGAAGCGTTTCGGCCGCTGCAGCGCGTTGGCGTCGACGCCACCGGTGAGCACCTTGCCGGAGCTGGGCACCACGGTGTTGTAGGCACGGGCGAGGCGGGTGATCGAGTCGAGCAGGATGATCACGTCCTTCTTGTGCTCGACCAGCCGCTTGGCCCGCTCGATCACCATCTCGGCGACCTGCACGTGACGTACGGCGGGTTCGTCGAAGGTCGAGCTGATCACTTCGGCGCGCACGGTGCGGGCGATTTCGGTGACTTCTTCCGGCCGCTCATCGACCAGCAGGATGATCAGGTGCGCTTCGGGGTGGTTGTACTGGATCGCCTGGGCGATGTTCTGCAGCATCATCGTCTTGCCGGACTTCGGCTGGGAGACGATCAGGCCGCGCTGGCCCTTGCCGATCGGCGCGACCAGGTCGAGGATGCGGCCGGTGATGTCCTCGCTGGAACCGTTGCCGCGCTCGAGCTTGAACGCCTTGCGCGGGAACAGCGGGGTGAGGTTCTCGAACAGCATCTTGTTCTTGGATGCTTCCGGCGGATCGCCGTTGATCGTCTCCACCCGCAGCATGGCGAAGTAACGCTCGCCTTCCTTCGGATGCCGCACGCGGCCGGTGATGTAGTCGCCGGTGCGCAGGTTGAAGCGGCGGATCTGGCTGGGCGATACGTAGATGTCGTCCGGACCGGCCAGGTAGCTCTCATCGGCCGAACGCATGAAGCCGAAGCCGTCCTGCAGGATCTCCAGCACGCCTTCGGCCCAGATGCCGCCGCCGGAGCGGGCGTGCGCCTTGAGCACGTTGAAGATCACGTCCTGCTTGCGGGCGCGGGCGACGCCTTCATGCAGGCCCAGCGATTCGGCGAATTCCAGCAGCTGCGGCGCCTTCATGCGCTTGAGTTCGGTGAGATTGATGACCCGGTCGTTGCTGCCCGGGTCGGCGTTGTCGTCGTCCACCGGCAGGCCGTTCGGATTCGGGCGCTGATGGCGCTCGCCTTGCGGGCGCGGCTGGTTGTTGTTGCGTTCGCCACGCTCATTGCGACGACGGCGGCCACGACCTTCGCGGCCTTCGCGGGCACCGCCCTGGTTCTGGCCCTGATTCGGGTTCTGGCCCTGGTTCTGGGCCTGGTTCGGCTGCTGACCCTGGGCCTGATTCGATGGCTGTTCGGATGGCGGGCTGGACTCGCGCGTTTCCTGGGCGGCTGGTGCCGGTGCCGAGGCCGCTGGTGTGGCCGCTGCCGGCGGTTGGCTGGTGGCTGCCGGTGCGGATGCGGCGCGCTCGGCAGGGGCCGGTGCCGGTGGCTTGTCGCTGGCTGGCGCCTTCTCGACGACAGGCGCCTTGTCGGCCGCCGCCTTGCTGGCACTGGCCGCGGCTTTCTCAGCCGCCGTGCGGCGCGGCGCGCGGGCGCGCGGCTCCGGCTTGGCTTCAGCCGAAGGCTTGGTATCGGCGCTCTTGGCGTCGGTGGAAACGTTGTTTTCGGTATCGGACACGGGCAATCCTCGCGGGGCGCCGTTGAATTACAGGAGGGAGGGTGTGCGTCGCGCTGAAGGCGCTGGGGGACAGGACTGTCCCGACGGACGCGAGGAATCTAGCACCCGCTGCGTGTCGGCGTAAAGCCTTGGCATCCGGCCCGGTGACGTGGGCGGGGTGGCTGCAGCGGGTTTGACCAGGACAGTCAGATCGCCTTGTCGATCATCTGGGTCAGCTGACCCTTGCTGACGGCGCCGATCTGGGTGGCTTCGACCTTGCCGTTCTTGAATACCATCAGGGTCGGAATGCCGCGTACGCCATAGGCTCGCGGAGTCTGCTGGTTCTGGTCGATATTGACCTTGACCACGCGCAGCTTGCCTTCGTATTGCTGGGCCAGTTCGTCCAGCATCGGCGCGATGGCCTTGCACGGGCCGCACCACTCCGCCCAGAAATCAAGCAGGACAGGGGTTTCGGACTGCAGCACCTGCTGCTCGAAGGCGTCGTCGTTCACATGGGTAATAAGGTCGCTCACCGGGGATCTCCGTGGCTGGTGCACTGAAAAGGGCAGGGGTCAAAACTATGGGGTGGGGCTGGCGACAATACAAGGATTGACGTCATCGGCTACACTCAGGCGCCCATGAAGCATGGGTTGCGCGAAGAATGGGCTTGCCTGGCAGGCATGCCGTCATTCCAGCGCAACTCCGGGCACGATTCAAGGGCGGCCTTCCAAGCCGCCGGTCAGAACGCCGGCAATTACGGCGTCGCACGCCGCGGCGCGACCTTGTTGACCCTGACGATTGAGCCGCTTCGCTGCGCATCGCGCACCCGTCCTGCACCGTTTTGCGCCGATCTTCGGCCGCCGAAGCGGGTGCAGCACATCACGCCGCCGTCAGGCAAAGGTCCCGAATTCCCCATATGTCACAAACTGTACTTACCGATACCTTTTTCACCAACTTCGATTTGCACCCGCTGCTGCAGCAGGGCCTGGACGACAGCGGTTTCAAACGCTGCACGCCGATCCAGGAAATGACCTTGCCGCTGGCTCTGAGCGGGCGCGATGTCGCCGGCCAGGCGCAGACCGGCACCGGCAAGACCTGCGCGTTCCTGGTCGCGCTGATGAACCGGTTGCTGACCACCAATGCGGTAGCCGAGCGCAAGGACAGCGACCCGCGTGCGTTGATCATCGCGCCGACCCGCGAGCTGGCGATCCAGATCGAGAAGGACGCCCGCGCGATCGGCCGCCACACCGGCCTGCGCATCGCGCTGATCTACGGCGGCGTCGATTACGACAAGCAGCGCCAGCAACTGAAGGACGGCTGCGACATCATCATCGCCACCCCCGGCCGCATGCTCGACTACCACAAGCAAGGGGTTTTCAACCTCAACAGTGTCGAGGTGATGGTGATCGACGAGGCCGACCGCATGTTCGACCTCGGTTTCATCAAGGACGTGCGCTTCATCTTCCGTCGCCTGCCGCCACGCGAGCAGCGCCAGGTGCTGCTGTTTTCCGCCACGCTCAGCCACCGCGTGCTGGAGCTGGCCTACGAACACATGCACGAGGCCGAGAAGCTGGTGGTGGAGAGCGACAACGTCACCGCCGACAGGGTGCGCCAGGTGGTCTACTTCCCGGCCAAGGAAGAAAAGATGCCGCTGCTGCTGAACCTGATCGACCAGCACAAGCCCGTGCGCAGCATCATCTTCGTCAATACCAAGGCCGCCGCCGAGCGCGTTACCGAGCGGGTCAAGCGCCATGGTTGCCGGGTCGGCGCGATCTCCGGCGACGTGCCGCAACTGAAGCGGCAGAAGCTGCTGCAACGGTTCAAGGACAGCCAGCTCGACATCCTGGTGGCTACCGATGTCGCTGCGCGCGGGTTGCACATCCCCGAAGTCAGCCACGTCTTCAACTATGACCTGCCGCATGAGGCCGAGGATTACGTGCATCGCATCGGCCGCACCGCGCGCCTCGGTGCCGAAGGCGATGCGATCAGCTTCGCCTGCGACCTGTACGCGATGTCGCTGCCGGACATCGAGGCCTATATCGGACAGAGCATTCCGGTGGCGCCGATGGACCCGGCGCTGCTGGTGATGCCGAAGCCGCGCGCGGTCGATGCGGAGTTTGCCGCCAACACCGCCGCCGACAGTGCCGAGTTCGGTGACGTGGTGCCGCCACGTCCGGGCGAAAAGCCGCGTCGTACGGGTGGTTCCGGACGCGCTGGCAGTGGCGGTGGCGGGGCTTCGCGGCCGCCGCGCGAGCGCAAGCGGTCGGTGACGGTTGCGGTCGACAGCGAGGCCGTGCAGGCCCCGGTTGTCGCGGCGCCCGTCGAAGCGGCAGCGGCCCCGGCCGAGGCCGGGGAAGGCAC
>DATMTH010000199.1:0-8039 GCA_035564915.1 Rhodanobacter sp.
GGCGCCATGTAGCCATCGAGGCTGAGTCCAATGTTGACGAATACCTGGCTCATGACACTTTTCTCGCGGGTTTGGATGTCGGCCTGACGCTGAAATCAAACGGCGGCGGAGCCGTCCGTCTTGAACGAGTGGTCAGGGATCACTTTGTTATCAACGCCATTGAATTGATGTGATACCCGGCTAATTTGGCCACACCATTGTCGATGCGATACACAAACTGCTCGTCACCAGACCCCTGTTCAAATTGCGATTTGTTCACGATGGTCACGAATGTCCCGGACGTGCCGCTGAAGACTTTCCATGTTAGCTGCGTAGAAGTCTTTACGTTGCCCAGTTTCCGATTGATCGCTGCCAGGAGCTTTACAAAGTCTCCTTCGCTTGCAACTTTCTGTAGATCCGGCGAAGAAGCCAGATAGATTTGCTGGAAGCTGCCTGCATCAAGTTCGCTGTGGAATACGGAGATTTGGGCCTGGGCTAACGCCGTGTCCTTTGACATCGAGCAGCCCGCCAACAGAGCAATGCTGAACCCCACAGCCAACAGCTTTATCTTTTTCATTACATCCCCTTATGCGTGATGAGCCCTGACGCTTGAATTGAGTGGTGGCGTAGCCATCCGCGTTGAACGAGTAGCTAGGTTTCACCGCCTTGCAGCTCAACCCGTACAGGTAGATTTCTGAAATTTTCTGGGACGTCAGTTGTGGCAGCGTACTCAAGCATGAGCTCGTTGTCTTGAATAAACGCGAGATAGCTACCGGTAACGTCACCCGTCTCGCCAACAACTATCGGGTGGCTGAGAACAACACGTGCCGTGGGCAAAAGATGATGGCGAACAGCTACGAAGTACCCAGCGCCAGAGTAACGGTAACTGACAAACTGGGAATCACTGCAGATGGCATCCACGACAACCTCGCCGAGCGTTGCAGTGCATAGAAGCCGAAGTGCTTTCACTTCAAATGGGCGAAAGTGGGTCATGTGCAACCTAACGCTGGAATCAAGCGGCGGCGTGGCCGCCCGCGTTGGACGAGGTGTGGCTATCAGTGCCGATCAGCTTGCGGATTTATATCCGCGCGGGACGGTCGAGACGGATCGTAGAACGTGTAAGTGACAAACTGGCTAGGCCCTTTGTACGGATGCCTGGAAAGGAATGCGCGGGCGGCCGTTACGTAGCTGTCCGGAACCGTCACTGGCACCGGGCCTGAATTGGCACCTTTAACGTCTCTGACCTGGACAACCTTGAGGGAGCTTATCTCGCCGGCTGAATTGACCGATACCAGTAAAAACACCGAATAGAACTGAGTAGGCGCGGCAGCCTGTGTCAGCGCGGCGACCGCCAAAAAGATCGTAAACACCATTGCGAAAGCTCGCCGCATGACTGTCCCTTGATGGCTAACGCTGGAATTGAGCGGCGGCGCAGCCGTCCGCCTTGAACGAGTTGTTAGATGGTGCATTCAGTCTGGCTCACCATCAATGCGCAGACCACAGTTCATGCAGTGACTTGTAACCGGATTAGCGAGCCAAGCTCCTATAAAGAAGAGATTGTGGCAGCGCGGGCACGAACTTAACCCAAAGACGATGGCGAAAACGACAAACAGGACAATGTACACACCAATGACGATATTGCCGACGTTGCCAGAGTGCACGACGAATGAAATTGCGAAGACGAAGGGAAGGAAAGCGATAGGCATGCCTAATGCGATGCGTCGCCGCATGCGAATACGTCGAAGCTGCCGGTCCATACCTGAGTCTGCCATGTTCACTCTTAAATCTGAGGCTGGAATTGAGCGACGGCGTAGCCGTCCGCCTTGAACGATTGGTCAGCTGCCGCCTCGGGATGCAGTGATGTTGATAGTAGTGCTGCCGACCGAAACCATTGCAGGCTTACCCGCGAACACCACCAATGTCGGCGACATTGTTCCGTAGGCCGAGTTTAGTTGAGCGGAAATCTTGAGCTTGCCATTACCAGCGTCAATTACGCGGAGCCGCAGCTTGTAGCCGCGTGGGCCAGAGACGGCAACACTTGCATCGGTGTCGGCTTTGACCACGACCGAAGGTGCGCCGAAAACCTTGCCGTCGTGCGACAAGGTGGTGGAGACGTTATAGACCTGAGCCGCAAAGCTGCTTTGTGAGCTGGCAGCCAGCACGAGGAAAAGAGCTGCTAACGCCGTTTTGCCGATGATACGCATGGATGTTTCCCTGCAGCTAACTATTGAATATACGGATGCCGGAAGCCGAGGGTCCGTCCACACACCTCGCGCCAGACGCCACGAACGGTAGCACGACCCCGTGGTGTTGAAGGCTATCGCAGAGTTTCGCGAAGGCTGCGGCCGGCCACTCCTGCCAAACCCCAGCTCTCACCACGCCGCCGGCGGTGATTGTGCTCGGCACTTGGGTCGCGCTCTGCCGGAATGGTTGATCCACTTCACTGGAAGATGCAAAGCCGCGCACGGCTTCCGGGCTATCGGGCCGCGACGCCACGGCTGATACCTCGGCCAAGGCGGCTGCACTGCGCTGATGCCAGCATGCTTGCTCCGCTGATCCCGCCCGATGCTCGGTACGCCGGGCAACGTGCCTGACTTGTCAGACTAGTTGCCGCATCCGCCGGGCGGCGTGCTCGGCGGATCCTGCTACCTGCTCGGCGAACCGGGAAGCGGGCTGGAACCGCCGAGCTTTCTGCTCGAACCATCGGGCTTTCTGCTCGAACCGCCGAGCTTTTTGCTCGACCCGCCAGGCTTTTTGCTCGAAGCGTCAGGCTTTTGACTCGGCATGCCGAGCTTGCTGCCGAAGCGTTGCAGCGGGCGACTCGGCGCGTCGAGGGCCGCACTCGGCTGATCGAGCGGCATGGTTGCCGCATGCAGCAAAAAGCCCGGCGCATGGAGTTTGCTGCTCCATGCGCCGGGCTGTCTGGGGCATGGCCCGCGCGGAATGCCGGGTGGTTCAGGCTGCGGCTGGCGCGGGTTCGGATGGCGTGCGCGCGGTACCACGGGAGAAGCGCGTGGACAAGTCGCGACGCAGTTCTTCCAGACCCTGGTTCTTGCCGGTTACCCGCAGCAGGGCGTAGCCCTCCAGCGCGAACTGCATCAGGTCGCTGCCCAGCGCGGTGCTGCTGTCCTGCGCCCGCTCGCTGAGGCGCTGCAGGCGCATCAGGAACGTGCCCAGCTGGTCGAATGCTGTCAGATCGGCCTGCGCCTCGGCCACATTGAGGCTGGGTGGCACGACCTGCGGATTCTGTGTCAGCAACTTCAAGGTCTGTCGGCAGAACACCTCCGACTTGTCGCCCATCTTGGCCAGGCTGCGACGCTGTTCCGGCGTCAAGGCCAGCAGGCCAACGAGGTTTTCTTCCAGGGTGGCGAGGGCACCGTCAATGGCGCTCAATTGTGCGTCGGTCAACACGAGTGAAATAAGATTCTGGCTCACTGCAATCTCCGTTTGCTGGAAAGGAAAGATCCGCGCCGCGCTGTGGCTCAGGGGTAGGACAGCGCGACGCGGATCGGGGTTGTCCCGCAGAGTGGGCGCGGTGGCGGGCATGGCGAGTCCGATATCACTCGCCGCCCCTGCCCCTTCACGAGACCGTGAAAGGATGCCGGTGAAATCAGCGCGGCACAGTCGGCGTGGCGACTGGCGGGCTGTCGGTGTGGGCGGACATATGTGCGGGGGTTTCGCACTTTCGCACGTGTGCGCGATGCCTTGCGGCATTCAGGGCGAAGAGCTTTCGTCCGGCTCGATCAGGATCATGTAGTAGCCTCGGCTCGCTCTGGTGCGAGCACCGCGGCGTCGGGCTCATACCTCGAAACGTTCCGGACGTAAGCACGGCGGCGCATCAGAGTTCCTACATCCGAAGGCTTTGCACAAGCCTGTCGGCAGGTTTCAAGGATTCGTGAAGTAAAGCGACGAGCTGTGGCATTCGGCGCAATCGCGGTAGAACTGGTTGCCTGCTTTGCGCAGGCGCGGATCGTGTCCGGGCAGGCAGGTGAACTTGATTGCCGTGTTGGCGTGGCATTGCGCGCACTTGAAGTAATACCCGTATTTGCCGTACTGAATGCTGCCTTGATGGCCGTGGCATTCCTTGCATTGCGGGCCACCTGCAAAGGGGTGTGCCGCGGCAGCGGGCGGAGCCACTGCCTTGACTGATTTGGCGGGAGTTGACGGCTCGACCACTGTCGGGGCCGTGACAGATTTAGATGGTTTTGCCGTTACTGCAGCATCTTTGATGATCGCCGGCATCGGCCACTTCGCCGGTCGATGCAGATTGGCAAGCTGCTGCGCCACGTCACGGACCGTATCGCTCGATACGACCCTGGCGGCGGCTTTCATCATACCGGCCCGGCCATGCTCCTTGTCGAAGTCGCGCCAGATGCGCTCCTTGACCTGATCGGCCTTGATAACGCGACTGGTATCGAATTTCCTGGGGCGGTCGATTCTTGATGTCGATGACACCAACACGAAAGTCTGGAACTCGAAGGCGATGCAAAAGCCCAGTCGCGTAGGCAGTTCCAGTGTGCTCATCACGTCTCGCAGCACGGTGATGTGCCGTTCGTTTTGTTGCAACGGCGATGGCATGCCTTCGTAGGTGTGCTTGTAATCGTTCCAGCGCATGAATTCGCCGTCTTCGGTGATCTTGATGCCGGCGTGGAAGTGCTTGGATTCCAGTACGTAGCAGTCCATCCAGTGATTGATCAACAAGTGGTCGATCTGTGCCGTGCGGCCGTTGTATTCCAGGCGCAGGTCGTGAATCACCGCCCATTTGGCCGAGCCGGCAAAGTCAAAATCAATCAGATAGGCCGATTCGGATTCGCCCTTGAGGCCAGCCTTGCGAATGGCGAGATCCTTCGCTGCATATTTTGCGGCATCATCGATGGAAGATTTTGCCAGTTGCTCCAGCTGCGCCAGTTCTTCGGCGTGGTCGTCGGCCTGCTTGATCAGCATGTGGCGTCACCATCTTTGGGCGTGGTGGATTCGAGAGCCATGCGCTTGCGGCGTGCTGGCTTGGTTTTGACTGCAGGCAGCAATGAAGTCAGTTGCTGGTAGCGCTCGAACAGGAAGGCGACGCGTTCGGCGTCGGTGCCGAGTTTGGGCGGTTTGCGGCCGGCGGCTTTTTCTGCGGCTACGTAGGCAGCGTCTACGGCGCGATCCAGTGCTTGATGCGCTTTTACCAGCGCGGGCGGCATGCTCAGGGGGTCGTAGAGGTCAGCCAGGGCGGCGTCGGGAAATTTTGCGCGGGCATCGAGCACGGCTTGCGCGGCGGTTTCGATGGCGGCGCGCAGCTTTCCGCAGCGCTCACTCGGCACATCCCGCCCTTCCCGTTCGCCCTGAGCGTAGGCCGCGGCAGCGGCCGAAGTCGAAGGGTGCGGCGGCGACACTTCGACTTCGCCGTCCTGCGGACGGCTACGCTCAGTGCGAACGGTGGAGG
Source organism: Rhodanobacter sp. (assembly GCA_035564915.1). Taxonomy (GTDB): domain Bacteria; phylum Pseudomonadota; class Gammaproteobacteria; order Xanthomonadales; family Rhodanobacteraceae; genus Rhodanobacter. Next base: position 5,408 of record DATMTH010000199.1, read on the forward strand.
GAGTGTCCGGCAGGTCGGGCCAGGGGAAGTTGTTGTAGACGATATCCTTGGAATAGCGATAGCGGCTTTCGAGGCGACCGCAGGTATAGCGTACCCATGCCATGTGCATGGTCGATTGGATGAGGCCAAAGTCACATAGGCTTGTCGTGGGTAGCGAAAAGCAGCTATTGCCAACGATGGTGTCTTTATTGAAAAAGCCAAACGGAATGAACGCACGGTTTTCCGATGTATGGCCGGGTATCAGAACGTAATCGCTCGCTGGCTGTGTGACCTGCCGGAACAGTGCCGGATATGGGTAGCTACGGGTGGAGGCAGCCTTGCTGGCTTTGCGAAAGGCTGCAACGGACTGCACCCGCTGTTGAACCAAAGGTAGCGCCCGAACATCCGCCGGATCGGCATCAACCAACCACAACACCCAGCGACGTTCACCATGCAGATATTCGTGGGCGCTGACGAATGGCTTGATGAACTTTTCAGCCCTCGGTTCAGCATCCAGAAAAGCATCCTTCTCTGCGTCGGTGAATAGGAAGTTGCCATCGTCGGTCGGCTTGCTTCCATACATCATTTCAGGTTTGCCAAATGGATTCTTGCTGCGGTTTTCCAGCAGCACCCACGGGGCGTCGACAAGGTAGGCGTTAATGAATTTGGCCGACACCGGGTGCGGATCGCCACCAACACTGTCGTACTCAAAGATAACCTTCGTCGAAGCTGTTTTTTCGGAAAAGCCGATGATGACGCAGTAGACGGCCGCCTTCCCGCGAGCCTCATTGCTCCATCGGAATGTGCGGTGCGCAAAGTTGATGCTCAGCTCTCGATGCTTGGTGATGGCACGCCAGAGAATGCCCACCTGCTCTCCTTGCGTAATCGAGTTCGTTGAAACGAACGCGACAGGAATCGACGTGCCGGTGATCATTTCAGCAGCCTTGGCATACCAAGCTGTTACGAAATCAAGGACACCAACTCCTTTGCTGTCACCAATGGATGCCAGCATATCGGCCTTCTGTTCGGCGGTTTGCAGGTGGTGCCCCATGAACGGCGGATTCCCCAGGATGTAACTCAACTCCTCCGGCTTCACCACATCCTTCCAATCAATCCGCAACGCATTCCCATGCACGATCGTTGCTGCCTTGGTCAGCGGCAGGCGCGCGAAGTATTCGCCGAATTGTTCGGCGACGCGCAGATTCATCTGGTGGTCCATCAGCCATAGCGCGACTTGGGCGATCTGGGCGGGGAATTCTTCGATTTCGATGCCGTAGAACTGATCGACGTCGATGGCGACGTGATCGGCGACGCCGTGCAGCACCGAGCCCTGACGTGCGTACAGCCGCTGCAGCACTTCGATTTCCAGCAGGCGCAGTTCGCGGTAGGCGATGACCAGGAAGTTGCCGCAGCCGCAGGCGGGGTCGAGGAAGCGCAGGCTGGCGAGTTTGACGTGGAAGCTCTTGAGCTTGCCTTCGTGGTGGCCGATGCGTTCGAGTTCGGCGCTGAGTTCGTCGAGGAACAGCGGGCCAATCAGTTTCAGGATGTTCTTTTCGCTGGTGTAGTGCGCGCCGAGGTTGCGGCGGGCCTTGCTGTCCATCACCGACTGGAACATGGAGCCGAAGATGGCGGGGCTGATCCGGCTCCAGTCCAGCGCGCTGGCTTGCAGCAGCAGGGCGCGCATGTTGGCGTCGAAGGCGGCCAGCGGCAGCGGTTCGGCGAACAGCTTGCCGTTGACGTAGGGAAATTCGGCGAGTTGCGCGTCGAGTGTTTTCTGACGGCGAGCCGGCGCGGTGTCGAGCACCTGGAACAATTGCGCCAGCCACTGGCCGATGTCGGCACCGTCGATGCTGGTGCGCTGGGACAGCAGTTCGTGGAAGGTGTGGCGCGGGAAGATGCCGGTGTCGTCGGCGAACAGGCAGAACAGCAGCCGCACCAGCAGCACTTCCAGCGCGTGGCCGTCGTAACCGGCGGCTTTCAGCGCGTCGTGCAGTTTGCCCATGCGCTCGGCGGCGAGCACGTTGACCGGGTCTTCTTCCTTGAAGCTGCGCGCCTGGTAGCCGGCGATGAAGCCGAACTGGCGCACGTGTTTCTGCAGATCCTTCAGCGCGAACTCGACCGGCGCGGCATCGCCTTCGAGGTCGTACAGGCGGAAACGCGCGAAGTCGCAGACCAGCAGGTATTTCGGCAGCTCGGCGTCGGTGAGGCCGTGGAAGTAGTCGCGCGCCTGGGTGTGGGCGCGGTCGAGATCCTTGCCACGCGATTTGTGCTCGACCAGCAGCACGCCTTTCCACAGCAGGTCGATGTAGCCGTCCTTGCCGTCGAGCTTCTTCACCTTGCGCTCGAAGTTCGCCACGCGACGGCGGCTGACCCCGAACACCTCGAAGAAACCGTCCCAGAAGCTCTTGGCCTCGGCGTCTTCGGAGGTTTCACCCGCCCATTCGCGCGAGAACTTCAGCGCGCGGTCCTTGATCTCGTTCCAACTCAGCGGCATGGCGACTCCCCTGTACGGCAGGCAGCATACGACATGCCATCGGCGCGTTGCGCATTCGGCCAGCTGCGCCTCAATCCACTGGCGTATGCCGATGCCGGCTCACGTCCTGCGGCAGCACCAGCGACGCGCGATTGGTCCATGCGTGGCGAATGTAGCTGA
>DATMTH010000200.1:0-6870 GCA_035564915.1 Rhodanobacter sp.
TGCCTTGTCCGTCCATGAATACTCCGGCATCACGATGCCGCCTCGCTCCCCGACGCTCAGGGAAGCCGGAGAAGCGATCATTGCTCCCGGCGGGAGCCCCCGTCAGCCGCCGCCGATCCATCCTGGCCGTTGCGTGGTTTCACCATGCCGTGCTTGCGCAACAACGCACGCAGTTGGTGATAGCTCAGGCCGAGCAGCGGCGCAGCCTCGACCTGGTTATAGCGAGCTTCAGCCAGCGCCCGCTTGATCAGGTCGACTTCGAACTTTGCCGTCTGCAACTTGATGTCGCATGGAAGTGGAAGCAATTTTTCAGGCGGCACCACGGCATCGGCGCCGGATTCGACTTCAGCCGGAGGACGAAAAGCGGAAGCGAAGGGGTCGAAAACAATGATCTCGACCGGCTCGTCTGCCGGCGCACGATGCACCGATCGCTCGACCACGTTCTTCAGCTCACGCACATTGCCCGGCCAGGCGTAACGGATCAGCGCGGTGCGGGCCGATTCGGCGAAGCCGGCGAACAGTTCCCGGCCCAGTTCCCGGCTGATGTTGAGGGCGAAGTGCTCGGCCAGTTGCATGATGTCCCCCGTGCGTGCGCGCAACGGAGGCACGGTCAATACATCGAAGGCCAGCCGATCGAGCAGGTCGGCGCGAAACTGTCCCGCACGCACGGCAGCCGGCATGTCCCCGTTGGTGGCACCGACAATGCGCACATCCACCGTCAGCGTCTCGCTGCCGCCCACACGCTCGAATTGGCCGTATTCGACCGCACGCAGGATTTTTTCCTGCACCCGCATCGAGACCGTGGCCAGTTCGTCGAGGAACAGCGTGCCGCCATGGGCCTGCTCGAAGCGGCCAACGTGACGACGGGTGGCACCGGTGAAGGCGCCCGCCTCATGGCCAAACAATTCGGTTTCGAGCAGGGCCTCGGTCAGGCTGGCGCAATTGAGCTTGACCAGCGGCGCTTCCCAGCGTGCCGACAGGAAATGCAGTCGCGCTGCAATCAGTTCCTTGCCGGTACCGCGCTCGCCAATGACCAGCACCGGCTTGTTTACCGCGGCGACGCGCGAGGCATGCTCCAGCAGATCAAGAAATGCGGGCGACTCGCCCAGCATGGCGGTGGTTTCAGAACCTGATGAGCGCGGATCTGGCATGGAGCATCACACGGTGGGAACGAGTCGGAACCAAGTCGTTGCGGTGAATGAGCCATACAAGCTCAATATTGGTATATATGACTATATAAAGGTCAAAAAAGCTATATGAAATTTCGATGCCCGACGACCACGAGCGAATAATTCCATGTTTATCAATGCCTTGAATGCATGTGCCCGCTTGGCACGACACGTGCTATGAACACTTCGTGGCCCTTCACCATCACGAGGTAAGCAAACATGGGCGTTTTTTCGAGAATGAGCGACATCATCAACTCCAACATCAACGCGATGCTGGACAAGGCCGAGGAACCGGAAAAGGTGGTTCGGCTGATCATCCAGGAAATGGAAGACACCCTGGTGGAAGTGCGCTCCGCTGCGGCACGCGCGATCGCCGACCGCAAGGAACTGGAGCGACGCATGGCCCATGCCCGGCGCGAGTCCGATGAGTGGCAGCGCCGCGCCGAACTGGCCGTCAGCAAGGGGCGTGACGACCTGGCCAAGGCGGCGCTGGCCGAAAAGAAGCACATGGATGCCGCGCAGGATTCGCTCAAGGAGCAATGCAGCGACGTCGAACTGGGCCTGGCCAAGCTCAATGACGACATCGCCGCGCTGCAGGCCAAGCTGGCCGATGCCAAGCATCGCCAGAAATCATTCGAGATGCGCCACCACACGGCAGCCAACCGCCTGAAGGCGCGCAGTCGCACCCACGACGAGCGGATCAACAACGCGCTGGGCCGGTTCGAGCATTACGAACGCAAGCTGGAGCACATGGAAGGCAAGGTCGAAGCCTACGACCTCGGCAAGCAGCGTGACCTCGACCGCGAATTCGCGGACCTGGAAACCAACGACCACGTCGAGGCCGAACTGGCTGCACTGAAGGAACGCATGGGGTCGGGGTCGGGGTCGGCGACAGCCACCGACAAGGAGTAGCAAGCCATGGGGGATTTGACGGGCGTGTTCGCCATCTTCTGCATCTTCGTGGCCCCGCTGTGGCTGATCATGCATTACACCACCCAGCGTCGGCACGCGCAGAGCCTGACGCGCGAAGACGAAAAGATGCTGGCGGATTTGTGGCAGATAGCGAACCGCATGGAAGATCGCGTCAAGGCGCTGGAAACCATTCTGGATACACAGATACCCAACTGGAGAGACAAGGCATGAACCATTCACGGGACGAATATCCTCAGCGCCGACTCTATCGCGACTCGGAACGCGGCGTGATCTTCGGCGTGTGCGCAGGCGTGGCCGAACATTTCGATTGGCCGGTGTGGCTGACGCGTGCGGGAGCCATTGCCCTGGGCTGGTGCTTCCCGGTGTTCGTCGTGGCGGCCTATGTCGTTGCCGCCCTGATCATGCCGGAGCGTCCGTTGCGCTATTTCGGCGACGGCGATGAACGCAGCTACTGGCAATCAAGCCGTCACCGGAGCTGAGCCATGGGACACAACGGCAGCTGGCGCGCACAGCGTTTCTACCGCGACCCGCGTCATGGCAAACTCATGGGAGTGTGCGCGGGCTTGGCCGACTATTTCGGCTGGGACATCACCCTCACCCGGGTTCTCGCGATCATTGCGCTGCTCTGGTTCAACATGCTGACGCTGGTGGTGTACCTCATACTCGGCTTCATGCTTCCGACCAAGCCGGACACGCCCTACGACTGGGATACCGATGAGGAATACTGGCGCAGCGTGAGACGCTCGGCGGGCGGGACCTTTCGCGACGTACGTCATCGTTATCGCGAGCTGGACATGAAGTTGCAACGCATGGAAGGCTACGTCACTTCGAGTCGATACGATCTCGACCGCCAATTTCGCGATCTGGAACACTAGGAATCAACGATGGAACACGGTCAATTTTTCATCCTGAGTATCATTATCGTCGTCCTCGGGACTCGCATCATTCGAGACCACTTGCGCTTCAAGCAGGTCCAGCCACGCGAAAACCCGCAATACGAGGCCCGCATGAACACCTTGGAGCAACGTGTGAGGACGCTCGAAAGCATCGTCACGGACAAGGGCTACGACCTCAAACGGGAATTCGAGAAGTTGTAAGCCTCCGATCGAAAACCGGGCCGGGATGACATGGCCCGGTTTGCATGCCGCTTGAAAGCAGGCCGCGAGAGCACATCTTGGATGGGTGCACTCCGAGCCTGTCGCCATGTTCAACAAAATCCGAAACTGGCGCGAACGGCGCGTTGTCGCTCAGCGCCCGATCGACGAAGATCTCTGGCAGGAAGCACTACTGCGCTGCGGTCCTGCGCGTCGGCTGGGTGCCTCCGATCAGGCCACCCTGCGAGTGCTGGCCACCTTGTTCCTGGAACGCAAGTCGGTGGAACCGACCCAGGGGTTGCATCTGGACGACGCCGATCGCGTCCTGCTCGCCACTCACGCCTGCCTGCCCATCCTGAAACTGGGCCTGGACTGGTACGACGGCTGGCACAGCGTGATCGTGTATCCGACTGCGTTCATGCCACGTCGCGAACAGATCGACGCAGCCGGCGTGATCCATCGAAGCAACGCCGCCCTGGCCGGCGAGGCCTGGGGACGCGGACCGGTGATCCTGTCGTGGGCGGACGTACTGAATATCGGACAGCAGCCGGGACACAACGTGGTCATCCACGAAATGGCGCACAAGCTCGACATGCTCAACGGCGCAGCCAACGGCTTTCCGCCCTTGCACCGACGGATGGATCGGCGCGTGTGGCCGCAGGTCTTCTCGGGCGCCTGGGATCGCCTGAAAGAGCAGCAGCGCAACGGAGCCGACTTGCCGATTGACCCGTATGCCCTTGAGAGCCCGGCCGAATTTTTCGCGGTGGCCAGCGAGCAGTTTTTCGAAACACCGGCCGCACTGCGCGAGCACGCGCCGGACGTCTATCGGCAGCTCGAGCAGTTTTACCGACAGCACCCGTTTTGAGTGAACCGCGCTCAAGAGCAAACCGGGATGCTGTGGCAAGGACGACTCAAATCCCGCCTGCAGAAATCCTGTCTGGTTGGCGCCCATCGTCATCCACACTCCGTACAGGAATGCCTGAACAAGCCTTTGCTCGTCATGCCAGCGAAAGCTGGAGTCCGGTGCTTTCGAGGAAACCACGCCATGACCCGCGTTGTACCCCCTGCTGCATACTGGTGGCCTCGATTCATCTCACGTGCCGGCAGAGACATCGCATGACTCACGCAAACTCGACGCCTCTGCGGGTGGGGTTGATCGGCTATGGCTACGCCGGGAAGACTTTCCACGCACCACTGATCCAGGCCACTGACGGGCTCGTCTTGAGCGCGGTCGCCTCCAGCGATACGGCCAAAGTGCATCGCGACCTGCCCCAAGCCGAAGTCTATGCCGACACCGACCAACTGATCGCGGACACTGCCATCGACCTGGTGATCATCGCTTCGCCAAATGCCACCCATGCCAGCCTGGCGGACGCGGCACTTGTCGCCGGCAAACACGTGGTCGTGGACAAGCCATTCACCGTCGATCTGACCGAGGCCCGTGCGCTGATCACCCGGGCCGAACGCGCCGGCCGGTTGCTGTCGGTATTCCAGAATCGACGCTGGGACAGCGATTTCCTGGCCGTGAAACAGGCGATCGAACGCGACGTGGCCGGTACGGTGCGGCACTTCGAGTCGCACTTCGATCGTTACCGGCCCGCCGTGCGTGCGCGCTGGCGCGAACAGGCCATTCCCGGTGGCGGGATCTGGTACGACCTCGGGCCGCATCTGATCGATCAGGTCTTGCAGTTGTTCGGCCTGCCCCGGCACGTCAGCGCAAAGCTCGCGATTCAGCGTCCCGGCGGCGAAGTGGCGGACTGGGCTCATGTGCTGCTGGACTACGGACCCACACAGGTGATTCTGCATGCCAGCATGCTCGTGGCCGGTGGCGGCACACGCTTCATCGTACATGGCGATCACGGCAGCCTGCTCAAATCCGGCGCCGATCAACAGGAGTCCCAACTGCTTGCGGGAATGACGCCCGGTGCGCCCGGCTGGGGTGCGGACCCCGACCCGCTGATCGTTTTCGACGGGGAAAGCGCCGCACAACGCATCGACGCCCCGGCCGGCGACTATCGCCACTACTACACCGGCATTCGCGACGCGATCGGCGGCACCGCGCCCAACCCGGTGCCGCCGGCGCAGGCGCTGGCGGTGATGGCTGTGCTTGAGGCGGCCATCATCTCGAACCGCGAGGGATGTGCGATCAGACTGCCGCTGACTCCGGCCGAATGCGCCGCATGGCAGCCGCGTCCGGAGGGATAGATTCACCTTTGTCGGGAGCCCATGGTGAGCCTGACGTCGCTTTCCGCCATCGCCTCTTCCCTTGTCGCGTGGCTATCGAGCACAGCGGGCCAGATAGACCGTCTGCGTGAACGGCCGGCCCTGCAGTGGACTGTCGAAGATCACTGGTGAAGGCCTCTTCGGGACGGTCGTTGGATCACTACCCGAAGATGCCGCCCGGCAGGAGGCGGGTGGCAAGGGCACGCAAGCCGTCGGGCTGGCAGAAGCTGCCGCTGCGCTCGTCGAGCAGCGCTCCGGGCGAGTGATCGATGTCGAGCAGGATAGCGTCGAAGCGGCGCCCGGATGACTCCGGATCAAACCCTTGGGGCGAAGCGGCGAGCGCGAGGAAATCGCCGTGCACGAAGCGGCAGCATGGGTCACTCACCAGCTCTGGCCCCGGCAGTCCCTTGCGATGCCACTGGATCACCGGCGCGAGCATCTCGACCACAGCCAACGTGGCTCCGCTTTTCATTCTCTTTCACGAAACCCTCCTCGATGGCCGAGTCGGCTATCGAGGAGTACGACTATCCATGACGTGACCGGAGCACAACGTCCCTCATCTCAATAATTCAACCACAAGGCCCTCAGGGTCAGCCCCGACACTGCCTTGGTGCCATGAACCAGGATGTAATACGTACCTGGTTTCGGATTGCTCGCGGCACACAGCTCATGGTTGCCTGCAAGGAGTGGCCGACAATCAAAACTTTTCATCGTCGGTGCCGAACCGTATTTGACATACAGATCCGCGTTGCCCTTGCCGTTCACGGTAAGCACCTCGCTGTAGGAAGCGCCACTGGGAATGGTCACCGTATAGAGCACGTCTTGACCCTTGGCTAGCTTCAACCCGACAACGGGTATCCCGTTACCCAACTGACCAACCGCTGGCGGCGGCGGAGCTCGGTCTGATCAGGGATTGATTCGTCCAGAACGCGCCTGCTGCAACCCTGATCTATTCCCTGCCGCGAGCGCCGGAGGCCTGAAGGCTTTGGTGCCATGTCGAGGATCGACCCTCGGGCAAGGTCCGGATGGGTCATCGAACTATTTGTAGCGGCTGCGTATATATGAATCGATAAAGCCATTGTATTCATGGTTGTAGCATTGCCGCGGGCTACTGTAGGTTATATCGCCACGATCAGAAGAACCATTACTGGAATTTCTCGATTCACCGATTAGTGTTGGACGTATGGCTTTCAGTACCGCAGGATAAACCGAAGGCAGCTCGCCCTTGGCGACCTCATCGTCCATCTTCAGCGCAACAGATTTCTGAAACTCGATATCCTGATCCGCATGAGCCACCAGCAACAGCATTGCATTGACCCCGCCACCCCCCACTTCTTCAAGTGTCGGGAATCCGTATCTTGAAATGATATCCTTTAGTCTGGGCAAGTTATCAGAATCAACGTCCCGGACCCTGATGTCGGCCGTGCCTTTATCGTCATGCAGCGCGCCGG
>DATMTH010000201.1:0-4567 GCA_035564915.1 Rhodanobacter sp.
TGCTGAATCGGATTCGCATGGATTCAAGCCATTCGGGAATGATTGATCCACAAATTCTTGCGCCAAAAGGATCGCAAGCGACAAGACGATGGAGATTGGAAGATGCGCATGAGGTTTTATCCCGACGAGCTGAAGGACCAGGCTATCCAGTTGGTGGTCAAACATCGGCTTACCAACGGTGAGGCGGCCATGCAGCTGGGTTTGCGCAGCGAGGTCGTGCGGGTCTGGGTGCGCCGATTTCGCAGCCAGAAGACGCGTCCGAGTGATGCCGATCAATTGCGCGCCCGTGTGCAAAAACTTGCGAACGAGCGTGATGCGCTCGCCAGTATTGCGGCCCGCCTTCTCGAGAGGACCGCGTGAGTCGTGCGCAGTCGTGGAGCAAGTGCCACAAGCCGCAATCGCTTGGTAAGAAGTTGTTTCTGTTGTTTCTGCAGATGTTCCAACACGTGGAAATTTTTTCGGGTCGCGGACCTGACGGCCCGACCTTTGTTCATGCCATAAGCTGGGGAGTCGTTTGATGAGTATCGCAAAGTTCCGCAATTCAACGTTGCACGCGGCACGTCTGCGCCGTACGGCGCTGGTGCTGGCCATTGCCGCAAGCGCTGGCGTGGCGGGTCAGGCATTGGCGCAGGCCACCACCAGTACCATTTTCGGCACGGCCCCGGCCGCAGCCGGCGAGACCGTGCAAGTCGTTGGCGGCTCGGGCTTCAATCGCACCGTGCCGGTGGACAGCGCCGGCCATTACTCGGTGACCGTGCCGGTGGGCACCTACACCGTGAACCTCATGCAGGGCGGCAGCGTGGTGCAGTCGCGCACCAACGTAACGCCGAATGTGGCGGGCGCGCAGGCCGTCAATTTCGAAGCGGCCGGCGCCAGCGCGACGAACGCGCAGAACCTGTCTACCGTGACGGTCACGGGCAATGCCCTGCCAGCGATCGACGTCACCTCGACCCGCCAGGCCACGGTGATTACTGCCGAACAGCTGAAGCACCTGCCGGTGGCGCGCAGCGCCGAATCCATTGCGTTGCTTGCGCCGGGTACCGTGGCAGGCGCATCCATGCTTGGTACCGGCGCCCTGGGCAAATCCATGGTGTCCTTCGGCGGTTCGTCGGTGGCAGAGAATGCCTACTACATCAACGGCTTCAACACGACCGATCCGTTGGCCAATGCGGGCGGCATCACGTTGCCGTATGGCTCGATCAGCCAGCAGGAAACCCTGACCAGCGGCTACGGCGCCAAATACGGGCGGTCGGCTGGCGGCGTGATCAGCCAGATCGGCAAGAGCGGCACCAATGAATGGCACTTCGGCGGCCAGGCGCTGTGGACGCCGGCGTTCGCGCGCAGCCACTACATCAATTACCACTACGACAACCCTCGCTCGACCCAGCCGGGTCAGCAGCAGGGCGACCTGTACACCTATCGCAACGCCAACCAATCGTGGGAAACGGTCTACGACGCCTATGTCGGCGGCCCGCTGATCAAGGACAAGCTGTTCTTCTTCCTGTCGGCCGAATCGGACCGTACCCACAGCGACGTGGCACAGAGCATCCGTTCGGGGAAGATGTACCACGAGCGGTACAGCGATCCCAAGCTGTACGGGAAGCTGGACTGGAACATCGACGAGAACAATTCCCTCGCGCTGACCTACGTCAGTAACAAGGACGAATACGGCGCCCAGGTTGACGGCTTCGACTACGACACCAAGAAGCAGACCGGGTACATCTCCGATGACTTGCCGTACAAGAATGCGTTCAAGCTGTGGATGGGACAGTACACCTCCTACATCACGGACAACCTGAGCCTGAACGCGATGTACGGCCAGATGAAGGGCACCTATTACTCGGTGCCCGTAGGTGGCGTCTCGCCGCTGCCGTACATCTTCGCGGGGCCGCAATGTTCCGGCAACGAGTGCTCGAACTCGAATGCGGCGCCTTACGGCACTGATCCGACGCACCGCTCGACCACCACAAATCTGCGGCTCGATCTGGACTGGAAGCTCGGCAACCACGACATCAAGCTCGGTATCGACAACGACACCACCGTGGACAAGAACGACGGTCAGAGCATGACGGGCCCAGGCTACGCTTGGAACTATCAGCAGGCGCCTACTCCGGGCCAGCCGATCAACGGCACTCCTGGCGAGCCGGGTTATGTTGGGACGCCCTCCGATCCGAACGGCTACTACGTCACCAAGTATGTGTTCTCGACGGCGGCTTCGGCCAAGGTCATGCAGCGGGCGCAATACATCGAGGACGACTGGCAGGCGCTGCCGAACCTGCTGCTTACCCTGGGTTTGCGCAACGACCAGTTCACCAACTACAACCCGGGCGGCGTGGCGTTTCTGCGCCTGACCAGCCCGCAGTGGGCACCGCGCCTCGGTTTCAGCTGGGATGTGTTCGGCGATTCCTCGCTCAAGGTATACGGCAACGCCGGTCGCTACTACCTGGCCATGCCGGCGGCAGTGACGCTGCGCGACGCCGGCGCACCGGTGTACACCCAGATCTACTACAACTACACCGGCATCGGTGCGGACGGCATTCCGGAGAACATCGCTCCCATCGCCACCTCCGCGGGCCCGGGTGCGCCGGTTGCCAGCAACGGTGCAAATGGCCAGCCGCTGGATCCCAAAGTGGTTGCGTCCACCAACCTGAAGGCCGAGTACCAGGACGAATTCGTGCTCGGCATGCAGCAGGAGTTCAAGCCGGGCTGGGTGTACGGCGTCAGCGGCACGCTGCGCCGGTTGGGTCGGGTGATCGACGACGTGGGTGCCTCGGGCAACGTCAACGCCGGTGGCGCACCGTCCGACACGGGTCATGTAGGCCGCACCGTCTGCGACATGCTGACGGCCCAGGGCTACAACCCCGCCGACTGCAGCAACATCGACGGCAGCATCCTGATCAACCCGGGCAGCACCAACACTATCCGCGTGTCCAACGGCGCGGGCGGCTACGACTTGGTGAAGGTGACGCCGCAGGACTTCGGCTTCCCGAAGGTGAAGCGCAAGTATTATGCCCTGGAGGCTTACCTTGAGCATCCGTGGGATGGCAAGTGGTACGGCAAGATCGACTACGTATTCTCCAAGAGCTATGGCGATACGGAAGGGCCGGTGCAGTCCAACATCGGTCAGGGTGGTAGCTCGGTGTCGGCCACCGCGCAGTGGGACTACGGTTCGCTGATGCAGTACTCCAACGGCGTGCAGGCGAATGATCGCCGGCATGTGCTGAAGGCGTACGGCACCTATCAGCTGGCGCCGGAATGGACGCTCAGCGGCATCCTGACCATCGCCTCGGGCACGCCCAAGAGCTGCCTGGGCTACTGGGGTCCGCAGGAGATCGATGCGATCAACTATGGGGACCAGTACCACTGGTGCGGGGGCGTGCCGGCGGTGCCGGGCACCACGGGCCGCACGCCGTGGACCCATCCGCTGAACCTCAGCGTGGAGTACCGGCCGCTGTGGGCCGCCAAGCGACTGGGCTTCCAGTTGCAGGTGCACAACGTGTTCAACGAGCAGAAGACCACGCAGATCCGTCCGTACTACGGCAGCAAGGCAAGCCCGGATCCGCGCTACGACATGACATATGCGTCGGAGGAGCCGCGTTACCTCCAGCTCGGCGTCACCTACGACTGGTAAGGCCATCGTGGCCTCGCATGCCGGGCACCTGTTCGGCATTGCGAGGCATGCGATTCAACGCAAAGGGTCGTCGGTTCTCCGGCGACCCTTTGCGTATGCGGGACTCCGCTTCATCTGAACGGCAGTCGGTTGAAGCCGCCCATGTCCGATCGAACTTCGCAACCGTGCGGCTTCGGGTACGGGCTGTCGGGTTGTCGCAACGGGCAGACGCTTTCGGCTTCTTCAGGACTCGAAGCGGCTGCGCAACGCCGCCAGCTGTGCCGCGTAATGCCCAACCCGCGAGGTGTCCGCTCGCAGGGCTGGCGCACCTGCGCCGCACTGGCTGTGCTGTATACCTCGCGTTGCGTGCGGTGCGGCGAGAGGCAGGCTGGGTCGAAGTCCAGTCCGCAGAAGTCGAGCAGGCGCCGCACCTGCGGTGCGGTTTCCCTGAGCAGGGACTCGTGCGAAAAATCCAGGACACGCGCCGGATGGCGTTCCAGCCAGTACAGGCTCAGCTGCTGGTAGTCCTTGCAGTGTGCGGCCATCGCGTCGAGGTCGTACGCGCGCCCGCAAGTACCGGTTTGCCCGCCTGGGCGACGCACGCGCCCGGTGCCCGCGCCTCGCATTGCCGGATGCGCACCACGTGCGCCTTGCGGTCGCCGTCGATGCCGTCCTGCATGGCAGTCAAGCCGGGGCTCTGAAGGGAGGGGCTTTCACACGCTAAAATACGCCGTCGACACCTCAGTCGGGCGTTCACTCCCAAGGTTCCTGATATCCATGAATAACGTCTACCGCCAATCCCTTCCCGGCACGTCGCTGGATTATTTCGATGCGCGCGCCGCCGTGGAGGCGATCCGGCCGGGCGCCTATGACGTGCTGCCCTACACCTCGCGCGTGCTTGCAGAGAACCTGGTACGCCGGTGCGATCCGGCGATCCTCGTCGAGTCGCTGAAGCAG
>DATMTH010000202.1:0-6418 GCA_035564915.1 Rhodanobacter sp.
TCGGACATCCTCACCATCGGCAACTTCGAGATCCAGTCGCGCGCCTACATCGGCCGCTTCAACTTCAAGGGCACCGACCAGCAGAAGATCGTCGGCAGCCTGTCCGGCGGCGAGCGCGGCCGCCTGCACATGGCCAAGACCCTGCTGCAGGGTGGCAACGTGCTGCTGCTCGACGAACCGTCCAACGACCTCGACGTGGAAACCCTGCGCGCGCTGGAAGATGCACTGCTGGAGTTCCCCGGCAGCGCGATCGTGATCTCGCATGACCGCTGGTTCCTCGACCGCATCGCCACCCACATCATCGCGTTCGAAGGCGACTCGCACGTCGAGTTCTTCCCCGGCAACTACAACGAGTACGAGGCCGACAAAAAGCGCCGCCTCGGCGACGAAGGTGCGCGACCGCATCGCGTGAAGTACAAGAAACTCGCCTGATGGCGAGTTTCGGGAATGGAGAATAGGGAATAGGGAATTGGAAAAGCCGGCCTTGATGAGGCGTGCGCTTTTCCCGATTCCCGGCCCTGAGCGCAAGGTTTGAAATTCCAGCTTTTATCCATTCCCTATTCCCTATTTCCGATTCCCCGAGGTGAAGCCATGCACTTCATGCAGTCCCTGCAGCAGGCCTGGAAAGGCCACGACTCGCTGGTCTGCGTCGGTCTCGACCCCGAGCTGGCGAAATTCCCCGCACACCTGCGTGACACGCCGGATGCCGTATTCGCGTTCTGCGTCGCCATCGTCGACGCCACCGCGGATCTCGCCTGCGCGTTCAAGCCGCAGATCGCGCACTTCGCCGCGTTGCGCGCCGAAGACACGCTGGAACGGTTGATCGCGCATATCCACACCAGGCATCCCGGCGTGCCGGTGATCCTCGACGCCAAGCGCGGTGACATCGGCTCCACCGCGCAGCACTACGTGACCGAGGCGTTCGACCGTTACGGCGCCGATGCGGTGACGCTCAACCCGTACATGGGTCGCGATTCGATCCAGCCGTTTCTCGATCGTGCCGACAAGGGCGTGATCCTGCTCTGCCGCACCTCCAATCCCGGCGGCGCGGATTTCCAGGCGCTCGATTGTGGTGGTATCCCGCTGTATCTGCGCGTGGCCGAAACCATCGCCAGCGACTGGAACGCTCACGGCAACTGCGCGCTGGTGACCGGCGCCACCTGGCCCGAGGAAATCCGCCAAGTGCGCGCACGGGTCGGCAACATGCCCTTGCTGGTGCCGGGCATCGGTGCCCAGGGCGGCGATGTCGAGGCAGTGATGCGCGCAGGCTGTACCGCCGATGGCAGCGGCCTGATGATCAACTCCTCGCGCGGCATCATCTACGCCGGCAACGACGAGAATTTTGCCGCTGCCGCACGCACGGCGACGATGACGCTGCGCGACACGATCAATCGCTGCCGCCGCTGAGGCAATGTCACAAACCGTCTGCTGCCCGGATTCACGTCACCCGACTGCGGCAGGTGCCGCGACGGCAACGCCACGTCGCTTCAGTTGACGGACCGTCAGGCGTCGGAGCGGGACGCCTGCAACGTCTTCGCCTTCAGATCCAGCGCATCGGCCGCATCCAGCAGGGCACGAGCGAAACTGCGCACTTCTGCCGGGCGCAAGGCATACCAGTTTCCGCTTTTGTCACCGGCATCAGCCACGTTGCGTCCGTTGCGTGACACGCAATGCGGCCTGAAAATCACCATGCCGGTCAGTGACTCCGAACTGATCTCCGCAGACACGATCTGCAGATGCGTTTCGTCTTCTTTTTTCACCGGCCGCCTCCCGGGCGGAGATCCGCCCTTTGCGACCACCCTATGCCTGTCCGGGTTCAATGATTGTTGCGATGCCGATGCAACGCGGATTCAGCCGACCGGAGTCAGGCCGTAACGGTAACCGGCACGACCGCCGTCCGCCGCAACAGCCGCCCCCGAAGCCAGCGCTCGCAAGGCGTGGAAAGCCAGCGCTCGACTCCCTTCCCCAGCAGCCAGCACAACGGCAGCGTCAGCAGATACCAGAACACGCCGAGACGAAAATCGCTGCCGCCGAGCTTGAACAACCACACCACCGGCGTCACCACGAACATGTGGGTCAAATAGATTTCGTAGCTCAGCCGTCCGGATGAGCGCAGCCAGCCAAGACACGGCCAGCAGCACCAGCCGCCATGGCGCTGGCGTTGCTCGCAGGCCAGCAGCAGACACAGCGCCGAAAGCGCCAGCAGCAACATGTAGCCGTCACGCAGCCAATGCCACATCACCGCGCCATCGATGGTGGTGGCAAGCAGGCCGATGACACCGAGCCAGCCCAGCCAGTTGATCGTGCGCAGTGGAAGCCTGCGGCAATGCGATGCCAGCAATGCGCCCAGCACACCGATGGCAATCGCCGACATGCCCGGCAGATACGCCTTTTCCTGCCATATCTCGTTGCCACGCAAGGCCGCGTGCGTCCATGGCATCGACAGCGCGAGCAGGACCAGCAGCGGCAGCAACACCCAACGTCGACGCGTCAACAAACAGACCAACGGGAAGCCGATGTAGAAAACCTCTTCGATCGACAACGACCACAGCACATCCCAGTTGCCCGGCAGATAACCCAGGCGTCCTTCATACCAGTTCAGGTGCAGCCCGAGCGCTGCCCAGATCGCTCCCGGCAGCGACTGGCCCGGGCGATGGATCGTGTAATCCGGCACGGCCAGCAGATGCAGCACGCTGAGCACGGCAACCAGCACCAGCAGGCACGGCACGATGCGGGCGAAGCGTCGCGCATAAAACGCGCGCAGGTCGATCCGTTCGAGACCACCCCAGCGCTGCAGCGCGTTGCCCGCAATCAGGAAGCCGGAAATCACGAAGAACACGAACACCGCTTCGTAGCCGTTGTAGTTCAGCCGACTCAGAAACCACGCTGGCACGACATCGGCCAGCACGGTCTTCTTCAGCGGAATGCGCAGACCGATGTGGTTGAGGATGACGAACAGAATCGACAGTCCGCGCAGCAGGTCGATACCGGGGTTGCGGCGCGTCGGTGCGGACTGAAAATCTGTTGCGGTCATCGCCACTGGCGACACGGATGGCATGGCATCAATCGGCAGCATCGGTTGCCCTGTCGTCGAAGAACCACGCCACGCCAGGCCACTCGCATCAGTCGTCCGCCAGTTCTTCGCCCGGAAACAGCACGTCGGTATAGCCGAACTTGCTGAAGTCAGTGATGCGCGACGGGTACAACCGACCGATCAGGTGATCACACTCATGCTGCACGACGCGAGCATGAAAGCCCTCGGCGGTGCGCTCGATGCGCTGGCCTTTCGGATCGACGCCTTCGTAGCGGATCAGCGAATAACGGCTCACTGCGCCACGCAGGCCAGGCACCGACAGGCAGCCTTCCCAGCCTTCTTCCATGTCCTGCGACAATGGCGTGATCACCGGATTGAGCAGAATCGTCTGTGGCACTTCCGGCGCGTCGGGATAACGTTCCGAATGCTCGAAGCCGAAGATCACCAGCTGCAGGTCCACGCCGATCTGCGGCGCGGCCAGGCCCACGCCATCGGCAGCATGCATGGTCTCGAACATGTCGGCGATCAACGTGTCGAGTTCGCTGCTGCCGAACATCGACGCGGGTACTTGCGGTGCGACGCGCAGCAGGCGCGGGTCGCCCATCTTCAGGATTTCACGAATCATGGGAGCCTCGGCTTCGAATCATCTTTGTCTGGCGATTTATGGGCTATGCGGGGTTGGCGCAAGCCGCGCTGTCGGTGATTCAACGGCAAAAACCGACGGCCCGCGCGTGCTGTTGATTTTGTTGAACCCGCAAGCGGATTCAACGGCCGCCAAACACCTTCTTCAGCAAGTCGGTGGTGCGCGCACCGGGATTGGTGCGGATCGACTGTTCCTCGGCACCGATTTCTGTGAACAGGCCGTTGATGGCTTCCTTTGTCACATAGTCGTCAAGATCCAGTGAATTGCCGCTCTTGGCCGACTTTCCGCCGTACTTGCCCAGCAAGCCACCCAGTGCGCTGCCGCTGCCGGAGGTAAATGCCTTGTACTTCTGGGTGACCCCCACGTTGTCGGTGGCCTTGGCCACGATCGGGTGGATGCGTGCCGTCAGGGCGTCGCCGGCCACGCGGCGAAAATAATCGGTCGCCGCATGATCGCCACCGGTGAGGATGCCGCGTGCATCGCTGAGCGACATCTTGCGGATCGCGTCGCCGAAGATCTGCGCCACCTGCGGCACCGCCTTCTCGGCTGCGCGATTCATGCTCAGCTCAAAGGCATCCACTTTCGCGCCCTGCCCGAGCTGACGCGCCAGCTTGGCAGCCTGTTCAAGCTTGCCCGGCAGTGGAATGCGTACCTTCGGGTTGTTCCAGAAGCCGCCATCACGCCCCAGGCTGTTGATCGCACTGGTGGTGCCCTTGGCCAGCGCTTCCTTGAGGCCGGCAGCGATATCGCTGGTGGGCAGGTTGCTGCCCAGCGACGAGTGGGTGCCCTGCGTCGCCTGCTTGACCTTGTTCAGCAGGTCCTTGAACTGGCCGGTGCCGGCGGCCGTGACCGGTAGCGTGGCGGCGGTGAGTACGAGGGCCCACATTCCGTAACGAATCGAGATACGCATGAGCCACTCCCAGGTCGATGACGAGAGTGCAGTGTAGCCGCCTGCCGCCGGGCCACAACGGGCAGCCATTTCATGCTGTCGGAAGCGGATTGCGCACGGCGGGATTGACCCCCGCCTGCGACGGGGCGACTCTTGCGACATCGTCGAGGAGAACCCAGCCATGCAAGCTGCCGTCACGCCCCGGCCCGGTCCGGCCAGCAAGATCCTGTGGGTCGCCATCGCCATCGTCGGCGCGTTCTGTCTCGGTGTGGTCGCGCTGCGACGAGGCGAGCCGATCAACGCGATCTGGCTGGTGGCCGCCTCGATCGCGATCTTCGTGATCGGCTACCGCTTCTACGGCAAGTTCGTCGAATACTCGGTGCTGAAGCTGGACCCGACCCGCGCGCCGCCCTCGGTGCTGCGCAACGACGGTCTCGACTACGTGCCGACCGACAAGTGGGTGGTGTTCGGCCACCACTTCGCCGCGATCGCCGGCGCCGGCCCGCTGGTCGGCCCGGTACTGGCCGCGCAGATGGGTTATCTGCCCGGCACGTTGTGGATCCTGTTCGGCGTGGTGTTCGCCGGCGCGGTGCAGGACTTCATGATCCTCGGCCTGTCGCTGCGTCGCGATGCGCGTTCACTCGGCCACATGCTGCGCGAGGAGCTCGGCCCGGTGCCCGGCATCGTGGCGATGATCGGCGTGCTGGTGCTGATGATGATCGTGCTGGCGGTGCTGGCGCTGGTGGTGGTCAAGGCGCTCACGCACAGCCCGTGGGGCACCTTCACCGTGGCCTGCACCATCCCGATCGCGTTCCTGATGGGCGGTTACATGCGCTGGTTCCGCCCGGGCCGCATCCTCGAAGTGTCGCTGATCGGCCTGGTACTGCTGCTGGCCTCGATCTGGTTCGGCAAGTACGTGGCCGACTCGGCCACGCTGGCGCCGCTGTTCGACTTCGACGCCAAGGCGCTGGCCTGGCTGCTGATCGCCTACGGCTTCTGCGCTTCGGTGTTGCCGGTGTGGCTGTTGCTGGCGCCGCGCGATTACCTGTCCACCTTCCTGAAGATCGGCACCATCGCGCTGCTGGCGTTGGCGATCTTCCTGTCCGCGCCGATGCTGCAGATGCCGGCGGTGACCAGGTTCATCGACGGCAGCGGCCCGGTGTTCGCCGGCAACCTGTTTCCGTTCCTGTTCATCACCATCGCCTGCGGCGCGGTGTCCGGCTGGCACTCGATCATCGCCTCCGGCACCACGCCCAAGCTGCTCGCCAACGAAGGCCAGGCCCGCCTGGTCGGCTATGGCGGCATGCTGATGGAGGCGTTCGTGGCGATCATGGCACTGGTCGCGGCTGCCTCGCTGCACCCGGGCGTGTATTTCGCGATGAACGCGCCCGGCGCGATCATCGGAACCACGGTGCAGGATGCGGCCACCACGATCAGCCAGTGGGGCTTCGTGGTGACGCCGGACGAATTGATCCAGACGGCGAAGAACATCGGCGAGAACAGCATCCTCAGCCGCGCCGGCGGCGCGCCGACGCTGGCCGTAGGCATGGCCCAGCTGCTGCACAACATCATCCCTGGCGGCGGCATGATGGCGTTCTGGTACCACTACGCCATCCTGTTCGAGGCGCTGTTCATCCTCACCACGGTGGACGCCGGCACCCGCGTGGGCCGCTTCATGATCCAGGAAATCGCCGGCCTGATCCACAAGCCGCTGCAGGAAACCGACTCGTGGACCGGCAACCTGCTGGCCACCGCGATCTGCGTGTTCATCTGGGGCTACTTCCTGTACCAGGGCGCGGTCGATCCATTGGGCGGCATCAACACCTTGTGGCCGCTGTTCGGCATCGCCAAC
>DATMTH010000203.1:0-33226 GCA_035564915.1 Rhodanobacter sp.
AACGAAAACAGAAATTCGTCCCCTGCCCAACCGGAATATTGAAACCATTGCGTTGCCGGGTTTTCCATGCTGCCGTCAGAAAGCGAGGACTGGTGGAAGCGGAGCTGAAAAATATGGTGTCTGGAGCAATTGACGGATGGCCATGATCAGCCCACAGGAAGATCAAATTGTCCATGACATCGTTTTGACGAATGCGCTTCCGTACACCGGCAGATGCCACAGGCAGCGATGTTCGATTTTCAAGATCCACGATGAGCCGCCATCTCGTTTTCAATCAGCAACGTGCCACCGGGTCGTGTTGTCACGGACCTGAAAAACATCCTGACACCACCTTCCTTGTCCGGGCGGCACTTGCTTTCGCAACTCCTCATGTCCGCAACTGCCGATCTGACTTTGCGCCGCAGGCCGTCAAATACCCGTCCACCTGATCGAGACCCGCAACAAGGCCATAGGTACCTGCTCAAATCGCATGATGAGCAAACCCGGCCCGCTTCGTTCATCGACTCCGCTGCCGTGGCCATTTCCGTCATGGAAAGATTTTTTCAGGCTGACCCAGCACGGCGGATTCCATCGTGAACATCTGATCGGGACCGCCGCCGAATTTGTCCTGCACCACGATCTCCACCTCGACCGCCGACTGGTAATAGAACGCCCAGTTGTGGGCAGCATCACGTACCCCGAACACGAAAGCGCCCGTCTTCGGCTTCAATTTCATGGTTGCCACATCGAACTTTCCCAGCGACTGATTCATCGCCAGCGATCCGATGAATCGTCGCCTTGCCGCCACCAGGTTGGTACTGTTCACCTTGCCGGCATAGTTGGATTTGCGCGTCGTTCCCGACAGGCCAACCACAGCAGGAAGCATCGCGTTGATGGCGCCGGTCGCCACGGAATCCGCCCGCGCCTCGGAAAAGTCGTGTGTTTCCTGCGGCGAAATTGCGTCTTTGGACAAAAACTTGGTGAGCACGGTCTCCTGGTGCTGGTAAGCCGTGTTGTATTTGGCGCTGGCGTTTGCATGTGTAATGGTAGGGCTCGCTGCGGTGCCGTGGACCTGCACCGTGCAGCCGCTGAGCATGGAGGTCATGAAGATGCCCGGACCCGCCCCACCCGCTGGCAAGGTCATTTCGGTCGCTGCGTTCTGACACCACGGCAAGAAATAGAGTGGCAATGAACCCATTCTTGCCGCCGTGTAGATATCCGCACAAACCAGTGTGCGCGTGCCGGCCACGGTACCCACGGTGAAATGCAGCGTATAGGTTGCCGCAGCCAGCTGCTGACGCGTATCGGCGGCAACCGCCGGTGCCAGCACTCCCAAATGCTCCTGCACCAACACTACATAGGCCGCGGTGAGGGCCTTGGCAGCGGCCTTGGTCTGGAAATCAACAGCTGACGGCATTCTTGACTCCCGGCTGAAATGTATGGTCGAGCTGGCCATCGTTGCCTGGGATGGCGAGCCTGGTAAGGTCACTGCCGGGCATCATTCCGGCCAGGAACCCACCAGGCTTATCCGGCGGCATCGGGTTGGTCAGGATCGAGACGAACATGTGCCCGCTCGACTCGATCCCGATGCAGCATCTGGAAGATTGTGGAAGGTTCCGATTTTCCCGGGCTGTGCATCTCATCCAAACCCGTACGAAAACTCCCCGTCCGTCACCCCCACCTGCACCTTCGCGACCTCCTCACCGGCAATCATCTTGGTGAGGAATGCCCGCGAAATATCCGGCAGCATGGAGTTGGTGAGAATGGCGTCGATCATGCGTCCGCCCGACTCGGTCTCGGTGCAGCGCTCGACCACCAGCTTGACCACGTCTTCGCTGTATTCGAACGGGATCTTGTAGCGTGCTTCCACGCGCTTCTTGATGCGATTGATCTGCAGGGCAACGATCTTGCCCAGCATCTCGGGGCTGAGCGGGTAGTACGGGATCGTCACCAGGCGACCCAGCAAGGCGGGCGGGAAAATCTTCAGCAGCGGCTCGCGCAACGCCTTGGCCATGCCTTCGTGATCGGGCATCAGCTCAGGGTCCTTGCACAGGCCGGCAATCATGTCGGTACCGGCATTGGTGGTGAGCAGGATCAGGGTGTTCTTGAAGTCGATCGAACGGCCTTCGCCGTCTTCCATCACGCCCTTGTCGAAGACCTGGAAGAAGATTTCGTGCACATCCGGATGGGCCTTCTCGACCTCGTCCAGCAGCACCACCGAATAGGGCTTGCGCCGTACCGCCTCGGTGAGCACGCCACCTTCGCCGTAACCGACGTAACCGGGAGGCGCCCCTTTCAGCGTGGAAACGGTGTGCGCTTCCTGGAACTCGCTCATGTTGATGGTGATGATGTTCTGCTCGCCGCCGTACAGCGCTTCGGCCAGTGCCAGCGCGGTCTCGGTCTTGCCGACGCCCGAAGTGCCGGCCAGCATGAATACGCCGATCGGCTTGTTCGGATCGACCAGGCCGGCGCGTGAGGTCTGGATGCGCTTGGCGATCATCTCCATCGCATGATCCTGGCCAATGACACGCGCGCCCATCAGCTTGGCCAGGTTCATCACGGTCTCGATTTCGCTCTTGACCATGCGCCCGACCGGGATGCCGGTCCAGTCCGACACCACCGAGCCCACCGCCTGCTGATCGACCGAGGCCAGGATCAGCGGATGCTCGCCCTGGAGCTCGGCCAACTGGTTCTGCAAGCCCTGCAATTCCGCCAGTGCTGCGGCGCGCTCATCACCGGCAAGCGCGGCCTCACCGGCCGGAGGTACTTCTTTCGCTTCGGCTTCCTGGTTGGCCGACTCCTCGAGCGCGCTGCCGGTGCCTTCGACCGGCGCGGTCGAACCGCGCAGCTTAGAGCGGATGTCGAGGATCTTCTCGACCAGATCCTTCTCGGTGACCCAGTTTGCTTCCAGCGTCTCCAGCCGCGCCTTCTGCGTCGCCAGTTTTTCGTTGGCGGCATCTTCGCGGGCGGTCACGTTCACGCCGACATTCTTCTCGCGAGCGATGATGCCCAGCTCGGTCTCCAGTGCCTGGATACGCTTGCGCGTGTCGTCGACCTCGGCCGGCACGGCATGCTGACTGATCGCCACGCGCGCGCAGGCGGTGTCGAGCAGGCTGACCGACTTGTCCGGCAGCTGGCGGGCGGGGATATAACGGTGCGACAGTTTCACCGCAGCCTCCAGCGCTTCGTCCAGGATCTGCACCTTGTGGTGCTTCTCCATCACGCTGGCGACGCCGCGCATCATCAGGATCGCCTTTTCCTCGCTGGGCTCGTCGATCTGCACGGTCTGGAATCGACGGGTAAGCGCCGGATCCTTTTCGATGTGCTTCTTGTATTCGGCCCAGGTGGTGGCGCCGATCGTGCGCAGGTTGCCACGTGCCAACGCCGGCTTGAGCAGGTTCGCCGCGTCGCCGGTACCGGCCGCGCCGCCCGCACCAACCAGGGTATGCGCCTCGTCGATGAACAGGATGATCGGCTTGGTCGACGACTGGACTTCCTCGATCACCTGCTTCAGGCGGTTCTCGAATTCGCCCTTCATGCTGGCGCCGGCCTGCAGCAGGCCGACATCGAGCACGCGCAGTTGCACGTCTTTCAGCGGCGGCGGCACGTCGCCGATGGCGATGCGCATGGCGAAGCCTTCGATCACCGCGGTCTTGCCCACGCCCGCCTCGCCCACCAGCATGGGATTGTTCTGACGGCGACGCATGAGGATATCGACCAGCTGACGGATCTCGTCGTCGCGGCCGACGATCGGATCCATCTTTCCGTCACGCGCCTGCGCGGTAAGGTCGATGGTGAACTGGGCCAACGCTTCCTGCTTGCCCATCTGGGCAGGCGACATCGCGCCGCTGGCTTCGCCCGGCGCGGAACCGCCGCCCATCTTGAAACCGTCATTCGCGCTCTGGCCGTCCTCGGGTGAGCCACCGACCACTTCGGCGAATTTCTCGACCAGCGCTTCGGGCTTGACCTTGTCGAACTCGGCCGAGATGTTGACCAGCGCATTGCGCAGATTGCGCGTACGCATGCAGCCGACGATCAGATAGCCGGTACGTACTTGTGCCTCGCCGAACATCAAGGTGGCGAATACCCAGGCACGCTCGACTGCTTCCTCGACGTTGCTCGACAGATCCGAGATGGATGACGATCCCCGCGGCAAGCGATCCAGCGCATCGGTGATGTCGCGCGCAAGGTTCGACGGATTGAGGTTGAACTGCTTGACGATGCGGTGCAGATCCGAATCCTGCAATTGCAGGATCTGGTGGATCCAGTGCACCAGTTCGACATAAGGATTGCCGCGCAACTTGCAGAACACGGTGGCGCTTTCGATGCCGCGGAAAGCGAGCTTGTTGAGCTTTCCGAACAGGGCGCCGCGACTGATTTCGGCCATGATCTTTGATCCTTTGCAGTAGTTGTCTATCGAGCTGTCTTGTTGCGAAGTCGATCCCGTATGACTATCTCGTGCTGATGCTGTCTGGCGATGCCGTTCCGTCTTTCGTGCGGTTGTTCAGCCCACCGGCTTCAATACGACGTGATCGACGTCGGCATCGAGGCGCGGCTGTCCCATCCAGGTGCTCAATCCCATGCGTCCGTCGCGACCCAATCGAGTCGCGGGTACGTCGGATCGCTTCAATACCAGCTGGACGTCCCAGGCTTTTTCTTCGCCCACATAGGTTTTCACGGCAGCCACCAATTGCTTGAGAGCTTCACCGCCAGGCAGAAAATTGTTGAACTCGGCACGGCTCAATGGCCCCAGACGAAGTCGGAAGCGCTGCTGGCTGCCGCGAACGTACTCTCCGGTCACCGTGGTCAGCCCAAGGGCCGCGACGTCACCGGATGCCCCCAGGCTCAGGCGGGATTCCGGCGGCAAGCGCATCCATTCGGTCACAAACTCGGTGATGCCTACCGGAATGCGGAAGAAGCGCTCGAGCAACCCCTTCAGGCCTTCGGCGTTGCGTGTCTGTTGCAGCAGGCGTCCGGCAAAAAAGCGCTTGAACTGATCCGGCAGCGCATCGCGATCATCGAGGTTCGGCGTGGCCAGGCCAACCAGTGCCCCCATGTACAGGCGGAAACGATCTTCGTCCGGACGATCGAGGTGCACCGTAGGTTGCGAATCGGCCCAGCTGCGATAGAACAGACTCATCATTCGATGATGGAAGATGTTCGCGAAGGCGCGAAAGGTAGTGTCCTTGGCATTCAGCTCACGGTCGATCGCATATTCGGTCAGATGCAGCGGCAACGGCGCATTCGGACCGAAAAGCCCGAAGAACAGGCCATGCATGCGTGCCGGCTTGCCGCCACCCCCGGGCTGGTAACGATCCACCGTCTTCGGCGCGAACGCCAGCGACGGGGTCTGGCACAGACGCACGAAATCATCCATCGCCTTGGCCGAGTGGCCAAGCCGGGGTCGCTCGGGATGCGCGCACTCAAGCCGCCGGACGGCTTCGAAGAACTCGAAGTCTTCCGGGCGATCGCGCAGCGCATTTTCCAGCGCTACAGCGTCTGCCGTGTGCCGAGCCGGGCTGGCCATCGGGCGACCTCGTTGCGTTCCAGTGTTCGCAGAACGGTTTCAGTGAAGGAATTGATCGATACATAACGTGTGAAGAACTGCTGCATCACCGCTCCCAGCAGGAACGCGCCGGTACCTTCGAACGCGCCATCGTCACAGGTAAGCGTGATCTCCAGCCCGCGACCGAAGGTGATCGGCCCGGGCACCGGAATGCGCCGCACGATCGACTGCGAGCTGACCGCCTTGACACCTTCGACCTGGCGCAACGCACTGGAATCGAACTCGTCGCAGTACAAGGTCAGCATTTCCCGCAGTGCAGCAGCTCCTTCGCCACTGTTGTTTTCCAGCAGCGACACATAATTCAGCTGCAGATGGCTCAGCAAGCGCCATGCCGTCTGGCCAGTCGCCACCGACGCGCGCGGCTTGGTCGGGCCGGCCACGCATCGGATGGACTCCACCGGCGCGCCCGTTTCGAGCGTGAAATCGGTCTTGGACTTGCCCACCGGCATCTGCAGCGGCAAGTCCCGGTTGGTGCACATCAGTTGCATGCCGATCTGGCGCAGCTCGGTGGAGTACGGCGCATCATTGGAATCGACCAGGGCGATGTAGATCTCGTTGCCGATGTAGCTGGAGCGCGCACCCTGGCGCTTCTGCCGCGAGGAGATCAACCGCGGCTCGCGACGAATCGTGTAGTACGCCGAATGCTGACTGTGCCAGGTGCGCTCGTCGCAACCGTAGAACGGCAGGAAACGCTGCTCGGGCTCTTGCCGGTCGCCGAAACCCTCGACGTTGCCGATGCTGTGGATCTCGAAATCCATCGGCCGGGTGCGATCGGCGAGGATGTGGTATTCGGTCTTGCCCTGCTGCAGATGGATGCGGTCGGCACGGCGAGGGAAGAGGTTGATTGCCGGTGTGCAGAACAGGCGGAAGTTGTCCTTGTCGATCGCGTTGTGCAGGCTGGCCACACTGCGGTCGAACAGCACCACGATCTCGAACTCATTGCCCTTGGACCGCGCCAGCAGCGATTTCAGCCCGGTGAATTCGGCAAACAGGAATCGCTCCGGACAGGCGAAATATTCCTGCAACAGCCGATAGCCACTGAACGAACGGCCGCTATACGGGATCAACGCCTCGTCCTCGTCGTACCCGCGGCGCTGGATGCGATTGCCCTCGTGGCTCTGGCTGATCTCGCCACTGGCGCCCTGCGCCCGCACGATGTAGCAGACCGTGTTGCCCAGCAATTGCTCGTACAGGCGCTTGGGCAGTTCGTCGGCACCGGCGATGAACACCGGCAGATTGTCCAGCGCCAGCATGTTGGCCTGGGCGCCAGCAGTAACCCTGAACTTCAATCGCAAACCTGCGCGTACCGGCTTGCCCGCAGGCAAACTCACACCGGCGGCCGCGATTGCCGCAGGTGTCTCGAAATATTTGGCGTCGGTGAGCTCCAGCGGCCACAAGGTGACGTTGTGGGCGGTGCGATATTCGCAGGCAGTCCGGTCATCCTTGCCGACCAGGCTGCGCAAGGCCGTGTGCCGCGCCACGGTGTGACCCGCCAGCAGGCCACTCTCCTTCAGATCGGGCTGCATCTGCACCACCGCCATCGATGGCACAGGCGCCAGGTAATGCGGGTAGATCATCTCCAGCAAGTGCTGGGTGAACACCGGATACTGCGCGTCGAGCTTGAGCTGCACGCGTGCCGCCAGGAAGGCAAAACCTTCGAGCAGGCGCTCGACGTACGGGTCGGCGCACTCGAACCCTTCCAGGCCCAGACGTCCGGCAATCTTCGGGTATTCGCGCGCAAACTCGCCGCCCATCTCGCGGACGTGTTGCAGCTCCCGGTTGTAGTAACGCAGCAGTCTGGGGTCCATGGGCGATCAGCCGAAGCCCTCCGATACCTTGAAGCTGCCCGTTTCCAGATCGACCTCGGTCTTCAGATAGAGATTCAGAGGAATCGGCTGGGCCCACATTTCCGATTCGATATTGAAGATCAGCGCCTGCCGATCCATCCGCTTGGACAGGGCATTCGCCGTGACCCTGAGCGTATTGCCGGTAAGTCGCGGCTCGAAAGTGAGGATCGCATCCCGGACCCGGCGCTGCAGAATCTCCGGATTGATGCCCGACAGCGCAACCCCGGTCAGGTCGGGGATACCGAAATTGAGTACCGACCGGGATACCTCGGGATAGTCGGCCAGGCCGACATCCGCATCCATGCTGACGCAGTTCAACAACCACGAAATATCGCGCGTGACGCAGTCACGCAACCGTGTAGCCGAAATCACCCGCTTCTCCCGACTCTCCTCCTGCTTGCCTGGTTCGTCGTCGGTGAGACGGTCAAGCAGCGACGGCTGAAGCCTTTCCTGGGTGGTCAGTTCAGCCATGATGAATCCTGCCCCGCTCAGTTGGCGTCGAACGTGATCAGTCGGGCGTCGAGCAGCGGGTGGTCTGCCTCATCGGTAGCCAGCATGCGCTGACCCAGGCCAACCTGCAGGTCGGCACCAACCTCTACCCATTCGGTCTTGCGTCCCAGGACGAGTTCGTGGTCTTCGGCGCGTTCCGTGCCGGGATAGCGGCTGGGGATGAATCCGATCGCCTGTCCACCATTGCTCCAGGTCACCTGTACCGGCACCCATATCTTGTCGCGCAAGTCACTTGGCGCCTCGAACTTCAACTCGCGCAATCGCGAGAATGGCACCCAGGAATACCCGCCGTTGACGATGATTTCCAGGCACGGCCCGAGCCTCGGATCAGCGTCCGCGATCCACTCGAACGGGGTGCCATCGATGTTCCCCGCCACTGCGGATGCCTGTTCAAATGCCTGCTCGCGCAGTGTCGCAGCCTGTTCAAGCTTGCCTTCCGCACCCAGCTTGAGCGCCTGCAGCAACAACGCCAGCCATTGCTCCGGCTCGCCGATGATTACCGGCATGCGCTTGCCGGCGAAAACCTCGGCACGCACCAGTTCACCACGCAGGGCTTCGGAGTACGCCCCCACCATCATCGCGTTGAGCGGATCCAGCTCGCCACACACGTTCAACTGATTTTGCGCCCGCTCCCATTGCCCGAGCAAAGCCAGCAACTGGAATAAAAAAACCCGGCGTTTGGCGTCTGCCGGGTTGTTGCGTACTTCCACGGTAAGAAGTTGCAGCGCCTCGTCGGGCCGACCTTCTTTGAGCTTGCTCTCGGGTGTCATGTCATAACCTCGGAAGCCTGTATTTGCGGACATGTCCGCAGACAGGTCCATTCCCCGTATTCGACCCCGGGAGCATCCGCGCACAGCGACCCGTCGCATCCCACGGCACGACTTTCATGTCGTGCGGAATGCGTTCAACCACAGGAACACTCTGGCGGAGCCCCGGGATTCACCCCGGTCAAAAGCCAAGGCTGTCGGGTTGGCTTACGCGACTTCCTCGACGCTGTAAGAAACAGTCCCCGCCTCTTTGACCGCACCCTTGTCGTCCTGTGCAGAGTAGGCGACCTCGAACTTCGCGAAGGCAAGCGAGATGTTCTCGGTAAGCATGTCTTCGCCACCCGACCCGCCCGTGCTGTAGCTGGTCACCATCACACTGGTAAGCGTGACTTTCAGATAGTCGTCCTGGGTGCCGCCCGCCTTGGAGACATACAGGATCGCGCTGTCTGCATGGGCACCGGTCGTCAAGGCCTTCATGAACTGCGTCGAGCTCTTGTCCACGTATTTGGTGACGCTGATGTCCTGCACGTTTGCCTTGCCGGCGCCACCGCCGCTGCCATGGCCGAACGAGCCACTCTGCGACATGCCCCACGACCACGCCAGAATCTGGATCTTGCCTGCGTGCTTCTTGTGCTTCGACTCACCGGTATAGGTGACCGACCCACCCTTCATCTCCAAATGCATGTCTAATGCCATGAGAATTCTCCTTGTCTGTTATTGATCAGTTGAACCGGATGGATCCCGCGCATGTCGTGGATGATCCGGTGCCAGTGCATGTAACCGCTTGCGTCATAAAACCATGGAACGAACATCTGCCAGATACATCAGCTCTTTGCTGCCGACGGCAGGCGAGACACCAGCCTCAAGGAAACAGTCAGCCCTTCCAACTGATAATGCGGCTTGAGGAAAAACTTTGACGTGTAGAACCCCGGAGCTCCTTCCACCTCTTCAACCACCACTTCCGCTGCTGACAAAGGCTTGCGGGCCTTCGTCTCCTCGCTCGAGTTGGCCGGATCGCCATCCACATACTGGTTGATCCATGATGTCAGCCAACGCTCCATCGCATCGCGATCCTTGAATGATCCGATCTTGTCGCGCACGATGCATTTCAGGTAATGCGCAAAACGACAGCAGGCGAACATGTACGGCAGACGGGCTCCAAGTGCCGCATTGGCGGTCGCATCCGGGTCGTCATACTCGTCCGGTTTGCTCAGCGACTGTGCGCTGATGAAGGCAGCCATGTCCGAATTCTTGCGGTGGACCAGCGGCATCATGCCCATCTTGTCCAGTTCGGCCGAGCGACGGTCGGTGATCGCGATCTCGGTGGGGCACTTCATGTCCACGCCGCCATCATCGGTCGGGAAGGTGTGCGCCGGCAGGCCTTCCACCGCACCGCCAGACTCGATGCCGCGAATGCGCGAGCACCAGCCGTATTCCTTGAACGAGCGGTTGATGTTCACCGCCATCGCATAAGCCGCGTTCTGCCAGGTGTACTTGGACGAATCGGCGCCGGAGGTGTCTTCCTCGAAATTGAATTCCTCGACCGGTTCGGTCTTCGAACCGTAAGGCAGACGGGCCAGCGTGCGTGGCATGGTCAGGCCGATGTACTTGGCATCGTCAGACTCACGCAGCGAACGCCACGCAGCATAATCCGGCGTGGAGAACACCTTGGCCAGATCGCGCGGATTGGCCAGTTCGTTCCAGCTGTCCATACCCATCAGGGTGGAGGCGGCAGCCGAGATGAACGGCGCATGGGCAGCGGCGGCTACCTGGGCGATGCCCGAAAGCAGCTCGACATCGGGCGGGCTGTGGTCGAAATAGTAGTCGCCCACCAGGCAACCGTAGGGCTCGCCACCGAGCTGGCCATATTCCTCCTCGTACAGCTTCTTGAAGATCGGGCTCTGATCCCAGGCGGTACCCTTGTAGCGCTTGAGGGTCTTGGCCAACTCCTTCTTGGAGATGTTCATCACGCGGATCTTCAGCTGCTGATCCGTCTCGGTGTTGTTGACCAGGTGGTGCAGGCCGCGCCACGCGCTCTCCAGCTTCTGGAAATCGGCGTGATGCATGATCAGGTTGATCTGCTCGGTGAGCTTGCGATCGATCTCGGCGATGTAGGCGTTGATGGTCTGCGCCACATCATCGGAGACGATGTCGGATTTGTTCAGCACCTGCTCGGCAAGCGTGCGAACCGCGGATTCGACCTCCTCCTTGGCACGATCGCTCTTGGGCCTGAATTCCTTGCTGAGCAGCGCAGCAAAATCGCCGGCATCCAGAGTTTCTGTGGCGCCACCCTGTTCGGCTAGTTTTTCGGTTGCCATGCGTGCTTACTCCCCGTCTTTGTTGGTGTCGTCGGACGGCTTCGGCGCTGAAACCAGCGACTGCAGCAGCGCTGGATCCTTCAGTGCCTGGGCAATCAGGTTTTCCGCGCCTGCCTTGCCATCCATGTAGGTGTCCAGATTGGCGAGCTGGGTGCGAGCCTCCAGCAGCTTGGCCACGGAGTCGACCTTTCGCGCCACCGCCGCGGGGGAAAAATCGTCCATGCTTTCGAAGGTGATGTCCACCGCGAGGCTGCCTTCGCCGGTCAACGTGTTTGGAACCGCAAACGTCACCCGCGGCTTCATCGACTGCAGGCGACTGTCGAAATTGTCTACGTCGATTTCGAGCGCCTTGCGATCCTCGACCGACGGCAACTCGCCGGCATTGGCGCCGGAAAGATCCGACATGACACCCATCACGAAAGGTACCTGCACCTTTTTCTGGGCGCCGTAAACCTCGACGTCATACTCGATCTGCACACGCGGCGCACGATTGCGTGCGATGAACTTCTGACTACTCTGCTTGGCCATGCGACTCTCCCGGTATGGATTCTTGGGCTTTGGGGATGCAGCAATCAGTTCCAGCGTGGCATGGCTTTCTGTGCCACCGGGAAACAAGATGTCTTCGACGGCTACGGCGCCGTGTTCGCGCCAAACCTGGTTACCGTCTTCCAGTGCTAATAATCTTCGCAGCGCAAATCCGGCGGGAGAAAATCAGCAGCCGAGGGCGTCGCAACCAAGGATGTCGATCGTGGCTCCATCAAGGTCTCGATGCCGAGCGAAACCGAGGAACGGGCTGATTCGCACATGCCGGGAACTCGGCGAGCGCGCGTCGCGCGAAATCCGAATCCGGCAACACCTTTGCTTGACCCCAAGTGCAACCCCCTTTGCTACCCACAATAGTTTTGCAGCGTCAGCAACCACATTCACGATGACTCTGTAAGCGTTGGCGCCCCCCGGCGTCGCGCTTGAGATATCTTCGCCTGGCAAACCCGACATTGCATGACGCCACCGAAATATCGCTTGCATCGGGGCGGACTGCAGATGGCAGGAGCACCCTGCTCTCCTGATCTGATCCGCGTGCCGGCACCTGACACGCATCAAGTGCCCGCACGGATTGTCCGGGCAATCTACATCCGACGACAATTCGCTGCAAGCCAAATCGACACAGAATTTCCCGAAAGCCGATCGATCCGGGCAGCATCCGGATCTGTTGCGCGGGCATGACTGGATGACCGATCAGAAATGAATGTTCGAGGAGGTTGCCCCGTCCTGATCGATCACCCGATCACCTCATCCTGCAGCCAACGAAATCGGCAGCAAATCATCGGGGCGATCGCGACGACGGACGATTGAATGGCTGATGCTTCCCGCCACGCCCGGTTCAGCCTTGTCCCGGAAAACGGCAGCAAATCATCTTGCATCGCATTCCGTTGGCACCAACGCAAAAAGGGGAACCCTTTCGGATTCCCCTTCTGGCCCCATTCGATCAATGGGCTGGAATGTGGTGGGCGGTACAAGGATCGAACTTGTGACCCCTACCATGTCAAGGTAGTGCTCTACCGCTGAGCTAACCGCCCGTATCGCGCCTGACCAGCTACGCGAGCCGCGCAGTATACGGGAGCCGGCGGCACTCGACAATATCCCGCCTACAACCTCTTTCCGGGCTCAGCGCAGCGCCTGCTCGCGCAACTGGTGAATCTGGTCGCGCAGGCGGGCGGCATCCTCGAATTCCAGGTTCTGGGCATGCTTGTACATCTGCGTCTCCAGCTTTTTCAGCAAGGCTGATGCTTGCTGCGAGCTCATCCCGGCGTAATCGGCGGCCTGTTCAGCCACGGCGGCGCGACCGCGTGGCGACGACTTGCTGCCGCGGCGATTGCCGGCCTCGCTGCGGGCACCCTCCATGATGTCGGCGATGCGCCGCACGATGGTGGTCGGCACGATGCCCTGCGCCTCGTTCCAGGCCAGTTGCTTCTCGCGACGGCGGGCGGTTTCGTCCATCGCCGCCTGCATCGAACGGGTGACCTTGTCGGCGTACAGGATCGCCTTGCCGCGCACGTTGCGGGCGGCGCGCCCGATGGTCTGGATCAGCGAGCCGGTGGAACGCAGGAAGCCCTCCTTGTCCGCATCCAGCACCGCCACCAGCGACACCTCGGGCATGTCCAGGCCTTCGCGCAACAGGTTGATGCCGACCAGCACGTCGAATTCGCCCAGGCGCAGGTCGCGGATGATTTCGCTGCGCTCGACGGTCTCGATGTCCGAATGCAGGTAACGTACCTTGATGTCGTGCTCGGCCAGGTATTCGGTGAGATTCTCGGCCATCCGCTTGGTCAGCGTGGTGACCAGCACGCGATCACCCATCGCGATGCGCTTGTGTGCCTCGCTGAGCAGATCGTCGACCTGGGTGCGCACCGGGCGCACTTCGACTTCCGGGTCGACCAGGCCGGTCGGGCGCACCACCAGCTCGGTCACCGCGTCGCCGGACTTGTCCAGCTCGTAGCCGCGCGGCGTGGCCGAAACGTAGATCGCGCGCGGCACGCGCGCCTCCCATTCCTCGAAGCGCAGCGGCCGGTTGTCCATCGCCGACGGCAGCCGGAAACCGAATTCCACCAGGGTCTCCTTGCGCGAGCGGTCGCCCTTGTACATCGCCCCAAGCTGCGGCACGGTGACGTGCGATTCGTCGACCACCAGCATGCCGTCGGCCGGCAGATAGTCGAACAGGGTCGGCGGCGGCTCGCCCGGTTCGCGCCGGGTCAGGTGACGCGAGTAATTCTCGATGCCCTGGCAATAACCGACCTCGGCCATCATCTCCAGGTCGAAACGGGTGCGCTGCTCCAGCCGCTGCGCCTCGACCAGCTTGTTTTCGCGATACAGGTATTCCAGCCGGTCCTTCAGCTCGACCTTGATCGTCTCGATCGCATTGAGCACGCTCTCGCGCGTGCTGGCGTAATGCGTGCGCGGGTAGACGGTATAGCGCTGCACCTTGCGAATCGTCTCGCCGGTCAGCGGGTCGAACAACGCCATCTTTTCCACTTCCCCGTCGAACAGCTCGATCCGCAGCGCCTCGGTTTCGGATTCGGCCGGGAATACGTCGACGATCTCGCCGCGTACCCGGTAAGTACCGCGGCGCAGTTCCATCTCGTTGCGGGTGTACTGCAACTCGGTCAGCTGGTGGATCAGCTTGCGCTGGTCGATCCGTTCGCCGGTGGCCAGGATCAGCCGCAGACTCAGGTAATCCTCCGGATTGCCCAGGCCGTAGATCGCCGATACCGTCGCCACGATGATCGAATCGCGCCGCGACAGCAGCGCCTTGGTCGCCGACAGTCGCATCTGCTCGATGTGCTCGTTGATCGAGGCATCCTTCTCGATGAAGGTATCGGACGCCACCACGTAGGCTTCCGGCTGGTAGTAGTCGTAATAGCTGACGAAATACTCCACCGCGTTGTGCGGAAAGAATTCCCTGAACTCGCCGTACAACTGCGCCGCCAGCGTCTTGTTCGGCGCCATCACGATGGTCGGCCGCTGCACGCGCTCGATCACGTTGGCGATGGTGTAGGTCTTGCCCGAGCCGGTGACGCCGAGCAGGGTCTGCGCGGCCAGGCCGGCCTCGAAGCCCGCAGCCAGCCGCGCGATGGCCTGCGGCTGGTCACCGGCAGGTTGATAGGGAGCAACGAGTTGGAAACAGTCAGTCATCGGCTACAGATGTGGGTGCGTCGAGTCATTTTAAATCAGGCCTGCTGACAACATCCGTCAGCAAAGACCCACAACGTTGCCATCACGGGGCCACTACCCTGCGCCTGCCTGCGATCTAGCATGAACCCATCGCACGGCGCAGGAGGCAGCCGCATGACAGTGACCAGGGTCTTCGGGGCATCCCCGCTTCAGCACGGCTTCAGTCTGATCGAGCAGATCATGGTACTGGTCATCGCCGCCTTGCTGACCGGTATCGCCGTGCCGTCACTGCAACACCTGCTGGGCCGGAACCAGTTGCGGGTGGCGCAAACCGATTTCATCGCCGCCCTGCGACATGCGCGCGGCATGGCCATTGCCAGTGGCAGGCGCACCCTTTTCTGCCCCAGCCCGGATGGCCGACACTGCAGCGGTGGCACACGCTGGGATGATGGCTGGCTGCTTGCTCACGATGCCAACGGCGATCACCAGCCCGATGGCGATCCTTTCTACACCGGCGCCGCCTACTCCGCCAGACTCGACATCACCAGCAGCAGCGGCCGCCACGACGTGCGCTTCATGCCCGATGGCAGCGCCAGCGGCAGCAATGTCACCTTGCTGTTCTGCGAATCGGGAAGCGACACGGCATTGAGCGTGGTGGTCTCCAATGCGGGGCGCATCCGCGGCGCGGCGGCCACGCCGGCCCAGGCGGCCAATTGCACGCAGGCCGAATGAAGTGCATGCGCGCACTGTCCAACCGGATATGAGCCTCGTGCCGAAACACTGCGGCCGTATCGTCAGGCCCGACACGCCTCGATCGCGTCGAGCAATTGCAGGTTCAATGCATGCTGCTGAGCTTGCCAGCCAGCCAGCATCTCCGGATCAATCTGCGGCTGCTCATCCATCGCCGACAGCCGACGCTTCCACCAACTGCGGTAGTTGTAGTGCGACACCTCGCCGTTGATATCGCTGCCAACCAGGCCATGCTGCAAGCTGCCGATCAACGCCAGCGCATGCGTCGCCAGCAGGCGCCCCTGGTCCCAGTTCGTCTGCGCCACTTCGGGAGCGAACGCGTCCTTGTCGATCGACAGATACGCCGGGGTTGCCTGCGTACGCTGGAACCGGATGAAAGCGTCGACCAGCGCATCAGGCGTATCAAATCCGCGAAAAGCATGCTCAAGCCCGAACCGGCTCGCCCAGCCGGTGTCCACGCCAATACTCCAGTAGCGCAACTTGCCACGACGCAACGGCGTCAGATAGTTCTCCCACGCATGACCGCCACCGATGTCGGGCGAGGTGATGCCCAGTACATGCACCGCACTGACCTGCGGCAGCAACGCCACCTTGCGCACCCATGAACCACAATGCACGCCGAACGGAAAGCGCATGTTGTCCGGGTGGTTGTCCAGCACCACCACCTGGAATGACCGACTCGCCGGCAGCCGCGCGATCAACGGCCAGCTCAGATGATGAAAGTCGCCGCTGCCCATGAACACCGTGCCGTATTCGGCCGGCAACACCTCGTCCAGCATGGTGCCGAAACGCCGCATGGTCGCCAGCGAACAGGCAAAGCGGATCGACTCCTGCCAGTGTTCCAGCGGCAGCACCAGGCGATCGGGCAGCGCGCCGACCGAATGATCGATGTCGAGCACGATGGGTCTTCGGGTCAGATCATTCATCCCCGGACTCCACCGCCAGCAGTTGGCGATCGCTTTCGAAATGGCTGCCCAGCCGACGCAACAGCATGCGCAGCAGCGGGTTGCGGGCATATACCGCGTGGCGCGTGAAGGTCATGCTGGCACCGAGGAAGGATTTCACCTGCGGATCGGTCCAGCCCGCCACGTAATGGGCAAGACCACGCTGAAGCGCATAGTCGAGATTGTGCATCCAGCTGACGAAATACAGATTGTGCTGGCGTGCCTGCGGGTAGGCGAAACCGACATACTTGTCGATCAGCTTGCCATCATGCTCGTAGCACAGGTTCCAGCCGATCATCTGGCCCGCATGACGATAGACGAACACGGTGCCGCCACTGCGGCTGTCCTGCAGCAGCGCACGGAAGAATGCCGGCCCGAGGCGATCGAAATGAACTTCGCTTTGCTCGTAGACATTGTCGAACAATGCCTGAAACCTCGCCAGGATCACTTCATCGCGGAAGCGCGGGTCGCCGGCAGGCACGATCTCGACATCCAGATCCGCGCGCGAACGCAGCTTGCGCCGGATATTTTTCCGACGACCGGGCGACAGCCGGGCCAGGTATTCGTCTGTGCTGGCGAAGTCGATCGGCACCCATGCCAGCGCCTGCCCTTCCAGCAATACATAGCCCTGCGCCTTGCAGGCCTCGGCGAATTCGCGCGCATGCGCATTCGCGGCGTCATCGAGCAAAGGGGATTCCTGCGCGATGTCCTTGACGACCAGCAAGCGGCACTCGCGACCATGGGCTTGCTTCAGTCCCCGTGCAAGATCGGCTGGTGCCACCGCAGCCGGCAGCGGCGCATACTCGGACACCGTGGTGCCGGCAAAGCGCGTATTCCAGCGCAGCAGCCGCCCCCACCAGCGATAACCGGGCAGACCGACGACCCGGCGACGCAGTGCGTCGTCCGCCGTAGTCAGCAGGTCGAACGGCGCCAGGAAAACCGGCATGCCTTGCGCCGAGCGCTCCACCACGAAACCCAGCGGCGGGTGCTGCACGAAGGCTTCGAGCAAGGCATCAGGTTCCAGTTGCGCAATGAAAGGCATGAGTAAGCAAATTTGCCTAGACTGGGAGGAAAGCAGGATTGTCGCGCACAACCAGGAAAACCTTCGTCATGACCGATACGACCCAGCAACAGGTATTCGAGATCATTGCCAAGCAGGCCAAGATCGACGTCGCCACGATCAAGCCCGAGTCCACCCTGAAGGACCTCGGCATCGCCTCGCTGGACGCGATCGAGCTGATCTTCGACATCGAGGAGCATTTCGACATCAACTTCCCCGACCAGCAAGGTGCCAATTTCGACAGCGACACCGCGCAGAGCCTGCTCGACGCGGTGCAGAAGGGGCTGGAAGACAAGGCCGCCGGCGGCGAAGGAAACGCATGATGTCCAGTGTGTCGCTGCGCCGGGTAGTGATCACCGGCATGGGCGCGATCAGCCCGCTGGGCGTCGGCGCCGAAACCCTGTGGCACGGTCTGCGCGAGGGCCGCAGCGGGATCGGCCCGCTGCAGCATCCTGACGCCGACCGCCTGAAGCTGAAGATCGCGGCGCAGGTGCCGGCCAGTTTCGACCCCGCTGCGAACATCGACGAACGCACCCTGCCCCTGCTCGACCGCACCTCGGAATTCGCATTGCACGCGGCGCGCGAGGCGATCGAGCAGTCCGGCATCGATTTCAGCCAGCCCGAACTGGGCCTGCGCACGGCGGTGGTGGTGGGCACCGGGGTCGGTGGCGAGACCACCCAGGACGAACAGAGCCGCCGGCTGTATGCGGAGAATGCCCAGCGTACCCATCCACTGACCATCGTGCGGCTGATGACCAACGCCTCGGCCAGCCAGATCAGCATCGCCTACGGCCTGCGCGGACCGACCTTCGCGGTGGCCAGCGCCTGCGCCTCGGCCAACCACGCGATCATCCAGGCGGCGCAGATGATCCGTTACGACATGGCCGATGCGGCCATCACCGGCGGCACCGAGGCCTGCCTCACCTACGGTGCGATGCGTGCGTGGGAAGCGATGCGGGTGCTGGCTGACGACACCTGCCGCCCGTTCAGCGCAAACCGGCGTGGCCTGGTGCTTGGCGAGGGTGCCGGCATCTTCGTGCTGGAATCGCTGGAACATGCGCAGGCGCGCGGTGCGGTGATCCTGGCCGAGCTGGCCGGCAGCGGCATGAGCGCTGACGCCACCGATATCGTGATGCCCAATGCCATCGGCGCTTCGACCGCGATGAGCCAGGCCCTGGCCGAGGCCGGGCTGGCGCCGGAGGATGTCGACTACGTCAACGCGCACGGCACCGGCACCCAGGCCAACGACGCCACCGAAACGCGGGCGATCCGCATGACCTTCGGCGCGCATGCGGATCGTCTGGCGGTGTCCTCGACCAAGTCGATGCACGGCCACGCACTGGGTGCTTCCGGCGCGCTGGAACTGGTCGCGGTGATCGGCGCACTGCGCGACAGCGTGGTGCCACCCACCGCCAACCTGGACAAGGCCGACCCGGCCTGCGACCTGGACTACGTGCCGAACGTGGGCCGGCAGATGCCGGTGCGCGCCGCGATCAGCAACTCGTTCGCGTTCGGCGGCCTCAATGCGGTGCTGGCGCTGAAACGCGCCCCCTGACCAGGGCCGACATGCAGGAGCGCACCCTGTGCGCGATGGCTCCTGGTCGTGTTGCCGAAAAGCATCGCGCACAGGGTGTGCTCCTACCCGGACGCAACCGTTCGGCATCAGCCCTTCTTGG
This sequence comes from Rhodanobacter sp., assembly GCA_035564915.1. Lineage (GTDB taxonomy): Bacteria > Pseudomonadota > Gammaproteobacteria > Xanthomonadales > Rhodanobacteraceae > Rhodanobacter. The sequence goes on from DATMTH010000203.1 coordinate 19,087, forward strand.
CCTTGGTCAGCAACTGGTCCAGCAGACTGATCGCCAGGTCGATCTCCTCATGGGTGATCTCCAGCGACGGCGCAAACGTGATCACGTTCTTGTACCAGCCACCCACATCGAGCACCAGGCCGATCTTCTTGCCGTCGTGCTCAAGGTCGCCAGCCAGGCCGATGTCGACCATCCTGTCCAGCAGGGCCTTGTTCGGGGTGAAACCGTCGTCGGTGCAGATTTCCGCGCGCAGCGCCAGGCCGAGGCCGTCGACGTCGCCGATTTCCTTGTGCCGCTTCTGCAGATCGCGCAGGCCTTCGAGGAAATGCGCACCTTTTTTCGGCACGGTCGTCTCGTAGTCCAGCTCGTAGCCCATCTTGATCACCTCCAGGCCCAGTGCGGTACCGAGCGGGTTGGAGTTGAACGTGCTGTGGGTCGAGCCCGGCGGGAACACCGTCGGGTTGATCAGCTCCTCGCGCGCCCACAGGCCGGACAGCGGATTCAAGCCGTTGGTCAGGGCCTTGCCGAACACCACGATGTCCGGCGTCACGCCGAAATTCTCGATCGACCACAGCTTGCCGGTGCGCCAGAAACCCATCTGGATTTCGTCGGACACCATCAGGATGCCGTACTTGTCCAGCACCTTCTTCAATCCCTTGAAGAACCCCGCCGGCGGAATCACGTAGCCGCCGGTGCCCTGGATCGGCTCGACATAGAACGCGGCGTATTCGCACTGGTTCGTCTTCGGATCCCACACGCCGTTGTATTCGGTCTCGAACAGGCGCTCGAACTGGCGCACACAGCTGTCCGAATACTCTTCCGGCGTCATGCCCTTCGGCCGGCGGAACGGATACGGGAACGGCAGGAACATCGCGCGCTCGCCGAAATGGCCGAAGCGGCGGCGATAGCGATAGCTGGAGGTGATCGACGAGGCGCCCAGGGTGCGGCCGTGGTAGCCGCCTTCGAACGCGAACATCAGGCTCTTGCCGTTGCAGGCATTGCGCACGATCTTCAGGGAGTCCTCGATCGCCTGCGCACCGCCCACATTGAAATGCACGCGGCCGTCGAGGCCGAACTTCTTCTTCGCATCCAGCGCCACCGTCTTGGCCAGCTCGATGCGGGTCTGGTGCAGGTACTGGCTGGCGACCTGCGGCAGGCGGTCGATCTGCGCTTTCAGCACGTTGTTGAGGCGCGGGTTGCCGTAACCGAAGTTGACCGCCGAGTACCACATCTGCAGGTCGAGGAACGGCGTGCCCTCGGTGTCGAACATGTAGCTGCCCTCGCCGTGGCGGAAGATCTTCGGCGGGTCCACGTAATGCACCGTGTCGCCGAAGGAGCTGTACTTCGCCTCGTCGGCGAGCAGTTGCGCGTCGTCGATGAAGCCGGCGGCGGTCTTGTCGATTTTCATGGAGGATCGTCCGGGGTGATGCGGAAAGGGGAAAGTCGGAAAGCGGAACGCGGCGCGGCGGGAATCAGGCCAGCGCGGGCACGTGGTGGCGGTGACTGGCCAGGCTGCCGTCGAGCAACTTCGGCAGGAACTCCAGCGCATCCTCGAAGCCGGTGATCGGCACGTAGTCGATGCCGGTGGTGCGGCAATGCTCGATCAACCGGTGCTTGGCAAACACGAAATCGACGCGGTCGGCGGCACAAAAATCCGAGGCGCCATCGCCGATCAGCAAGGTCTTCGCGCCGCCCGTGCGGGCCTGCGCGACGCAGGCGCACTTGCAGGTACCGCTGCGGCAACCCTCGGCCTGGAACGGCGAGGTCAGCTGCCACTGCTTCGGCGGTTCGGCCGGCGCGAGGTGGTTCGCCGCCAGCGGCAGGTCGTCCAGCCCGTAGCGACCGAGGATCTGGTGGATCGCATAGTCGAGCCCGTCGCTGACCACGCGGATCGGCACGCCCATCTCCCGCGCCTTCGCCACGAACCCCGGAAACGCGTGATCGATCCACAACCCGGCCAGATGCGTGTCCAGCTCGTCGCGGGTCATCTGCAGCAAATCGACCTGACCGGCCATGCATTCGCGCGAGCCGATGCGCCCGCTGCGCCAGTCCTGCTCCAGCACCTCCCAACCTGGACGGCCGAAGCGGTCGAGCAACGAGTCGATCACGTCCTCGACGGAAATGGTGCCGTCGAAATCACACAGGATGGTCCAGCCAGACTCGGACATCACGAGCTCACGTCAGCAGTAATCGCATGCATCGTAGGAAAACTGTCTTTCGGCGCCCTTTCCGGCAACCGCGATTCGCGCATGCGGCATCAGGACGCAAGGGTCTTCTAAGCAAACACAAAGTTGCTCCGTGTAGCTTGCGATGTTCACAGGCCGGCTCGATCCGGCCGGTCGGGAGGATGACATGCACGCTCTGCGATCTTGGTTGGTCACCACCTTCACGCTGTTCCCGGCGGTTGTTTTGGCATCCGGTGGCCCGCTCGGCATCGACCACCGCATCCACTATGACAACAGCGGCATCTGGAAGCGCTCGAATCAGACCGCGCTGATGTATGGCTCCGTCATCACGGCAGTCGGGGGTGCACTGACCTTCGGCGATCAGGACAAACTCGGCGATACCTTCTGGCGTTCCGTGGACGCGCTCGTCGTGACCAGCGTCGGCACGGAGGGCCTCAAGCTGACGTTCCAGCGCGAACGCCCGTCGCAGACCAGCGACCCCGACCGCTTCTTTGCCGGTACCCGCGCGCAAAGCTTTCCCAGTGGCGAGGTCGCCGCAATCTCCGCCGCGATCACTCCATTCGTGGTGAACTACGGTCACGATCACCCTGCGGTGTATGCGCTGGCGCTGTTGCCGGCCTACGATGCCGTGGCCAGGGTAAAGACCCGCGGTCACTGGCAAAGTGATGTCCTGCTTGGCGCGGCCATCGGCACCGGAGTGGGCTTGTGGGCAACGCATCGACATTCACCCTTGATCCTCGGATGGTTGCCGGGAGGCTTCCAGGTCGGTTTCATCCACCATTTCAAATGACCTCCGTGATCTACACCTCCGACGTGTTCTCCATTCGCCCGCGTGCAAACCCGGCATCGACAAACCCTGTCATGCGGCGATGCCGGATCGTTGCCATCCATCTGCGCGCCAGCTTGGGAATGATCCTGTTGAGCTGCGCCACGCTGATCCTGACCGGCTGTGCCACTTATGCCAGCCTGCCTCTGGGTAATGGCCACGGCGCATCCAGCGTGACGCAACTCAGCGTACCCGCATCGGCCATGCCGCTGCCGACGCTGTCGACCCATCGCTTCGATCCGTCGGACGGTCTGGACGTCACCGAAGTGGCGATGCTGGCGGTAGCCAACAGCCCGGAACTCAAGCTCAAGCGCGATGCGCTCGGCCTTGCCCGCGCACAGGCTTTCGCGGCCGGCCTGCTGCCTGATCCCCAGCTCGCCTTGTCCACTGACTTCCCGCGTCATCGGACGGCTGGCCTGACTACCGCCTACAGCCTCGGGCTCAGCGAGGACATTGGCGCCCTGCTCACCCGCTCCTCGCGCAAGGCGGCGGCGCACAACCAGGCCCGCGAGGTCAACCTCGACCTGCTGTGGGCCGAATGGCAGACGGTGGCACAGGCGCGGCTGCTGTTCGACCAGGTACAGAACCTGCACGCACAACACAACCGACTCGAACAGGAGCAGGTCGCGCTGGATGCGCTCGGCGGCTACATCCGCGCGGCATTGAAGGCAGGCAACCTCACCTACGACAACGCCAGTGCCGGCCTGGGCGCCGAGGCCGACGTGCACAAGCGGCTGGCCGACAATGCGATCGCACAACACCAGGCCGAAGGCGACCTGCATCTGTTGCTGGGACTGGCACCGGATGCACCGCTGCAGCTGGTCGGCGCGCCTTACCGCGCCACGCCGACAGCTGCCGAGCTGCAGGCAGCTCTGGATGACCTGCCGCGGCGACGCCCCGACCTGCTGGCGCTGCGGGCCGGCTACGAATCACAACAGGCGAAATTGCGCGGTGCGATCCTGGCCCAGTTCCCCGCGCTGAACATCGGCTTCAACACTGCCCGCGATACCAGCGCGGTGCGTACGAATGGTTTCAGCATCGGCATCAACCTTCCGCTGTTCGATCGCAATCGCGGCAATATCGCGATCGAGCGTGCCACACGCCTGCAATTGCATGACGACTATGCGGCGCGCGTGCTGGCCACGCGTGGCGACATTCAGCGTATCCACAACGATCTCGCCACACTGGATCGGCAGATCGCACAACTGCATGCCCATGCGCACGAGCTGGATCAGTCGCGCAGCGCCGCCGAACGGGCATGGCATGCCGGCACGCTGGACTGGCCAACCTGGCTGGCGATCCGCAGCAATGCGCTCAGCGCCGATCTCGACCTGCTCGCCACACGGCAGGAGCACGCCCGTCAATCCATCGCACTGCAAGCCCTGCTCGGCAATACCGACTTGACCACTTTCCATCCCGTCTCAACCAAAGCAGCCACACCATGAACCGTTTCGTGATCCTGTCCGCTCTGTGTGCCATCCTGCTGTGTGGCCTGTTGCTCGGCTGCAGCAAGACGACGCCGGATGAAGACGAAGCTGCGACACCGGCGGGTGAGGTCGCGGTCACCACCGCAGCACCGGTACAACAAACGTTCCACGACAGCATCGAAGCCTGGGGCAGTGCTGCCGGCGATCCGCAGCATTCGCGCTCGATCAGCCTGGCCCACGGCGGCCAGGTCACCGCCCTGCAGGTGGCGGCGGGACAGAATGTGAAACGTGGCCAGCCGCTGTTGACGATTACCCCGGATCCGACAGCACACAGTGCCTATCAGCAGGCGCAGACCGCACTGACCGTCGCCCGGGGCGAGCTCAAACGCACCGAACAGCTGGCGTCGCAGCGGCTGGCCACCCAGTCGCAGCTGGCCAGCGCGCGCAAGGCGCTGGCCGATGCACAGTCGGCACTCGACGCACAGCGTGCACTTGGCGGCGGTGCCGCCAGCGAAACCGTCAGTGCACCGGCCGATGGCGTGGTCACTGGCCTGCAGGTCGCGCTGGGCGAACGCGTGGCTGCAAACGCGCCCTTGCTCAACTTCACCCCGACGCATGCCCTGCTCGCCCTGCTCGGTGTACAACCGGATGATGGCCCGCGCCTGCGTCCGGGCATGTCGGTACAGTTGCAGTCGGTTTACGGCGCACGGCAAACCCTTGTCGGCACGCTGCGCATGGTCGGCCAGTCGATTGACCCGCAGACCCATCTGCTCAATGCCCAGGTCGAATTGCCCGCCGCCGCCAGCGCCAGCCTGATCGCGGGCGCACCACTGGATGCGCAGATTCATGCCGCAGACTTCACGGCATGGTCGGTGCCACGTGCCGCCGTGCTGCATGACGAACACGGCGACTTCCTGTTCCAGGTCGAAAAAGGTCACGCCAAACGGATCGACGTGACCTTGCGCAGTGCGCAGGGGGATCCCGTTGGCGTGGAAGGTTCGATCGATCCCAAAGCCAGGGTCATCGTGTTGGGTGTGTATGAACTCAACGATGGCGATGCGGTACGGGAGTCGGCCAAATGAGCCTCACCGCCTGGATGCAACTGCATCGGCGCTCGCTGCTGTTCCTGGCCCTGATGCTGGCGATCGGCGGCATCGCCAGCGCGTTCCTGATGCCGGTCGCGCTGTTCCCCAACGTGGCTTTTCCGCGCGTGCAGCTGACCCTGGATGCAGGCGACCGTCCGGCCGACCAGATGGCGATCGAGGTGACCACGCCGGTCGAAGAAGCGGTGCGCCGGGTGCGCGGCGTACGTGACGTGCGTTCCACCACCAGCCGTGGCAGCGCGGATATCGCGATCACCTTCGACTGGGGCGCCGACATGGCCGGCGCATTGCAGGAGGTCAACGGCGCGGCGAGCCAGGTGTTGCCGCAATTGCCGGTCGGCACCCAGGTGGCGACCCGGCGCATGGATCCCACCACATTCCCGGTGCTGGCCTACAGCCTGCGCTCGCACACGCTGTCGCCGAGTGCGCTGCACGACCTGGCCGAGTACCAGTTGCGACCGCTGCTGAGCGGTATCAACGGCGTCGCCCACGTCGACGTGCAGGGCGGCGAGGTGGGCGAGTTCCACGCCGACGTCGATCCGGGAAAATTGCGTGCACTGAATCTGAGTCTGGCCGAGGTATCAGCCGCGGTCAGCCACGCCGCCACGATCCAGGCGATGGGACGCGTCTCCGATCACTACAAGCTCTACCTGCTGCTGGCCGACAACCAGCCGAAGACCATTGCCACGCTGAGCAACATCGTGTTGCGTGCAGGCCCCGGTGGAGTGGTGCGACTGGGTGACGTGGCGCGGGTCAGCCTGAGCCACGTGCCGCAGTGGATCCGGGTCAACGCCGACGGGCAGGACGCCGTGTTGCTGCAGGTCTACCAGCAGCCGGCCGGCAACAGCGTGCAGATCGCCAAGGATGTGAAGCAGCACCTCGCCGATTTCGCGCCGCAGATGCCGGCAGGGGTGAGGGTCGCCAACTGGTACGACCAGACCCAGTTGGTCACCGCCGCCGCCAGCAGCGTGCGCGACGCGATCCTGATCGGCATCGTGCTGGCCGGGCTGGTGCTGTTCGTGTTCCTGCGCAACACGCGGGTGATCCTGATCGCGCTGATCGTGGTGCCGGCCGTGCTGGCGATCACCGTGCTGCTGCTGCGCGTGCTCGGCATGAGCTTCAACATGATGACCCTGGGCGGCATGGCCGCCGCGGTCGGGCTGATCATCGATGACGTGATCGTGATGCTTGAGCACATCATGCGCCGGCTCAACCAGGGTGAGGGCCACGTGCATGAACGCATCGCCAGCGCCGCATGGGAGTTCACCCGCCCGTTGACCGGTTCCAGCGCCGCCACCGTGGTGATCTTTTTGCCGCTGGCGTTCCTGTCCGGTGTCACCGGCGCGTTCTTCAAGGCGCTGTCGCTGACCATGGCCAGTGCGCTGATCATTTCCTACCTGCTGACCTGGGTGGCCGTGCCGTTGCTGGCCGAACGCTTTCTCGATCAACGCCATCTGGCCGAACATCCGCCATCGCGCTTCACCACGCGCATGATGGATGGCTATCACCGCGTGCTGGCGCGCTGGCTCAAGCGTCCATTGCTTGTTCTGCTGCTGATTGTGCCGCTGTTGCTGGTCGGCGGCTTTGCCTATACCCGGGTCGGCACCGGCTTCATGCCGAAGATGGACGAGGGTGGCTTCATCCTCGACTACCTGTCCAAACCCGGCACCTCGCTGGCGGAAACCAATCGCCTGCTCAATCAGGTCGAGACGATCATCCGCGCCAACCCCTATGTGGACACCTACTCGCGGCGCACCGGCCTGCAACTGGGCGGCGGTCTCACCGAAGCGAATCAGGGCGACTTCTTCGTCCGCCTCAAGAGCGGCTCGCGCCCTTCGACCGAAGAGGTGATGACCCAGGTGCGCACGGCGGTGGAAAAGCAGGTGCCCGGACTGGACATCGATCTGGCACAGTTGATGGAGGACCTGATCGGCGATCTGGTGGCGGTGCCGCAACCGATCGAGGTGCAGCTCTACAGCGACGATCCTGACCAGCTTGACGCCACCGCCGGCAAGGTTGCTGCCGCGATCGGCAAGATCAATGGCGTGGTCGGCGTGCTCGACGGCATCAACCCGGCCGGCGACGCGCTGACCGTGCAGGTCGACCCGGCCAAGGCGGCGCTGCAAGGACTCGATCCAGTCGCGGTCACCGACCAGGTTGCCGCCGCGATCGATGGCACCGTCGCCGCGCAGTTGCCGGTCGCAGGCAAGGTGGTCGGCGTACGCGTGCGTCTGCCGGACGGTGCACATCAGCGGCTCGACCAGGTCTCGGCGCTGCCGATCCGCGCCGCGGACGGCCATCTGTTTCCGTTGTCGCAGGTGGCCACGCTGAAGCAGGTGCAGGGCCAGCCGGAAATCACCCGCGACAACCTCAAGCGCATGGTGGCGGTGACTGGGCGCATCAGCGGGCGCAGCCTCGGCGCGGTGATCGTCGACGTCAAGCACGCGCTGGCCCGGCCCGGCCTGTTGCCGAAGGGCATGTTCTATCAACTTGGTGGCGTGTATCAGCAGCAGCAGGCGGCCTTCCGCGGCCTGACCATCGTGATGCTGGCGGCGATCGCGCTGGTATTCACCCTGCTGCTGTTCCTGTACGAAAGCTTCCGCGTGGCGCTGGCGATCATGGCGATGCCGCTGCTGGCGTTACCGGGAGTGTTTGCCGGGCTGTGGCTGAGCGGCATCGAGCTGAACATTTCCTCGATGATGGGCATGACGATGATCGTCGGCATCGTCACCGAGGTGGCGATCTTCTACTTCTCCGAGCTCAAGGATGCCGAGGAGAACATCGCCCTGCACGGCGCCCTGCACGAAGCGGGCAAACACCGCACCCGGCCAATCCTGATGTCCACCCTCGCCGCGATCCTGACCCTGCTGCCGCTGGCCCTGGCGCTCGGCCAGGGTTCGCAGATGCAGCAGCCGCTGGCGGTGGCGATCATCTCCGGCATGTTGCTGCAGCTGCCGCTGGTGCTGCTGGTGATGCCGGTGCTGTATTCGCTGCTGCGTCGTCGCGATGTCGCGACCACCTGAGTTTCCCAGACATCCTGCCCACGCGCTGATTCCTTCCCGCCCCACCCACAGGTGCCCGTCATGAAAAAGCTGCTTCGTTCCGTTCTGCCTGCTTCGCTCGCACTGCTGATGCTGCCGTTGGCTTCTCACGCCGCGCAACCGGTGCCACGACTGCTGTCGACGCTGCCGCTGGGTGGCCCGGGTGGCTGGGATTACCTCAGCTTCGATGCCCCGCATCGCCATCTGTTCGTCAGCCGTGGCGATCGCGTGCTGGTGATCGCTGTCGACCAGCACAAGCAGATCGGCACCATCGACAACACCCCCGGCGTGCACGGCATCGCGCTGGCACCGAGCCTGAACCGCGGCTTCACCAGCAATGGCAAAGCTGCTTCAGTGACCGAATTTGACCTGACCACGCTGAAAACGTTGGCCACCATTGCCGGCACCGGCAAGAACCCGGACGCGATCATCTACGACGATGCGTCGAAGCACGTATACACCTTCAACGGCCACAGCGACAACGCCAGCGTGATCGACCCGGCGACGCATGCCGTGATCGCCACCATCGCCCTGCCGGGCAAACCGGAGTTCGCGGTATCCGACGGCGCCGGCCACATCTACAACAACATCGAGGACAAATCCGAGCTGGTCGAGATCGATACCAACGGCAACAAAGTGCTGCACGTGTGGCCACTGGCGCCGTGCCAGTCACCCAGCGGCCTGGCCATCGATATCCCGCATCACCGCCTGTTCTCGGTGTGCGACAACCAGGTGATGTCCGTCACCGACGCGATCGATGGCCACCACGTCGCCACCGTGCCCATTGGCGATGGCCCCGACGCGGTGGCATTCGATCCAGCCGAATCGATGATCTACAGTTCCAATGGCGAGAGCGGCACCGTGACCGCGGTGCATGAAGACACTCCCGACCACTACCGCGTCACCAGCACCATCGCCACCCAGGTCAGTGCGCGCACCGCGACGCTGGATCCCAGGCTGCACCGGCTATATCTTTCCGCCGCAAAACCGGGCAAGACCCGCCAGGCCAACGGTCGCCGCACGATGGAACCGGACAGCTTCAGCATCCTCACTGTCGGCCGACCCTGATCCCGGCAAGGCAAACAGCAAGACGCGATGATCCGCCATGCACGGGAACACTGCGCATGGCGGATGTGCCTACGAGGCCGCCAGAGACGAAACGACTCGCTCGGCACCAACCATGGCGGCATCGGCATTTGCTCGTGCCGTCATCACCGCACCGAACCACTGCGCGGCAGCGGTCGCGGCAGACACCGGGCTCATCTCGCGCGTATCCAGCGCCGCGTTGGCGCCGCCGTAAGGTGCGTACTTGACCGGGTCAGTAACCGAAAACAGCCCAAGGGTGGGTGTCCCGCTCGCCGCGGCCAGATGCATGACGCCACAATCGGCACTGATGAATCCATCCATGCAGGCAATCATCGCAGCCAGCCGACGGAGGTTCTGCGAGTAGAACGGAGTCAGCCGCGAACCCAGTTGCGAGCGCCCATGCGCCGCCAGCAGATCCACCAGCATTGCCTGCGGACACAGCGATTGAAAAGTATCCACAAACTGCGCCCACCACTGCTCACCGTAGCATTTGGCTCCCGTGGCATTGGGGAAGATGGCGACTGTGGCGCCGGGTTGTCTGCGCAAGCCTCCACAAACGGCAGTCAGCACGGCTGCTGCCTGGCACCTGTCGCCGACAGTCACCTCGAGATTGAGTGGCGGATAGACCGACGCCGTCACCCCGGCATAAGCCTTACGCAACAGGAACACGCCCCGGTGCGCCAGATGATCCGGCCATGCAAGCGCATGCCATGCCGAGGCCGGATTCAGCAAAGGATCGGGGAAGCCAAGCTTGTACCGAGCTTGCGCCATGGCCAGCACGATGCGGCCGGACTGTGAGCCATTGCAGGCGTCGATGGCCAGGTCATAGCGGCACCGTCGCAATGCACGCAACGCGCGTATCGACGTCCAGGGATGCCGCGCAATCTTCCGCGGCAATACAAAAACCTGGTGGATCCGGAATCGCTCGGCAGACAGGGTTTCGGTGGCGTGACTGCCCAGCACATCAATTTCCGCGCCGGGATAAAGCGCCTCGATTTCCGATATCAGCGGGCTGATCAGCACGCTGTTGCCAAGCCGGTGATTCGGGCGACACACCAGCACCCGATGGATGCCGTCGCGGGGCAGGCCACCGGGTTCACACAGCGCACCACCTACCCGACGAAACATTCGGCCCAGGGCAGCGGCTACCGCCTTGCGCCGGCATACATCCCACGCGCCGGCCTGTTTCAGCGCAGCGACGCCTGCAGGCGGTGCGGCAACAAGGTAGCGAACAATATGGATCAGGGACATGACACCAGTTTGAACTGATTTGCTTTCACCTCGCTTATCGAGATGTGAGCATCGGGTTATGCCGCCAGCGACGCTCGGCAAGCAGCGCCGCACCACCACACTCAATGCCGAAGCAAGCCGTCACGACATGCCGCCCCCTCCTTTCACCGCGCAACGCAAAATCTTGCGCGTCGGTTCTTGATGACTTGCTCACGTGAATGGATGCAACATCGCGTTCGGCCGTCGGGGGAGACGGAACCGCAACCGAGTTACCAAGGAGGAAACCCATGAATCGTTGTCGTTCGTCGATAGCCCAACTCGCGCATGCCACTTCATCACGCCCACGCGCTCTGGCCGCTGCCTGCAGTGCCGCGCTGCTGCTCATGATGACCTCGCCCATGGCTCTGGCACAGGAGTCAGCCGACCAGCCCCGGACACAAGCCGCACCTGACACGCAGACAACCGCCAGCTCGAACGCCACGACAACCAGGGACACCGGCAAGAAGCCGAAACCAGCAGTCACCGACCTCAACAAGGTCGTGGTGACCGGCATCAGCGGCAGTATCCAGAGCGCGCTGAAGGTGAAGGAAAATTCGAACGACATCGTCGAAGCGATCGCGCCGGAAGATCTGGGCAAGCTGCCGGATGTAAGCATCGCCGACAGCCTCTCGCGCCTGCCGGGCCTGGCCACGCAGCGGGTGGACGGCCAGGCCAGCGCGATCTCGATTCGCGGCCTCTCGCCCGACTTCGCCGGCACCACCCTCGACGGCCGCGAACAGGCCACGATCGGCGAGAACCGCGGCGTGCAATACGATCAGTATCCGGCCGAGCTGATCAATGGCGCGACGGTGTACAAGACGCCCGACGCCAGCGTGATCGGGCAAGGCCTGTCCGGCACGGTGGACCTGCACACCATCAATCCGCTGGATCTGCCCGGGCGTGCCATGGCGTTCAATCTGCGCGGCGAGCACGACAGCAACGGCAATCTCAACCCGGGCACCGGTACCGGCAACAACGGGCACCGCGCGAGCTTCTCCTACGTCGATCAGTTCTTCGACCACAAGCTCGGCGTGGCGATCGGCTTCGCCCAGCTCGATCAGCCGATCCAGGAGAAGCAATACCAGGCCTGGTGGTGGAGCGCCGACAACGGCAGCGCCGGCATCGACCAGAACTGGGGCGGCCCGCATACGCCGGGCATGCCGGACAACGTGATCTCGCAGGAAGGCATGCAGTTGCGCGCGCAGTCGCAGGATCAGAAGCGCAACGGCCTGATGACCGTGCTCGAATGGGCGCCCAACGACGTCTACTACTCCAAGCTGGACATGTACTACTCCACCTTCAACCGCAAGAAATTCACCAACGGCGCGCAGTGGTCGAGCAGCCCCTACGACAACGTCTCCTACGACAACGTGGCCACCACGGCTGCGCAGCCCTACCCCATCGTCACCTCGGGAACGGTGAACGGCATCGCGCCGATCCTGCAGAACGAATACACCAAGGAGCACGACAAGCTGTATTCGATCGGCTGGAAAAACATCTTCTATCTCGGCGACTGGACGGCCACGGCCGACCTGTCGACCTCCTCCGCCACGGTGAAACTGCATGACGCCTACCTGTTCACCGGCCTGGCCAATGGCGCCCTCACCAGCGCCGCGTTCGACACCCCGGCGGGCAATGGCTATCCGGATTTCACGCCGGCCGTCGACTTGAGCGATCCGGCCACGATGGTCTTCACCGACCCGGACAACTACGGCTACAACGGTCGCGAGGAGTTTGACCGGCAGAGCGACCGGATCAATGCCCTGCGCCTGCAGGTGAGTCATCCGCTGGGCTGGATCTTCAGCAGCATGGATCTGGGCCTGGACTATTCCGATCGCACCAAGGCCAAGCATGCCGACGTCGACTTCGCCTGGCTGGACGGCAATGGCTCCACCCTGGACACATACCAGAACCACTACAGCACGCCGATCGATCCCGGCCTGCTCTACAACCCGACTTCGCTGGGTTATGGCGGCATTCCAGGCATCCTCAATTACAACGTGCTCGGTGCGCTGTACAGCCAGTTCTACCTGACCCCGAAAAACGGCGCGGGCGACTGGAGCCGCAATTACACGGTGGAGGAAAAGGTTCCGCTGGCCTATGCCAAGTTCAACATCGAAACCACCGTGGCAGGCATTCCGCTGCGCGGCAATGTCGGCGTGCAGTTCGTGCACACGAACCAATCGTCCAGCGCACTGCAAACCGACGGTGACACGCTGGTGGGCACCCTCAACGGCGGCTCCTCTTACAACAACGTGCTGCCGAGCCTGAATCTGGTGGCCAGGATCGGCGACCGCCAATACCTGCGTTTCGGCCTGGCCAAGACCATGGCCCGCGGCCGCATCGACGACGAGAAGGTGGCTTCGTCCGCCAGCGTATCCGAGATCAAGGATGGTCCGGCCGCGGGCCAGGTACTGTGGTCCGGCAGCGGTGGCAATACGCAGTTGCGTCCCTATGTCGCCGTGGGCACCGATCTGTCATGGGAGAAGTATTTCGGCAAGGCGAGTTATGTGGCGGTTGCCGTGTTCCAGAAGAACCTGCTGAACTACATCTACAACCAGACCGTGCTCGACCACGACTTCTCGGGCTATACCAACGACACGCCGACACTGGTGCCCACCAGCAGCATCGGCTCGTTCACCACCCCCGAGAACGGTACCGGCGGCAAGATGAATGGCCTGGAATTGTCGGGCTCGCTGGAGGGCGGCCTGCTGGCACCTGCGCTGGAAGGCTTTGGCATACAGGCCAACTACTCGCTGACCAACAGCCGCATCCCGACCAGTTCCATTTCGTCGATTCCCGGTGGGCCGCAAACGCTGCCCGGCCTGTCGCACAAGGTCGGCAACGTGACCCTGTTCTACGAGCGCCACGGGTTCTCCGTACGCGTGGCCGAGCGCTATCGGTCTTCGTTCACGGGCGAGGCCGTGGCCCTGTTCGACCAGCTCGGCTACACCAGGATCCTGGCCAACCGGCAGACCGACCTTCAACTGGGCTACGCCTTCAGCGACGGACGCTGGAACGGCCTGTCGCTCTTGCTGCAGGTCAACAACCTGACCAATTCACCGGATGCGACGGTGCAGGTCGCCGGCCTCCCCGACAGCGAACAGGTCACCCGGCCGCTCGAATACGACACCTGGGGACGCAGCGTGTTGTTCGGTGTGAATTACAAGTTGTAAAGGTTCGCGGGGCGCCGTTTCGCGGCGCCTCGCGCATCCGTGCGACA
>DATMTH010000204.1:0-8013 GCA_035564915.1 Rhodanobacter sp.
ATCGCTCTTCCGATGGCGGATTGAATCGGCACATCCATGCGGAAGCCGGCGCGCCGTGGTCTACGCCTGCGCGTTCGTGGCTGGCGGAAACGGCTTCTCCACCCATCATCCTCCCGCGTACCCGTTCCGCCAAGGAGCCGCGGAGCCTCCGCGGGTCCGCCATTCCGATGCCAGCCGGAATCCGCGCAATCCAGACTCGCGCAAGCGACCGGATTCCGGTCCGGCCAGCGGCGCTGTCGGCCGGCGCCATGCCGGAATGACAGACAGGCCGGTCAGTGCAGAACGAACAGCTCGTCGAAGCCGGCCACACGCAACGTGTTGCGCAGCTCGGTACCCACGTTGACGATGCGGATCTCCGAGCGATCGGCGCCGGCATGCTCGCGCAACAGCAGCAACATGCCGAGCGCCGAGCTGTCCATGCTGGTCACTTCGCCCAAGTCAATGACGTAGCTGCGTGCACTGGAGCCCTGCTCCAGGCAGGCACTGTGAAATTCGCGGTGGACACTGAAGTCGAAACGCTGGCCCAGTTGCAGGGTCAGGCAATCGTTCGCTCCGTCGTGATGGACGATCATGCTGTATTCCTCAGAACAATTCGATTTCGCCGGCATCCATCGAGTTTTGCAATGCCGGGCCACGCGAGCGCAGTCGCGCCTTCTCTCGTTGAATGGTCAACCGGCTGCGCACCATCTGGGCGCGCTGTACCAGGTTGTCGGCATCGACCGGCGCGCACGCCAGCTCCTCGATGTCACGGGTGCATTCGGTCACGACCTCCTGCAGCTCGACCAGTCGCGAGCGCGTCTGCTTCAGCAGCTGACCGAGAATGTCCTCGAACTGCAGCGAGCGGATGGTGGTGGAGACGTCGCTGCCCAGCCCGCGATTGATCTCGACCGCCTGGTCGGCCACGGCGCTGGTGCGCGCATCGCTTTCGGTGACGTGGGCCATCATCGCGTCGATGCCGCCCTTGGCCGACAGCGCCACGTTCAGATCCTGCGAGGCCATGTTGCCGACCAGCCCGCGCAACTGCTCCATCGCCACGCGCGCACGCTCCACGTGGCTGCCGATCTGGTCGTTGAACTGGTTCGAGTTGCTTGCAAGATTGCGGATTTCGCCGGCAACCACGGCAAAGCCGCGACCCGATTCACCGGCACGGGCCGCTTCGATGGCGGCATTCAAGGCCAGCAGATTGGTTTCTTCGGCGATCGTGTTCACGTTCTTGAGCAGACCGAACACGGCATCCATCTCCTTGGCCATGCCGTCGATGCGGTAGACGATGCGCAGGCTCTCGCGAGACATGTGCACGATCATGCCCACGAAATGCTGCAACAGGTCGCCGGTGCGGGCAGCAAAATCCTGCACCGACACGCCACTCTTCTGCCCGTCGATGATCTGCTTGAGCAGGGATTGCTGCAGGCCGGTCTTCTGCGACAGGCCGTCGAAGCCGCCACCCAGTTCGGACACCGCGTCGCGCAGCAGGTCGATGCCCTGGTGCAGCTCGCGGCTGGCATGGCCAAGCTCGTCAACCAGTGCACCGCGCACGTCATCCAGTGCCTCGCGCACCGGTGCGGTATTGCTGGCTGTCGCCTCCGCAGGGCCAACCATCGGCTGGCGACGGCTCTCGACGATCCAGACCGCGGTCAGCGCCACGATCAGCAGCGGCGGCAGCCATTCGGCGTGCCAGAGCATCGCCAGCAGCAAGGCCGCGATACTTGCCAGCCAGCCATAAGGCGGACGGGCAGCGAGCGAACGGATTTTTTCGGGTATGGAAATCATGAGTCGTGATCCGATGTCAGGCGCGCAACGCACCATGATGGGATGGATGCGTCAGGCTGAGCAGCCGCGCGGCAATGTGATCCAGTGGCAGCATCTCGGCGGCTGCACCAAGTTTCCAGGCAGCCCCGGGCATGCCCCAGACCACCGAGCTGTCTTCGTCCTGCACGATGGTCGCGGCACCGGCCTGCTTCAACTCGAGCAGGCCGCGCGCACCGTCGTCGCCCATGCCGGTCAGCAACACGCCGATGGTGGCGGCGCTGGCACTGGCTGCCATCGAACGGAACAGCACGTCGACGCTTGGCTTGTGCCGGTTCACCGGCGGGCCGTCGTGCAGCCTGCATACATATTTGGCGCCATCCCAGGTCACCAGCAGATGATGGCTGCCGGGCGCGATATAGGCATGGCCGGGTTGAACCGGCTGACCGTCCCTGGCTTCGCACACGCGCATGGCGGAACAACGATCCATGCGAGCGGCGAACGGGCCACTGAAGGCCGCGGGGATGTGCTGGGTCACCAAGATCGGCGGCGCGTCGGGCGGCATCGATTCCAGCACCACGCGAACCGCTTCGGTGCCGCCGGTGGAGGCGCCGATCACGATGATCGGGCTGCCCGCGCGGGTGCCCGCGCCCTGCGCGCGCGGCAAGACCGCATCGGCACTCAAGCGCGGCGGAACATCCATCCGGGTCACGGTGGTGCGCGCGCGCGGCTTCGTGCGTGCAGCGAGTTTCACCTTGGCACAGATCTCTTCGGCGCAATCGCCGAAACTGCTGGCAAGGTCGGCATTCGGTTTGGCGAAGAAATCCACCGCGCCGAGCTCCAGCGCACGCAAGGTCACATCCGCGCCCTGCACCGTCAACGTCGACACCATCACCACCGGCATCGGCCGCAGCCGCATCAGGTTCTCCAGGAAAGTGAGCCCGTCCATGCGCGGCATTTCGACGTCGAGCGTGAGCACGTCGGGGTTGAGCTGCTTGATCTTGTCCCGCGCAATCAGCGGATCGGCCGCCGTGCCGACAACCTCGATCTCCGGATCGCAGGCAAGCATCGCCGACATCAGCTTGCGTACCAAGGCTGAATCGTCGACTACCAGTACACGCACCCTATCCATTGCCATTGATCTCGTCTGCCTGAAAGCTGACCGGGTCTGCAACGACCGCAGCCTCGCCGGAATCCACTCGCCTGAACTATCGCTAGAAAAGGTCGACCTCACCCTTTATCGGATCATTTGCCAAACGCTTGAGGTAACCGCGCTCATCGGCCACCAGGGCCACGTCGTTCTGACGCCGCAGCAGGCGTACGCGTGCACGCCCGCTGCTGGGATAGAACTGCACCTGGCGCGGGTAGACGTCGCCCAGATCCGAGGCGATCACCGGCAGCTTCTCGGTCTCCAGATAGCGCTTCACGAATTCGATGTTGCGCTTGCCCACGTCGGTAAGCTGGGCCAGCACGCGGCCACCGCCGAATATCTTGACTTGCAGATCACTGCGCTGGCCGCCGGCGATCAGGATGGAGTTGATCAGCTGCTCCATCGCATCGCTGCCATAGCGCGCTGCACGACCCACGGTGGAGGTCCAGCCATCGCTGTCCCCGCCCCGTGGCTCGGGCAGCATGAAATGGTTCATGCCGCCGATGCCGCGGCGAACATCATGGATGCAGGCCGATACGCACGATCCCAGCACGGTGCAAACCAGTTCGTCCTGATTGCTGACGTAGAACTCGCCAGGCAGCACCTTGACCGTCATGCGCGATTCCGACGGATCCCAGTAGCGGCGCAGATGTTCGAAGCCGGCCATCACCGGTGGCGAATTCGGCGCAGCGACCCTGCGATCGACCAGCAGGTTCTGCGCCGCAGCTCGGCGATCGGCCAGCATGTTCATCCGCGCAGCTTCCGGTAAACGGTGCGGCCGACCAGCTCGAATTGATCGCTGATGCCGTGCAACGACTCGGAATGACCGAGGAAGAGGTAGCCGCCGGGAGGCAACAGGTCGGCATAGCGGCTGAACAGGCGCTGCTTGGTCGGCTGATCGAAATAGATCACCACGTTGCGGCAGAAGATCGCATCGAACGGCCCGCGCATCGGCCAGTTATGCAGCAGGTTCAGCGGCTCGATCGTCACCAGCTCACGCAACCGCGGATGCACGCTGGCCAGGCCTGCGTACTCACCCGAACCACGCAGCATCCAGCGCTTGCGGCGCTCGTCACTGATCCCGTTGAGCCGCTCCAGCGGGTAGACGCCCTTGCGCGCGCATTCCAGCGCCTGCGGCGAGAGGTCGGTGGCCAGAATCCTTGCATCCGCCTTGCCGCCGCTCTTGTCGATGGCCTCGGCCAGCACCATCGCCAGTGCATACGGTTCCTCGCCGGTCGAGCAGCCTGCCGACCAGATGCGCAGGCGATCACCATCGCGGCGCTTTTCGGAGAGCCAGCGTGGCAGCAACTCATTGGTCAGCAGATCGTAATGATGCACTTCGCGAAAGAACGAGGTCACATTGGTGCTGATCACACTGGCCAGTTCGCCCAGCTCGCCTTCGGGGTCGCGTCGCAGCAACTCGCAATACGCTTCGAAATTCTTCAGGCCAAGCGCGCGCAGGCGTCGAAGCAGGCGTCCCTGGACCAATTGGTGTTTCTGTTCGCCCAGCGAAATGCCGCAATGCTCCAGCACGAACGAGCGCAGGAAATTGAATTCGGCCTTGCCAAGCGAAGGGCCGCCCGTGCCGGCCGCAGCCTCGCGATCTTGCATGACGGCACCTGCGCTCATGTCAGAATTCCGTCCACACGCCGGGTGCACTTGCCGGCTCGGCAGCCTTTCGGCGTGCCGGCGATGACGCCGGCTTCGGGCCCGCGGCGTGCCGCACGGCAGCCATCACGGCTTCGGTCTCGGCGCGAACCACGTCGTTCCGACCGCGTGCCACCGGGGCGGCAGCATGGCTTTGCTCGCCACGCAGTTTGAAGAAGCCCACCTGGTTGGTGAGAATGCCCGCCTGCTCATGCATGGCACGGGCGGCCGCCGAGGCCTCTTCGACCAGGGCTGCGTTCTGCTGGGTGACTTCGTCCATCTGCATGACCGCGTTGTTGACCTGCTCGATACCGGCGGACTGCTCATGGCTGGCCGCGGCAATCTCGGCCACGATATCGGTCACCTTCTTCACGCTGTCCACGATCTCGGCCAGCGCCTTGCCGGACTGATCGACCAGCTCCGAGCCGCTGCGCACCTTGTCGGCACTGTCCTCGATCAGCGCCTTGATTTCCTTGGCCGCCCCGGCACTGCGCTGGGCCAGGCTGCGCACCTCGGTGGCGACCACGGCAAAACCCCGGCCCTGTTCACCGGCACGCGCGGCTTCCACCGCAGCGTTCAACGCCAGCAGGTTGGTCTGGAAAGCGATCTCCTGGATCAGGCCCACGATGTCGGCGATCTTGCTGCTGGAGGCATTGATCTCGCCCATCGCGACAATCGCCCTGCCCGCCACTTCGCCACCGCGCTCGGCCTGTTCGCGTGCACCGCGGGCCAGCTGGTTGGCGTGGCTGGCGTTCTCCGCGTTCTGCTTGACGGTGGAGGTCATCTCCTCCATCGACGAGGCGGTCTCTTCCAGGCTGGAGGCCTGTTCCTGGGTGCGCTGGCTCAGGTCGTCGTTGCCGCTGGCGATCTGCCGGGCTGCCGTGCTGACCGAATCCGAGCCGCGACGCACTTCGCCGACGGTTTCGGAGAGGCGCTCGTCCATCAGGCGGAACGCTTCCAGCAACTGGCCCAGCTCATCCGTACCGTGATTGACGATGTCGTGGCCCAGCTCGCCCTCGGCGATGGCGTTGGCAACCTCGATGGCACGATTCAGGGCGCGCATGATCGAACGAATCAGGAAGAACGCCGACAGGATCGCCACCAGCAAGCCGACGGCCAGTGCGGCCAGGGTCATCTTGTGCACGCGCTGATAATTTGCCAGGCCCGAGGCGTACTGAGTCTGGCCTTCGTCGATCTGCAGGGAGATCAGCTTGTTGAGACTGGAGGTTTCAATCGCCAGGTTCGGCAGGAGATCCGAGTACAACTCGCCGTTGACACCGTCATCGTGCGATTTCAGGCCATCGATGATTTCTTCTACCGAAGACAATACATCGGCACGGGCCGAGGCCACGTTGTCGAGGCCCTTTTTCCCGGCCGGTTCCGTCATCAGCGTGCCCAGCGTCTTCAGCAGGGCAGCGTTCTCGCTGCTGAGCTGCTGGGCTTCGGCCACCTTCTTGCCGACGATCGAGGCATCGTCCTTGTGGAAAACCGCTTCGGCCAGGGACTGGAAAATGCCGGACGAATTTCGCGCATAGCTGCTGAGCTGGTTCAGCGGCAGCATGTCATCCTGGTAGATGGTGCGAGCATCGTTGTTCGCGCTGGACGTGGCAGCAAGCCCCATCCAGGCGCCCACCACCAGCATGACGCACAACATGCCGAGCACGCCGACCAGGCGCGCCTTGATGGTCAGGGAGCGCATGCCGGAAAGGCGCGCCTTGATCTTTCCGATCCGGATCTTGCTCTTCATCTTCATCACTCCCAACCTTGTGTTTAAGCGGCCACTTCAACTTGTTCGAGGGCAGGCAATGCCGCCTCCAGTGTCTTCACGTCCTCGGGGCGCATCAGCCTTTCCACGTCCAGCAGCATCACCATCCGCTCCGAATGGGTGGCAATGCCTTTCAGGTAACGCGTATCCACGACCGCGCCCATGTCGGGCACCGGCTTGATTGCCGAAGCGTTGATATCGATCACGTCGGACACCGCATCCACCACGATGCCGAACAGGCGTTCTCCCAAGGCCACCACGATCACCACCGTGTTGTCGCCATAGGCTTCGCGCTCCAGCCCGAAGCGCAGGCGCAAATCCATGATCGGCACGATCGCGCCGCGCAGGTTGAGCACGCCGAGCAGGTGCACGGGGGTTTGCGGAATGCGCGTCACCTGGGTCCAGCCGCGAATTTCGCGCACGGCGAGAATGTCGACGCCATATTCCTCGTCGGCCAGGCTGAACGTGAGCTGCTGCAGCGTCTGTGCTGCATCCTGGTTGTTGTCGTGCATGGTTTTTTTACCCTGGAAGTACGTTTGCAGGAATCCTGCATTCATGAATGCTTTTCGACCCGATCCCGGGAAACTTGAGCCGATCGATACGTGGTGGGTCGCATTTCGGGCCAACCGATCAGAAGACGAGCTGGGTCCAGATGCCTGCTTCGTTGCTGACCTTGGTTTCCTGGTCATTGACAAGCGAAGCCGTGCGTTTCAGCGCCAGCGCCAGCCGCAGCCGCTTGACCGGCTGCCATTCGATACCGCCGTCGGCAAACGTGGCATTCTTGGAAGGATGGGCGAGAGTGCTCGGCCGGGATCGGTCAAAACGTGCAAACACGCTCCATTGCGGCGCGAAACGCACACTGGCCCATGCCGACCAGACGCTGGCACGGTCACTGTCCACCGAGTACACGTTGGCCCAGTTGCTGCCATAGGTGCGACGCACGCCCAGGCGCCATGTGTCATCGGCATAGGCAGCCATCACGTCGACGCGCCGCGCGGTGTGGTACACCGGGCGCCGGTCGTCGCTGGCGGCCAGCTGGCCGTCATAGCCACCCAGGGCCAGCATCGTGTGCTTGCTGGTGTGCCAGGTCATCACGGCCTCGACGTCGGCGCGCTGGCCATGGGTCGGGTACTTGTAGCTGCCACCGCTCACCACCGCCACGGCATAGTCCAGCCGCGGCGCCAGCAGGCCATTCACATGCACGCCCCAGTCGGCGACGGTGTCCAGCTTCTGCATCGAGGCACCAAGCGAATCGATGTAACGGTAGCCATACCACTTGCTGGTCAAGGCCAGCAGCGGCATGTCGTCGACACCGACGCGCCAGGTCGACTTGGCGAACTTGCGCTGCACATAGGCATGCTTCAACCACACATCCGGATCGCGCTTTCCGCGAAGCCAGTTGACGTCGGCCGTGACATCCACCGACCACGCCGGGTCAATCACGTAATTGGCGTCCAGATACAGCCTTTTCAGATCCGCATCCGTCGCCGTGCTGCGGGTCTTCGCCAGCTCATCGTGCTGGGTGATCTGGCTGATGTCGGCAAACATCTTGCCGCTGAAGCTGAAGTCGCCGGCACTCGCTGGCGCGGCCAGGACGAACGCAGCGGCGAAGGCGGGCACGAATTTTCGGCCCGTGGTCCAGAAGGATTGCATGAGAATTTCCATCGTGGGGTTGCGGTGGCACCAGCCACCGCGTGAAGGTCAG
>DATMTH010000205.1:0-2012 GCA_035564915.1 Rhodanobacter sp.
CCCCATCACCAAGGCTGGTTCGGAGCGTTTGCGCATCGAACTGGAGCGTCTGAAGTCGGTCGAGCGGCCGCGCATCATCGCCGCGGTGGCCGAGGCGCGGGCGCACGGCGATCTGAAGGAAAACGCCGAGTACCACGCCGCACGCGAGCAGCACGGGTTCAACGAAGGTCGCATCGCGGAACTGGAGGCGGGGTTGTCCACCGCCGAAGTGATCGACGTGACCCGTCTCAATGCCGGCACCAAGGTGGTATTCGGTGCCACCGTGGACCTTGAGGACGAGGACACGGGCGCTGCGGTAACCTATCAGATCGTGGGTGACCTGGAGGCCGACATCAAGCAGCGTCTCATCGCGGTGTCGTCGCCGATCGCCCGTGCGCTGATCGGCAAGAGCGAGGGCGACAGCTTCGAATTCACCGCGCCCAACGGGGTGAAGCACTACGAGATCACCGGGGTGCGTTACGAGTGAAGCGCGACCGGCTGGAAGGGGAAACCTTTCCAGCCGATGCGTCCGTGCAGAGGCAACGGACGCAAATCGGCAACCATAAAAAAAGGGCCGCGATGCGGCCCTTTTTTTCGCGACAGGTCGGCAGCCGGTGCTTAGCGCTGGCGCGCCTTGAAGCGCGGGTTGCTCTTGCAGATCACGAACACCTTGCCACGACGGCGCACAACCTTGCAGTCGCGATGCCGCTGTTTGGCGGACTTCAAAGAGGAAAGCACCTTCACGGCCAGCTCCTGATACCAATAGGGAAAAATCAAGCACGGAATTATAGCTATTCCAAGGGCTTGCCACAAGTCCGCGCGTGGCACCCGATTTCGACCACGGCAGGGGCCGGCCGAAGCACTTCGCCGGTCTCAGCCGGGCGCGATTACCGGTACGCCGCGCGCGGCTTTCAGGTCGGCCACGGTCGACAGGAATTGCGCCAGTACCGGTGACGGATCGTCGATGCGACTGGCCACGGCCAGCAGCAAATGGGCATCGGGTTCCTGCAGCGGCACATAGCTGACCCCGGCCAGCCGTACCGCGCGCATCGTGGTCGGGACCAGGGCCAGTCCGATGCCGGCCGAAACCAGGGCGAGCAAGCCGGTCAATTGCTGGGCATGCTGACGGATCTGCGGGTGGAAGTCGGACTTGGCGGCCAGTTGCACCAGCCGGTCGTACAGCGTGGCCGCCAGCTCGCGAGGCTGGGCCACGAAGGGTTGTCCAGCCACGTCGCTCATGCGCAGACGCCGACGGGTGGCCAGTGGATGCCCGGATGGCAGCGCCAGCAGCAGCGGCTCGCGATCGATCACCTCCAGCCGCAAGGCCCGGGCGTCGGCTTCGTGGGCCGGCTCGTTGCGCACGAAGCCGACGTCGATCTGCCCGGCACGCAGGGCGGAAAATTGTGGCTCGGTATACATCTCGCTGAGCTGCATGCGCACGTTCGGCGCATTGCGGCCGAAGCGCAGCAGCGCCTGTGGCAGGGCGGGGTGGAACGACACCGATACGGTATAGGCCAGCCGCAGCTGGCCGCTGAAGCCGGCGGCAGCCTCGCTCACCAGGTGGCGGGCCTCGTCTGCCTGCAGCAGGATTTGCCGGGCCTGCTCCAGGAACAACTGGCCGGGCTCGGTCAGGGCGACGTTGCGTTTGTTGCGCTCCAGCAGGCGCACGCCCAGGTCCTGTTCGAGCGACTGGATCTGCTGCGATAATGGTGGCTGCGAGATGTGCAGGCGTTGCGCGGCCCGGGTGAAGCTCAGCTCCTCGGCGACGGCGATGAAATAGCGCAGTTGGCGGAAATCAAACATATATGGATATCGTATAAGTATCGATCTAAATATATATTTGATTCTGTATTGCGTCGATCATAAAGTAGGCCCTGTCGCGCCACCTACCCCCCTCCCCCCGGGTGGCGCTGACCCTCGCCCCGCAGCGACGCTACTCATGCGGTATCGGTTTCTCTCCCCATGAGCCGATACTGACGCGTCGCTCGCGGGGCGCCTTATTTTGGCTGTATTCGTGCCTTCGTCCGTGAATG
>DATMTH010000206.1:0-2876 GCA_035564915.1 Rhodanobacter sp.
GGCGCTGGCCGACCGCCTCGCCGAAGCGTTCGCCGAGCGCATGCACGAGCGCGTGCGTCGCGAGTTCTGGGGCTACGCGCCCGACGAGCAGTTGGACAACGAGGCGCTGATCGCCGAGCAGTACCAGGGCATCCGCCCCGCCCCCGGCTATCCGGCCTGTCCCGATCACACCGAGAAGGAGACGCTCTTCAAGCTCCTCGACGCCACGAACAACGCCGGCATCATACTCACCGAAGGTTTCTCGATGTATCCGGCAGCCGCCGTCTCCGGCTGGTACTTCTCGCACCCCGGCAGCCAGTACTTCGTGGTCGGCCGCCTGGGCCTGGAACAGGTGCAGGACTACGCCAAACGCAAAGGCTGGAGCCAGGCCGAGGCCGAACGCTGGCTCGCCGCCAACCTCGACTACGACCCCGACTGACCGATCGCCCGGGCAGGGCGGGCACTGGCGGCGGGCAGGGCCCGCCCTGCGTCAACTCAAGCGGTGGCGTCGCCGGTCATGCCGTTCTTTCGATGGCGGAGGTGAACGACCAGGTTGTAGACCGACACGAACACCGGGAAGAAGTTGGAGAGGATGCCCACCGAGTCGTTCTTGCCGAACACGAAGTACGCCAGCAGCAACACGCTGCCGCACACCGACAGCCACCAGAACGACAGCGGCATCACGACACGCTTGTACTTGCGCGTGTAGTAGAGCTGGACGAACCAGCGGCTGGTGAACATCAGCGTGCCGGCGAAGCCGACGATCTTCCACGGCGTCAGCTCGAACTGCTGCAGCGCGTGAAGGATGCGAACCAGTTCGGTGTCGAGGAATGCCATGAGCGTGCGCTTGCGTCGGGAAAGGCGCCAAGTCTAGCAATTCGCCACCATCGCTCCTTGCACGCCGCCGCAGCCGGCGGCGATCGGCAAGGCCGTCTCCTTCGCCGCGAACACGAAAAAGGCCACCCGCTGGGTGGCCTTTTCGCGATTCTGTATGGTGGGCGATGCAAGGATCGAACTTGCGACACCTGCCGTGTGAAGGCAGTGCTCTACCGCTGAGCTAATCGCCCGCCGAGAACGCGCAATTTTAGGTGGGTTCGACGGGCGGGTCAATGCCTCGCGTGTGATCGGCCCGAAAACGAATCTGCCGACCGAGGCGAATTGCTAGACTTGCGCATTATCCCAGCGAAGCGCACCGGTCATGGAATTTCTCAGCAGTCATCTCGGCCATATCCTCCATGCCTTGCAGGGGTTCGAGTTGACACCCTGGAAGATGGTGGGCTTTGCCGGCACCTTGATGTTCACCAGCCGCTGGTTCGTGCAGCTTTACTACACGCGCAAGTACAAGCGGGTGGTGATGCCGCTGGCGTTCTGGTGGCTGTCGGTTTGCGGCAGCTTCCTTCTGCTGGCTTACTTTGTGTTCGGCAAGAACGACTCGGTCGGCATCCTGTCCAATTTCTTCCCGGTCTTCGTCTCGGTCTACAACCTGATCGTGCATTTGCGCCATCAGAAGAACAGCATCACCGGCGACGCCACGGCGTCATGACGGTGCGTACGATGCGCGTTTATTCCGGTTCGTAATCGAGGTTTGACGAGAGCCAGCGCTCGGCCTCGGCCAGCGTCCAGCCCTTGCGCCTGGCGTAGTCCTCGACCTGATCCTTGCCGAGCCGGCCGACCACGAAATACTGGCTGTCCGGGTGCGAGTAGTACCAGCCGGATACCGCCGCGGCGGGGTACATCGAGAATCCTTCGGTCAGCTCGATACCCGTGTTTTTGGTGACATCGAGCAGCTTGAACAGGGTGGCTTTCTCGGTGTGCTCCGGGCAGGCCGGATAGCCTGGTGCTGGACGGATGCCGCGGTATTTTTCGGCGATCAGCGCGTCGTTGTCGAGCGATTCGTCCGGCACGAAACCCCAGAATTCCTTGCGTACGCGTTCGTGCATGTGTTCGGCGAATGCCTCGGCTAGGCGGTCAGCGAGTGCTTTCAGGATGATCGAGGAATAGTCATCGTAGTCCGCCAGATAACGGTTGAGATGTTCCTCGATGCCAAGCCCTGCGGTGACGGCGAAGCCGCCGATCCAGTCGGGCTTGGCGAATTTTTTCGGTGCGATGAAGTCGGCGAGACAGAGGTTGGGGCGTTCGGGGGGTTTGTCGGCTTGTTGACGCAGGCTGTGCAAGGTGGCCAGCAGCTTGCCCCCATCCGCCCTTCGGGCACCTTCCCCCGCTTGCGGGGGAAGGCCGTTTGGTTCGTACACCTCGACGTCGTCATCGACGTTGGCGGCAGGCCACAGGCCGATCACGGCGCGGGCCGTCAACCATTTTTCGGCGATGATCTTGTCCAGCATGGCCTGGGCGTCCTTGAACAACTCGCTGGCCTGGGGCCCGACGACTTCGTCGGTGAGGATGGCCGGGTAATGGCCTGCCAATTCCCACGCCTGGAAGAACGGCGTCCAGTCGATGTACCGGCGGATGACCGACAAGTCGTAATCGTGGAATACGGTAATGCCTGGCTGCTTCGGTTGCGGTGGGTCATAAGCTGCCCAGTCGCAGCTGTAGCGGTGTGCGCGGGCGTGTTCCAGCGACACCAGTTTCTTGCCCGGTCCACGATTGCGGTGACGCTCGCGCACGTCGGCATATTCAAGCCGGATCTTGTCGAGGAAGTCGTTGACCAGTTCCTTGCTGACCAGTGATTGCGCCACACCCACCGCGCGCGAGGCATCTTTCACCCACACCGTGCCGGCCTTGTAGTGCGGCTCGATCTTCAACGCGGTGTGCGCGCGCGAGGTGGTGGCGCCGCCGATCAGCAACGGTACGTGGAAGTTCTGCCGCTGCATTTCCCTGGCGACGTTGGCCATTTCCTCCAGTGACGGCGTGATCAGGCCGGACAGGCCGATCATGTC
>DATMTH010000207.1:0-5945 GCA_035564915.1 Rhodanobacter sp.
CCACATGCCGCCGCTCGCTACGGCATGAGTTCAAGAGAAGATAAAACTTACCACTCGTACTTCGCGCTGAAGACCATGTAGCGCGGTGCCTCCACCGAAGTCGCGGTCATGAAGGTCGGGCTGTAGTAACCCGTACTGCCCGAGAAGTAGGTGTAGGACGAGTTGTACGATCCGACCGGACTCGCGATCAACGTCGTATTCTGCTCGTTGAGCACGTTGTGCACTTCCGCCTGCAAGGTGAGGTGCTTGTTCGCCCATGCCGGCACGTAGCTCACGCTCAGGTTGAGCTGGTGCGTCCACGGCGTGTGGCCAACAGCACCGGGCGGGGAACCCACCGAACCCGAAGCCACACCCGAGGCCGCGTTTCCGCTCGGCACACCACCGCAGAAGTGCTGGAAGGAGCCGCCGTACAGATCCGAGTTGTTGGTCGGGCCATAGCCGCTCAAGCAGGCAATCGGCGCACCCGACTGCATGATGAAGGTGGCGCCGACCGTCCACTCTGGCGTGATGGAATATGCACCGAACACCTTGAGGGTATGGCGATGGCTGTTGGACTGCTCGCCGTTCGCGTAGGCCATGATGTCGGGGAAGTCCCATGCCATCGTGGTCGAACCGGATGCACTGCCATTCCGCTGGTTCGTGGTCTGTCCCACGTTGGTGTTGGTCGGGCCTTCGCTACTGCCATACGACCGGGAGAACACGTAGTCGACCTTGCCGTACCACTTGCCGTCCCAGGTGTGCTCCAGATAGGTATCCAGGGCGTAGTACTTGCGCGACGGCTTCGGGAAATAACTGACGGCGCCCGGAATGCCAGCAGCAACGGAACTAAAAGTCCCCTGCCCGGTGTTCGGATTCCACGTAACCAGCCCGCAAGATTCCGGGATGTAGTTGGTCTTGCCCGGATTGACCAGCGCACCCACCGGACCGGTGCCGCACTCCATGAGGTCGGTGTCGTCGATGATATTGCCTAGGCGGTCATAGGTACCCTGCATGCCCAGCACCAGACCGGTGTCGCCCAGCATCTTCTGGAAGCCCAGCACGTATTCGTCCTGGTACGAAGCCTTGAGGTTGGTCGAGGCATAGTCCTTGGAGTTTCCGGGCACGCCATTCTCACCGTCGGGCGAATAGTACCCTGGCGTCGTCACGCCAGGCGCCGGAGTCACGAGCACAGGGCTCGTTCCGGTGGGCAGGCCCGTTACCGGGTCGATGCCGGTGTAGGTGTAGGTAACCTCGCCGTTGATCGAGGCCATGGCCGCGTTGCGCGTAGCAAGGCCCGCCGGTATTGCCAGGTAGTAGCGCCCCGCATTGCCGAAGACCTTGAACGTGCTGTCACCGAACACATCCCAGCTGAAGCCCAAGCGCGGCGCCCACTGCGGCTTGTGCTCTCGCACGTAGGCTTTACCATCCGGGCCGAGGTTGGCGAACTGGTCGTTGCGCAGGCCAAGGTCAAGCAACAGGTTGGGCGTGACCTGCCAACGGTCTTCCACGTACTGCGCCTTCTGGCGCACCGCCAGCGTAGCGTTCGTGTGGTAGATGTTCTGTTGGACGTAAGTGCCTGGCACCGGCGTATTGACATAAGGCGCCGTTCCGGCATAGACCGGCATGCTGCCAGGCGTCAGGTACTGCCAAGAACCACCACCAACCGGGGTGGCACCATCGTGATCGTCGCGATTCTGCATGTTATCGATGCCGAACCGGAGGTCATGATTGGCCGTGATCTTCCAGTCCATATCGAGGCGCAGGTTGGCAACCTTGGTGGTGTGATTCGGGTTCGGATAATTGCTGAAAAGCGAGTTCGGAGTGACCACACCCGGCGGCACGTTCACGCCCGAACCGAAGGAGATGGACGGCAGAACGCCAGCAGGAACCTGGGTGTAGTACTCGCCGCCCATCTGGCCGTACATCGCTTCGAGCGTGAGGTTGTCGGTGAGGTACGAGGTGTACTTGAGGATGCCGACGTCGAAGGTGTTCTTCGTCAGGTAATTCGATGCCCAGTAATTACCGACACTCTGGTTCGAGTAGTTGTACTCGTAAGTGTTGTTGCTGAGATCCTTGAACTGGGTCCGGACGCCCGTGAACTCCAGCACGTTGTTGTCGTTGATGTTCCAGTCGAGCTTGCCGTAGATCTTGGGCGCCGAAGAGGCGTAGGACACCCATTCAGGGGAGCCATTCGACGGAACCTGGTTCACGCCCTGGTTGGCAAGTCCATACTGGTTGCTGTCGTGCTGCCATTCGGCAGTGATGAAGAAGAACAGCTTGTCCTTGATCAGCGCGCCGCTGACATAGGCGTCATACACCGTTTCCCAGTCGCTGTTCTGCTTGTTGCCGGTCTGGATCTGGCCGTAGCCGGGAGCATAGTTCGTGCTGCCCTGGCTGGGAGCCAACCAGGAAGAGCCGACGGGCACCCTCGGATTGTTGTAGTTGATGTTGTC
The DNA here is from genome assembly GCA_035564915.1 of Rhodanobacter sp. Classification (GTDB taxonomy): domain Bacteria; phylum Pseudomonadota; class Gammaproteobacteria; order Xanthomonadales; family Rhodanobacteraceae; genus Rhodanobacter. The sequence continues at coordinate 2,433 of DATMTH010000207.1, forward strand.
AGCGCTGCTCTCGGTAAAGGACGGCCGATAGGACACGTACACGCCGGCGTGGAAGTCATTGCTGCCGCGCTTGCCAATCTGGCTGATCACGCCGCCCGTCGAACGACCGTACTCCGGACCATAGCCGGAGGTGATGGTCTGCTGCTCGGCAATGGCGAAGTAGGGCAGCGCCACGCCGCCCGAACCACCGACCGGATCGGTGGTATTGAAACCGTTGAGGTAGTAGGCGTTTTCCACCACGCTGTTGCCGCCCATGGAAACCAGCGGCGCACCGGTCGGGCCTGAGCCGAGGGTAGACGCGCCCATGCTCACGCCCGGCGCCAGCATGGCGATGTCTTCGGCGCTGTGCGCGATCGGCAGCGTTTTCAACTGCTCCGCGGTCATCACCGAGGTCTGGCGGGTGGAGGACACGTCGATCGCCGGCAGCGAGTTCGCCGTGACCGTGATGCTGGAGAGGTTCTGGATGTTCTTGCCGCCTTCAGCAGCGGCGAACGGCACCTGCGTACCGCCGCTCACGCTCACCGTCACATGATCCTTCGTGGCAACCGCGTTGCCGTTCTGCATCAGCGACACGGTGTAGTCGCCCACCGGCAGTTGGTTGGCGCCATAACGACCATCGCTGCCGACCGCCACTTCACGGGTCAGGCCAGTTGCGTTGTTGACGATGCGCACCGTTTCACCGGCCGACACCGGTGCGGTACCGAACACGGAGCCGGTGGTGGCCTGCGCCAGCACTTGGCCGGACAAGCTGATGCCCGCGGCGACGGCCAGCGCCAACGCGGTGCGACGCACAGTGGAACGACGCGTCTCGTTATTGAACTTCATAGAATTCATGAGATTGAAAACTCCCCAGTGAAAATGACGACAATCTTCTGATTGCTGGCCAACACAGTGTTGCCTGGCTCTGTCCGGCTCCTGCACACGGCCCCGAGTGCGCACACCCATCTGGAACGAAACCATGTCGAGCCACAGCAACCGCATTGCATCCAGCCCATCGCTAGAAGCGCACCGACAATAAACATCCACCTAACGCAAAGTCAACAAATAAGAAATTGCGATTCATCCTTTATAAACCAACTGTTTACGCAATATCTTTCGTAACGCTGAGGCAGGCGATATATGTTGCGCATTTTACGTAAAATTGCGTGCGAATAATCGCGTTGCAACATGGCAACCTCGGTGCCTGCATGATCCATGTGGCTGCATGCAATGGCATGCACCGTCTTGCATCGGAGGCAATCTGGCCGGCCAAAGTGCTTATTTGAAATTTCGCCTCGGCCGCACATATTTGCGTCAACAACATTCGGGAAATGTCAGGCGACACGCAGTCGGTACATGGCCTGTTGCATTGACTAGATCATGCCAAGGCGGCATTCGAAACCCGCCACGCCAGGCCTCACCTCAATTTCCCGGCAATCCGCAACTGCGGTTGAAGTCGCCGATGCCGGCGACCAGGGTGGCGATGGCGACGCGCTCCGGCTCGCTGAGGTCGGGGTTCCAGCAGTCCAAGATCAGCACCACGCGGGTCTGGTCGCTGCGGTTCCAGGCCTCGTGCTCGAAGGTGTCGTCGAAAGTGACGCAGCGGCCTTCCTGCCACTCGTGGATCTCCCCGCCCACGTTCAGCGCGCAATCCTTCGGCACGATCAGCGGCAGGTGGGTGACCAAGCGCGTGTTGGTGACGCCGCGGTGCGGCAGGATGTGGGTGCCGGGACGCAGCACCGAGAACAGCGTCTCCGGCCCGTGTTCGCGGATCCGCGACAGCGGCATCCGCTCGACCAGCGCGGTGGTTTGCGGGCAGGCCGCGCAGTGCGTGTCGTAGCGCTGCCCGTGGCGGTAGAAGAAATACGCGTCCCACGCCGCCGGCTGCGCGCCCGAGCCGCGCAGCATGGTCTCCAGCTGCTCCCGAGTGTCGGTCTTGATGAAGGCTTCCAGATCCCGTGGCTGCTCCAGCACCGCATGCAGTTCCGCGCGGATCGCGGCGGTGCCCACCTCCAGCGCCTCGAATTCCGGGAAGCGCTCGCGCGGGTAATAGGCCCGGCTGGGAATGCCGGGGAAGTACAGGAACTTCGGCTGCTGCCGCGGATCGGGCAGGTTCGCCGGCTGCTCGTGCAGGTAGATCGCGAGGCATTGCTCGACACGGCGCAGTTCCGCGCGGCCGTAGCGTTCGCGCAGCGGTTCCAGCATGCCGTCGAACAAGGCGTGCCGCGCGGCATCCACATGGCGCATCGCGTGCTGCACCGCTGCGCGGATGCCGGGCGCGGTGGTCGCGTCGTCTAGCCAGCGCGCCTGCGCCTGGGCCGCGCTGATCGCGGCGAAATACGCCACCAGCGCGTCGTGCGGCCGCCCGAGCTGCTCCAGCACCACGCCCAGCCGCAGACGGGCCACGAACATCCCTGGCGCCAGCGCCAGCGCCTTGTCGAGATCGGCGGCCGCGCCCGCATGATCCGCCAGCGCCATCCGCACCGTGCCCAGCTGGTGCAGCACCCCCGGCTCGCGCGGATGGGCACGATGCGCCTGCTGCAGATGCTCGATCGCCCGGGTGGCTTCGCCGCGCTCGAAATGGCGCGCGGCCAAAAACTGCAGCGCCTCCAGGTCACCGGGCTCGCTGTCCAGCACGCGGGCGAAGGACTGTTCCGCCAGCGCCTGGTCGCCGCGGCCCAGCGCGAATCGCGCCCGCTCCCGGAGATCCGCCACCTGGTCCGCCTGCCGCTCTGTCATCGCGAACTCCAGCCTGCGCGCTTCCTCCCGGTCGTCCGGAAGGAAGCGCGCAGGATCAGCAGGGAATGACCACCCGGCGCATGCGGGCCGCCCTGCGTCGGCGAACCCGCCTCACTCGCCCTCGCCATCCTCATCGAAGCGCAGGTGCTTCACGCTGCGGCCGTTGCGGCGGACCAGCTTGAGCGCCTCGATGCCGATGCGGATGTGCGCCTCGACGTACTTCTCGGTGACCTTGCGGTCGCTGGCCTCGGTCTTCACGCCCTCGGGGATCATCGGCTGGTCGGAAACCAGCAGCAGTGCGCCGCAGGGGATCTCGTTCGCGAATCCGGCCGCGAAAATGGTGGCGGTCTCCATGTCCACCGCCATGCAGCGGGTGCGCCGCAGGTAGGCCTTGAACTGTTCGTCGTGCTCCCAGACCCGGCGGTTGGTGGTGTAGACGGTGCCGGTCCAGTAGTCGTGGCCGAGGTCGCGGATCATGGTGGAGACGCCGCGCTGCAGCTGGAACGCGGGCAGTGCCGGCACCTCGGGCGGCAGGTAGTCGTTGCTGGTGCCCTCGCCGCGGATCGCGGCGATCGGCAGGACCAGGTCGCCGATCTGGTTCTTCTTCTTGAGCCCGCCGCACTTGCCCAGGAACAGCGCGGCCTTCGGCGCGATCGCGCCGAGCAGGTCCATCACGGTGGCCGCGTTGGGGCTGCCCATGCCGAAGTTGATCAGGGTGATGCCGTCGGCGGTGGCGTTCGGCATCGGGCGGTCGCGGCCATGCACCTCCACGCCGTGCCAGTCGGCGAACAGGTC
>DATMTH010000208.1:0-3599 GCA_035564915.1 Rhodanobacter sp.
ATCCAGCCATTGAAGGGCCGCGACTTCGGCATCGGCTGCTCCACCATCACCAACTGGGTGGCCAACATGATCGTGGGCGGCACCTTCCTCAGCCTGCTCAACGGCATCGGCGACGCCGGCACTTTCTGGCTCTACGCCGCCTTCAACGCCGTGTTCATCCTGCTCACCTTCTGGCTGGTGCCGGAAACCAAGAACATCTCGCTGGAGCACATCGAGCGCAACCTGATGGCCGGCAAGCCGCTGCGCCGGATCGGGCAGTAAACCGCATCCGTAAAGGCCTGCTGATTGACAGCAGGCCTTGTGCCGAGCTGGCCAACCGGCGACAAGAATTTATCTGCCACGCGCATAACCGTAAGCCCGTCCATATGTCGTAAGGGTCATACGACGTGTGTCGCTCACATCAGGCGGACTCGGCTGAGCCGGTCTGCCGGCAACACCTGCGGCCATGTTCGCCTGGCGTCAAACGCATCCCCGAACATTTCTGCCGCGACCCGATGAAGTGTCTGACAGGCCACGCATCCACGTCGGCAGGGTCCAAGGCAACGCTCCCGCTGTATCGGAGCAACGGATTCTGATAGGTCTTGTCCATGGAAGCTGTGCAGCCACTTGCACACGACGGCGCATGGCAGGTAGCAGGTCGTGTACCAGTGTTGCGGCGCAGCTTGACGCCTTGCGCGATAATATTTATATCATTTAATACTACTTATAATCGAGCAAAGAAAGTCTCGGCCAACCTTCAGGTGAAATCATCGGCTGCATGCGGCCAGGAGCCTGGGCGGTAGAAGCTTTCGTACCGGACATGGCCCGTCCAGCGTCCATCGGCAACGGGACATAGATCGTTTCACGCCATACCAGCCTCGTTTCAGTCCAGGGGAAAGAGACCGATGAATCGTCCACTTGGTCGTCTACTGCACGCAGAAGCGACACTTGCATTCCTTCTCGCTGTAGTAACCGGCGTCGCACATGCGGACCAGGCTGCACCTGCATTGCCGCAGATGGGCTTCAACAACTGGAACTCCACGCACTGTCGTCCTGAGTTCGACGAAACCATGATCCGCAGCATTGCTGACGAATTCACCAGCCTGGGCCTGAAGAAAGCCGGCTACACCTACGTCAACATCGACGACTGCTGGGCCTACTGGCAGCGCGACAAGGACGGCAATCTGCAAGCCAACCCCAAGCGCTTTCCCAGCGGCATCAAGGTGCTGGCCGACTACATCCACGCACGCGGTCTCAAGTTCGGTCTGTACTCCAGTGCCGGCACCTGGACCTGCGAACCACGCAAGGAGAATCGCGGCTTCCCGGGCGGCCTTGGCCACGAAAAGCAGGACGCGACAACTTTCGCATCATGGGGCGTGGACTACCTGAAATACGACAACTGCAACAACCGGAAGATTGATGCCCGCAAGCGCTACACGGCCATGGCCGAAGCCCTGCGGGCCACCGGTCGGCCCATCTTCTTCTCCATGTGCGAATGGGGCGAGAACAAACCATGGCTGTGGGCGAGCAAACCACCGGTCGACGCCAATTCATGGCGCACCACCGGAGACATCCGCGACAGCTACGCCTCCATGCTGAAGATTTTCAAGCAGAACGTGGTGCTGAATGCCTACGCCAGCCTTGGTCACTGGAACGATCCGGACATGCTTGAGGTGGGCAACGGAGGCATGACTGATAACGAATACCGCAGCCAATTCAGCCTGTGGTCGATCATGGCTGCACCGCTACTGATCGGCACCGACCTGCGCACGATCAAGCCGGCCGCGCTGAAGATCCTGCTCAACAAGGACGTAATCGCGGTAGACCAGGATCCACTTGGCATACAAGGCAAGCAAGTGAGCGATGCGGATGGCATTCACGTGATCGTCAAGCCGCTCAAGGATGGCAGCGAGGCCGTGGCGGTGTTCAACGAAACCAACGCGGAGCGCGACGTGAGCGTGCACGCTGCCGAGATAGGACTGCGGAAGGGAGCGAGCTATCGCATGCGAGATCTTTGGACACACACGGATGCAAACGGCGACGGCTCCATCAAGGTCAATCTGCCTGCGCACGCCACCGTGATGTATCGCATCAGCCACCGTTGAGATGCCAATGATCGTTCACCCCTACATGCAAGCCCCGTAACGGTAACCATCGGTGCTACAGATAAAGAACGCAGCGATCAGTGTGCAGATCCTTGCCGAAGTCGGCGGTGGAATCGCCGGCTTCGATTGGCATGGGCGGGGCGAACCGATTCCCTTGATGCGCCGCTATGAGCCATCGCCGGGTTTACCGGAACATCGCACCGACCCGAAGCAGTTGTCCTGCTTCCCGCTGGTGCCATGGAGTAACCGCATCGCCGAGGGTGGTTTCCAGGTCGGCGACCGTTGGATCACTCTGCCCCTCAATCGCGATGATGAGCCATGGCCGATTCATGGCAGCGGCTGGCAGCGTGCATGGCAAGTGGATTCGCATACGGAGTGCGAGTTGCAGCTATCGTTGAAAAAGCTCTCCGCCATGGCGTACTGCTACAACGCGACCTTGCACTATGTCTTGCTCGACGATGCCCTGCAGATCGAGCTGGCGGTCACCAATACCGGTTCGGCGACGATGCCATTCGGGCTCGGACTGCACCCATTTTTTCCCCGCCACGGCAACGTACGCCTGCTGGCGCCAGCGCCACGGGTCTGGCTCAACGATGGCCGGACTCCGCTACCGACGGAATGCGCTGCCGTGCCTTCGGGTTGGGATTTCCGGACCGAGCGCGCTTTGCCGGGGCAAGGTCTCGATAACGTTTTTCAAGCCTGGACCGGGGAAGCCGTGATCCATTGGCCGGCATCGCAGCTCGGCTTGCGGATCAGCGCCGAGGCTGATGCCTTCGTGCTTTATACGCCAACCGGTCACGACTTCTTTTGTTTCGAGCCCGTCGACCACCCCATCAACGCCGTACATTTGCCGGGAGGTGCGGTCGAGCACGGCATGACGATGCTTTCGCCACAGGCCACGCTGCAACGCCGATTTGTCTTCAGCGTGCTCGATCTGTCCATGGGCTGATGCGAGATGCACAGGCAGCTTCGAAATTCGGTCGGATGCCCTCGCGAAGCATGCCTCTACCGCCATAAATGCCCCCAATCAATTCCCGCCGTCAGACATCAGCCACTACGCATTCAGAAATGTCTACTCCGATGAGGCAGCGACATCCTGAAAAACAAAGAGCCTCGCCAGAACGCTTGATCACGATATTGAGGAGAACCGCAGTGAAACGTCGTCAATGGATCATGGCCGCAGCGATTGCCAGCAGCCTCGCGCTCGCAGCAGCGGGTACAGCCAGCCCAAGCACCGAAGCCACAGCGCCGACATCGGCGGCCCACCGCGTCAGCTTCGACAAATACAGTTTCCTGATCGACGGCAAGCGCACCTATCTCTGGTCGGGCGAAGTCCATCCTTATCGCCTGCCGAGCCCTGAACTATGGCCGGACATCTTCCAGAAGATGAAGGCGGCGGGATTCAACACCGCATCGATCTACTTTTCCTGGGGATATCACTCGCCGCGCGAAGGCCAGTACGACTTCAGCGGCGTGCGCAATCTCGACAAGCTGCTGGATGACGCGCGCGATGCC
>DATMTH010000209.1:0-3046 GCA_035564915.1 Rhodanobacter sp.
CGTGGATGGTTCAACCGGATTCAGGCGTTGAACGAGCCGCTGTCTTTGCGCGGTGCCCGTTCGGTCTTGAAGTCGCTGGCACGGCCGTTGAGCACGAGTGTGCTGCAGATCATGTCGTGCAGTGCCTGCTTGCGCCGGGTCCAGCCGGCCATCATGAAGCCGATGCAGAGGATGATCACGCTGAGGTACTTGGCCGGGTAGCGGCCGAGCGCGCGCGGGAGGCTGATCCGGTTGCCTTGCAGGTCGGTGACCCGGATGCCGAGTGCCAGCTTGCCGACAGTGGCTTGCCAGGCGGAGCTTTCGCAAATGGCAAAATACAACCAGCTGAGCACGGCGGTCAGCAATATCGCCGCTCCCATCGTCACGTAGTACTGATGATATGCGGCCAGCATGGCATGCGGGTCGCCCGGTGCGTTGAGCATGGACTGCTTCATGGTTTCCTGGGCCGCGTCGTTACCCATCATCTTCATGATGAAGTAGGTGGGAATTTGCAGAATGATGGCGTCGAGGATGTAGGCTGCGACCCGTTTCCAGAACCCGGCGAAATCCTCCAGTGCAGCCGTGGTGGTCTGCGGCAACGCCTGCATCGTGACCGTGGATGCGGCGGATGCGGTGTTGCCGGCGACTGCCGCAGCCGGCACTTCGTCGCGGAACAGGACCGACAACGGCTGCCAGTCGGCCAGACCTTCGTACCAGGCCAGGTCCGTCGGGCTGACCTTGCCGCTACGCAGCCACTCGCGTACTTCGTCTTCCTTGTACGGGCCATGCCGTTCGCCGTCGCGGCCGATCCAGATTTCCATTGAACACCCCTTGCCGGTCGAAAAGACGATCATGCCATGAGAGTGCTTGCGGTGACACGTTGAGCCCGGTTCGCGGCCTTTTCAGGCGGCATCGCGTCGTTTCAGGTGCACCAGCAGCAGTGAAATCGCCGCCGGGGTGACGCCACTGATGCGTGCGGCCTGACCGAGCGTGGCCGGCTGTGCACGCCTGAGCTTGAGCAAGACTTCGCTCGACAGGCCGCGGACCTTGTCGTAGTCGAAGCCGGATGGGATCGCGGTGTGCTCATGGCGCCGCTGGCGCTCGATTTCCGCGCGTTGACGCTCCAGGTAACCGGCGTACTTGGTTTGCACCTCGACCTGGGCGGCGACATCCTCATGTGCCACGGCCGGGCCGAGTCCGCTCACCGTGGTGAGCCGGGCGTAGTCGAGTTCGGGTCGGCGCAGCAGATCCAGCGCGCTGGTTTCGCGGCTTACCGTGATGCCGAGCTGGCGTTCAATCGCCGTCGCCAGCCCGTTGCGGGGTGAAGCCCATAGCGAGCCCAGCCGTTGCACTTCGCGCTCCACCGCATCGCGTTTGCTGCGCAAGGCATCAATGCGTGCCTGCGGCACCACGCCGAGCTCGAAGCCCTGTTCGCTCAGGCGCAGGTCGGCATTGTCCTCGCGCAGGTGCAGCCGGTATTCGGCGCGCGAGGTGAACATGCGATACGGCTCGATCGTGCCGTTGCTGGTCAGGTCGTCGATCAGCACGCCGATATAGGCCTCGTCGCGGCGCGGGAACCACGGTGCCTTGCCCTGCACGGCGAGTGCGGCATTGAGGCCGGCGATCAGGCCCTGCGCGCCGGCCTCCTCGTAACCGGTGGTGCCGTTGATCTGGCCGGCGAAAAAAAGCCCTCCGATCGCCTTCGTTTCGAGCCACGGGTTCAGGCCGCGCGGATCGAAGTAGTCGTATTCGATCGCGTAGCCGGGGCGGGTGATATGGGCGTGTTCGAAACCCTTGATCGACTGCACCAGCGCCAGCTGCACATCGTAGGGCAGCGAGGTCGAGATGCCGTTCGGGTAGATCTCGAAGGTGTCCAGCCCTTCCGGCTCGATGAAGATCTGGTGCGAGCTCTTCTCGGCGAAGCGCACCACCTTGTCCTCGATCGAGGGGCAGTAACGCGGGCCGATGCCTTCGATCTGGCCGGTATACAACGGCGAGCGATCCAGCGCGCCGCGGATCAGGTCGTGCGTGCGCTCGGAGGTATGGGTGATCCAGCAGCTGACCTGGCGCGGATGCTCCGCACGCGAACCCAGATAAGAGAAGACCGGTGCCGGCGTGTCGCCGGGCTGTTCTTCCAGGTCGCTGAAGTCGATGCTGCGCAGGTCGATGCGCGGCGGCGTGCCGGTCTTCAGGCGGTCGGCGGCCAGCGAAAGTTCGCGCAACCTGAGCGCCAGCGTGCTGGCCGGCGGATCACCGGCACGGCCACCGGCATACTGCGCCTGACCGATATGAATCTTGCCGGCGAGGAAGGTGCCGGCGGTCAGCACCACGCTGCGGGCGCTGAACGACAACCCCATCTGGGTGACCACGCCGGTGACGCGGCCGCCTTCGATGATCAGGTCGTCCACCGCCTGCTGGAACAGTTGCAGGTTCGGCTGGGTTTCCACGAGATGCCGGATCGCCGCCTTGTACAGCGCACGATCGGCCTGGCAACGGGTGGCACGCACGGCCGGACCCTTCGACGCATTCAAGGTGCGCCACTGGATGCCGGCACGATCGGCCGCGTGTGCCATCGCGCCGCCGAGTGCGTCGATCTCCTTGACCAGGTGGCCCTTGCCGATGCCGCCGATGGCCGGGTTGCAGCTCATCTGCCCGATGGTCTCGATGTTGTGGCTGAGCAGCAGGGTGCGCGCACCGCTGCGCGCGGCGGCCAGTGCCGCTTCGGTGCCGGCGTGGCCGCCACCGATCACGATGACGTCGTAGGAAGTCGGGTGGTGCATCAAACTGACCTGAGCATGCAGAAAGTGACAAAACGCGGCGCTATGGTAACGCCATCACGGTTTGGCAAAGCGCTTCATCGCCATGGCATGAATCCTGCTGTGTCCCCCATGCACTTTCATGGGCAGACGCTGCGCCACAGGCGCGCCGAGATCGAACGGACAGGGGTTCGATCGCGTACCGTGAAAGGAAGCATGACGGCACCCCTCGGGGTGCCGTCGCCTTTTGTGGCCTGCGCCGGCGTGGCGAAACGCTTGAAAAGACGAGGCCCCGCGGCTTTCCTGCCGCG
>DATMTH010000210.1:0-17994 GCA_035564915.1 Rhodanobacter sp.
AATATATTTTTGAGGAAAAAACCGTACCAGTTGACAAATATTCAGCTAAAACGCCTGTTTATGATTACTTTGCTGGTTAGCGCGTCGCGCCAAAATCGCCAGACAGGCGCCAAGGGCCGCATGGGCTACCGCCGCATCGCAATCCTGCCCGCCCCTGCTGGCAGTGACAGGAACCACCGAAGTCTTTCCATGCATCAGTTGCCGGAAAATTCCCGTCCAAGAAATGCCGGCACCTTGGCCGCGCTTTGCCTGTTGATCTTCTCAAGCAACCCCGGCGAGATGGACTGACAGCGATACCGCTGCCGCAGGGCATCGCCGATATGCAGCAGCAGCCCGGTGGAAACCTCCGCGTCAGCCTCCGCCCGGTGGGCGGTGCCGCCGCGCCAGGAGATGTTCAACGCCTGCGCCAGCCCGCCCAGCTTGTAACTGCGCTGCCCAGGCAACATCCGGCGCGCCAGCTTCAACGAACAGATCAGCCCGCGATGCCGCGGCGCCAAACCCAGCCGCTCACTCTCGGCGACCAGAAATTTGGCGTCAAAGCCCGCGTTGTGCGCCGCCAGCGCATCGTCACCGATGAAATCCAGCAACCGCGGCAACACCTGCGCCACTGGCGGCGCGGCATCCACCATCCGTTGCGAGATACCCGTCAGCGCCGACACGAACGACGGAATACGCACGCCGCAATTGATCAGCGTGACAAACCGCTCCGCCACCACGCCATCGACAATGCGCAGCGCCGCCACCTCGGTGATGCGATCACCCGCCACCGGGCTGAGCCCGGTGGTCTCGAAATCGAGCATCACGATGGGTTGGTCGAACATGGCAGGTTCCGCACAGACACGCCAGGCTCGGCGTCAACGAAGGATAGCGGCTCGATGAAGCAACTCAGCCAGCCGGGCGATCAAGCGCGCAGCCGCTCACCGCCCCCGGTAACGGCATCCCGACGTGCACGTCTCATGCACCACCACCTCTGAAAGCAGTGGCAACGCCGGCTTGAGCCGATCCCAGATCCACACCGACAACCTCTCGCTGGTCGGATTCTCCAGCCCCTCGATGTCATTGAGGTAGTGATGATCCAGCTGATCGTAAATCGGCTGGAACGCGGCCTTGACGTCGCCGAAATCCATCACCCAGCCCGACTCCGCACCCACCTCGCCAGTGAGATGAAGCTCGACGCGGAAGGAATGGCCATGCAGGCGCGAGCACTTGTGGCCGGCCGGCACGTTGGGGAGACGGTGGGCGGATTCGAGGGTGAAGACTTTGAAGATGTTCATCGGGCCATTCTACAGGGCGAGATGAGTTGCCCGACGAGTCCATTCCCCGAACGCTTCACTCGAAATCGCGCGAAAAAAAAGATCAGTTTCGTGCGGATTCTACGTCGTTCTCGCAAACACCAGACCGGAGACAAGATCCACTCCGCCCAAGCCGCAACCCCATATGTATCAGACAGCGAAAACTCTAGGGGCAGGAAGCCGCCAAGGCCGGCAAGACACTAACCAATGGTCGTATCGCCAATGAAAGAAGGAACTGCCGGGAGGAATGGACACTGACGTTTGGTGGCTATGGGTGGACTCGAACCACCGACCCCAGCATTATGAGTGCTGTGCTCTAACCAGCTGAGCTACATAGCCATTGGGATGCCCGCCGGGATGGATCGGAACGATCAGGGGCGGGCGCGGAAGTGTAGTGGGCTGGGGACGTGGGTTCAAGTGGGTTGCTTGCTGGGGCTTCGCCGGCTGTGGTTGAATCGGGGTTGAGACGTGGCGGCCGCTTTGCTGCCAAGTCCCGGGGTTCGGCCCCAGGAGGCGACATGATTGATGTAGATGGCTACCGTCCGAATGTTGGCATCGTGCTGCTCAATGCAGACGGCCAGCTGTTCTGGGCGCGCCGGGTCAATCGTGATGGCTGGCAGTTCCCGCAGGGCGGCATGCGTACGGATGAGACGCCGCTTGAGGCGATGTATCGCGAGCTGGAGGAGGAAACCGGGCTGGCCGCGCATCATGTCGAGGTGATCAGCGCGACTCACGGCTGGCTGCGTTATCGCCTGCCCAGCCGCTATGTGCGCCATCACCAGCGGCCGACCTGCATCGGGCAGAAACAGGTGTGGTTTCTGCTGCGTCTGGTCGGCGGCGAAGATGATCTGAAGCTGGACGCCTGTGACAAGCCGGAGTTTGATCTGTGGCGCTGGGTCGATTTCTGGTATCCGGCCACGCATGTGGTGAATTTCAAGCGCCAGGTGTACGAACGGGCGCTGCGCCACTTCGCCCCGCTGGTGGAAGACCTGTGCCGAGTGCAACTGGGCACGCTGCCGCCGCGTGACGATTCCGGCGCACCGGCGCCCGGCCCGCGTGACGGCCGGGCGGTGGCCTGAACGCGGGGCGACGGCGCGCAAGGCGGTTGTTGACAATCATTCGTATTCGCGTTCTTATACGCGCCATGTATATCTGCCTGTGCAACGCCGTCACCGATCATGACATTCGCCGCGAAGCGGCCGATGGCGTGCATTCGTTTGCCGAGTTGCAGGCACGCACCGGCTGCTCCGATTGCTGCGGCTGCTGCGAACAGGAAGCGCGCGCCACGTTCGACCAGGCCGTTTCGCAGGTGATTTGCCAGTTGCCGCTTGTCGCAGCCTGAGCCGTTCGGCCGCAACACCCCCTCCCCACGCCAGATGCATGGGCAAACCATAGCCATTCGCATTCCGTCAGCGTGCGCGCGTAGTTTGTATAGTTCGCGCCATACGCCAACGGGAGAAAGGCCATGAAGGGTGATGCCAAGATCATCGAGTTCCTGAACAAGGTGCTCTACAACGAACTGACCGCGATCAACCAGTACTTCCTGCATTACCGCATGCTCAAGGATTGGGGTTACACGGAGCTGGCCGAGCATGAATACAAGGAGTCGATCGAGGAAATGAAGCACGCCGATCACCTGATCGAGCGCATCCTGTTCCTCGACGGCCTGCCCAACCTGCAACACCTGGGCAAGCTGCGCATCGGCGAGAACGCGCTGGAAACGATGCAGGGCGACCTGGATCTGGAACTGGCCGCGGTGAAAGACCTGCGCGAAGCGATCGCGCACAGCGAAGGCATTGCCGACTACATCAGCCGCGACCTGTTCAAGAACATCCTGCACGACGAGGAAGAACACATCGATTGGCTGGAAACCCAGTTCAGCCTGGTCAAGGATATCGGGGCGGAGCGCTACCTGCAGAGCAAGATGCAAAGCTGAGCCGAACGCGGGTCTTGCGCGAAGCGTGCACCCGTTCCTTGACGCTTTCATCACGCCGGGGCTATACCTAGTCTTTTCCCCGGAAATCCCGCATGGCTTCAAGACCGCCGCCGCGCCTGGTGGTACGCAGGCACGACGATAACGGCCATCGCTGGCGCCGCCTCTGGTGGGGGCTGGCGTGGCTGGGCAGCCTGTTGCTGATGGCGCTGGCTGTCGGCCTGCTCGATCGGCACGGCTCGGTCGTTCCGGCGCTGCGAAGCAACGGCCAGCAACAGGCGCTGCTTGGCCAGGTAGACGATCTGAAACAGCAGGTCGCCAACCTGCAACGCACCGCCCAGGTCAATGAAGTGGCCACGCGCGCGTTGCGTGGCACGCTGGCCCAGCGCGAGCAGGAGCTCAGCGCCTTGCGCGCCGACCTCGGCTTCTATTCCCGGCTGGTCGGCGGTGACGCGCAGCGCCAGGGGCTGAAACTGCAGGAGGTGAAGCTGCAGCCGATCAGCGGCTCGCGTGGCTGGAACCTGAGCCTCAGCCTGACCCAGAATGCAAAACGCGGCAGCGAGATAAGCGGCAACGCCACGGTCAGTGTCGAAGGCATGCGCCAAGACAAGGTGGTGACACTGGACTGGCAGACACTGGGCGACGCCGCGCAGAAGGATGGCCTGCCGTTCCGGTTCACTTATTTCCAGCAGTTGCAGGGCACCATCATGCTGCCGGCAGATTTCCGGCCCACGCGGCTGCGCATCCGCATTCAACCCGCCAGCGGCCCCCCGGTCGCCCGTGCCGTCGCATGGAACGCCGCGCTGAGCGGCAATATCACTACCGCCGAGGGAGATCGTGATGCTCAACCGTAGACGCAACGACCGCAACAACAGTTCCCCGGAAACCAGCCTGATTGCGCGCGGCACCGTCATCCGCGGCGACCTGCGCTTCAGCGGCGCGCTGCATCTGGATGGACGTATCGAGGGCAGCGTGCTGGCCGAGGGTGAGGACGCCATGTTCACCCTCAGCGAACACGGCGAGGTTCAGGGCGAGATCCGGGTGCCGCACGCGGTGATCAACGGCCATGTCACCGGCGATGTGCACATCAATGTGCGGCTGGAACTGGCGCCGCAGGCGCGCATCGACGGCGACCTGCGCTATCACACCCTGGAAATGGCTGCCGGCGCCCAGGTCAACGGCCGCATTTCGCGACTGAGCGAAGAAGCCCTGCGCGAGTTGCCGTCACCGCAGGCCACGGCAAGCGATGACGGGATTGATGACGCGGTACCGGCCTGAGGCGCTATGCTTGCGCTTGTCTGTCACGGCCCCATTTAGTTGATCATGGAAACCATCGTTGCAATCCCCGATTACCGCAGCAGTGGCGCGCCGCTGCTGTTCACCGAAGCGGCTGCACACAAGGTGCATGAGCTGATTGCCGAAGAAGGCAATCCGGCGTTGAAGCTGCGTGTGTATATCAGTGGTGGCGGCTGCTCGGGTTTCCAGTACGGTTTCACCTTCGACGAGGCCCAGGCCGACGACGACTTGGCGGTCGAGCGTGAAGGCGTGACCTTGCTGTGTGATCCGTTGTCGCTGCAATACCTCACCGGTGCGCAGATCGACTATGCCGAAAACCTCAGCGGCGCGCAGTTCGTGATCAGCAATCCGAACGCCAAGACCACCTGCGGCTGCGGCTCCTCGTTCTCCGCCTGAGGGGAACACGATGGATCGGGCCAGGCAGGCGCCACCCAACATCTTCGCCGGACTCAGCCTGGTACTCGACCGCGTCGCCGAGCGTCGTGACGACGCGACCTGGGTAGCCGAACAAGCCCGCTCCAGCGAGGCCCGCTACCTGTTGCTGGATGCCGCCGGTGAAACCTTTCTGCGCCGCGACGACGACGCATTGCGCTGGCTCGATGCCAGCGAGCGCGCCCAATGGCTCGCCGGACAGCCGGCCAGCCTGCTCGGTATCGCACACCAGCGCCCGCACTTCCTGCTGCCACTGGACGATGAGGGCGCCCTGGGCAACATCGAGCAGAGGCTCGACGCACGTCGCGTAAGTTTGCGCCACGCCGGTCTGCAGCTGCCGGTGGATGAGGCCGGCCTGTTTGCCTATGCCAAGGGCCTGGCGCACTGGCAGCGCGAAACCCGTCACTGTACCGGTTGCGGCTCAGCGCTGCGGCTGGTTGCCGCCGGGCACCGCGCTCAATGCATCAATCCGGCCTGTGCGAAGCTGCATTTTCCGCGTACCGATGCGGCCGTGATCATGCTGGTGGAACACGAGGGCGCCTGCCTGCTGGGCCGCCAGGCCAGCTGGCCAGCGGGCCGCTATTCCACCCTGGCCGGCTTCGTCGAACCGGGTGAATCGCTGGAAGACGCCGTGCGCCGAGAAGTCGCCGAGGAGTCCGGCGTGATCGTCGATGACGTGCATTACCACTCGTCGCAACCGTGGCCGATGCCGGCGTCGCTGATGCTTGGCTTCATCGCCACCGCGAGATCACGCCAGATAGCCATGCGCGACCATGAGCTGGAAGACGCGCGCTGGTTCACGCCGCAGCAGATCATCGACGGTATCAACGACGGCAGTTTCCTGCCTTCGACGGCACTGTCGGTGTCGTACCGGTTACTGGCGCACTGGCTGCAGTTGCGCGCAGGGCTGGATCTGGATCTGCTGGTCGCCCGGACCCGAGCTATCTGAGAGCTTGTGATTTTTCATGCTCGAAGCCCGCACATGGCGAGGGCATGGCGAGGGCATGGCGAGGGCATGGATGCCCGAGTTGAGGCAACGCAGGAGCAGTTGCCCAATGCCCGAGTTGGGGCAACGCAGGAGCAGTTGCCCAATGCCCGAGTTGAGGCAACGCAGGAGCAGGTGCCCGATGCCCGGCTCTGAATCTGCGACGCAATCATCGCCAACGGGGTTCACGGAACCTTCAAGGCACTTGCGGGGTCGACACGCAAACCACGCGGCAAGGAGCAGCCACGAGTGCGTTCGAACTCCGATTCATCACCTCGCTGGGAAGCGTTCGGCCGACGAATAGCCCTATCTGTGGCCGTGATCTGCAGCCATCTCGGCTTGCTGATGCTGTTGCTGCATGCCCGGGGTCCGCTCTGGCATGACCAGCACCGGGCGAACCCCGTCAAACAACATATCCTCATCCGCCTCATTCAACTTGCTCCGCCCCGCCCGGCTGGCGGCAGTGCGCGCAACCCGGCACTCCAGCTCAAGCCTGTACCTGCACATCGACATCCCGTGTGGGCCAGAACGCATGCCCGGGTGACACCTGTTCGCACTCACGACACGGTCCCGGACGCGCGGCTCGCAAACCCGGCCAGCATGAACGCCGAACCCACCCCCGGCTATATCGCCGGCGGCAACCTGCTGCACGGCGACACCCTGGATCGCTCGCCCAGCATGCGCCTTCCCGGTTCGGACGTGGCTGTCGTTCCGGGCCTGCACATGGTCGATCCGCGGACACAGGGTGTGGCCGGGGTGGCTCGCATGCTGCAGGGTATGCTTGGCGTACCCGACCCCCATTGCGTGAAGGTCGATGCGTGGCGAACGCTGTCGATCCGGGACATGCTTGCACAACACATCTCACCCGGGCAGGTGCAGAAAACCGCCGAAGAATACGGATGCCTGCCCAAGCCGTGATGCCTGCGGCGGACGAGCGTCCTGCGGATGACATGATCCCTCGCTTACAATGCAACCACTGTCCACGAGTCTTTTCGTCATGGCCATCCGCCTGCTTGCCGTTCTGATCGCCCTTGGCCTGCTGCATGCGTCGCCGCAACTGGCGCGCTGGCGCAGCAATCACCTGTTCCGCTACTGGCTGGCACAACTGGCGGATACCAGCGGTGCCGGCCGGGTGGTGCTGGCGTTGCTGCCCGCCTTGATCGTCTGCCTGCTTTTGCCATGGCTGCTCAACCACACCATGCTGGGCGGCCTGCCGGTTCTGCTGTTCGCGGTGGTCGTGCTGCTGTATTGCTTCGGGCCACGCGAATTCGAGGTCGACCTGGAAGCGATCCTGGCCGCACCCGACGACCATCGTCGTGAAGTGGCAGCGCAAGCGCTGGCCGACGACGGCAACGCGGTTCGCTGGAGCGCGCCCGACCTCGGCGAGGCGGTTGCCTATGCCGCCCTGCGCCGGCGCTTTGCGGTGGTACTGTGGTTTGTGCTGCTCGGTCCGGTCGGCGCTCTGCTCTATCGACTGGCGCAGACCCTGGCCCGGGATGAATCGATATCCATGGACGCGAGCGGCCACACCGCCGCCGGCTATCTGGCCAATGCGCTGGACTGGCTGCCGGCACAACTGCTGACCTTCACCCTGGCCGTGGTCGGCCACTGGGAGGCGGTTGTCTCCGCCTGGCGGCGCTGGCACGCGCAGGCAACACCGACCAGTTGGTATAGCCGCGGCCCCGGCTTTCTCGGCGCCGCCGCCCAGGCGGATGTGCTGATCGACATCGAAGCCGGTGATGGCTATGCCGAAGAGCACAGCGATCCGATCGCCGAACTGCTGCGCCTGCGCAGTGCGTTGCTGCGTGCCTTGCTGGCCTGGTTGAGCGTGGTGGCGCTGATCGTGATCGGGGGCTGGATCGGCTGACCTGTGGCTGCGCGAACCGGCCTAGGCCAGTTCGCCGCGCAACTCGCGTACCCGCGCCTCCAGTTCCGTTGCATCGGCCTGCCCCGGCAGGCGCGGCGCATCGACCACCAGCTCCACCCGTGCACGGAAACGGCGCGGCAGGCGCGAACGACCCAGCATCGTGTCGCGACGACTCCACACGCTGCCCCACAACCCGCGCAAGGCCATCGGCACCACCGGCACCGGTCGCCTGGCGAGAATCTTCTCGACCCCGGTGCGAAACGGCGCGATCTCGCCGTCTGCGGTGAGCGCGCCTTCGGGGAAGATGCACACCAGCTCGCCCTCGGCCAGCGCGACATCAATCGCGTCATAGGCCTGTTGCAGCACCGCCGGGTCTTCCTTGTGGCCGGCGATCGGAATCGCCCTCGCGGTGCGGAAGACGAAGCGCAACAGCGGGATGTTGAAAATCTTGTAATACATCACGAAGCGCGCCGGCCGGCGCAGGTTGGCCATCAGCAGCAGCGGGTCCATGAAGCTGACGTGGTTGCATACCAGCAGCGCCGCGCCTTCCTCGGGCAGGTGCTGCATGCCGTCGACGCGCACCCGGTACAGCGTGTTCACCAGCACCCAGGTGATGAAGCGCATCAGGAACTCGGGCACCAGGGTGAAGATGTATGCCGCCACCAGCACGTTGAGCAGCGCGGCAGCCAGGAAAATCTGCGCCGCATCCAGCCCCAGTGCGCCCAGCCCCAGGCCGAAACCGGCCGCCAGCACGATCAGCACCGCGTTCATGATGTTGTTGCCGGCGATGATGCGTGACAGCTTGTCGCGTGGCGCGCGCGATTGCACGAAGGCAAACAGCGGCACCACATAGAAACCGGCAAACACACCGATCGCGGTGAGATCGAGCACGATGCGCCAGCTGCCCGCGCCGTGCAGGAACGCCAGCCAGTCCAGCCCACGCACGGTCGCGATGCCATGTCGCGCCAGGTACAGGTCCACGCCGAACGCGGTGAGTCCGAACGCACCCAGCGGCACCAGGCCGATTTCCACCCGCTTGCCCGACATCTTTTCGCACAGCAGCGCGCCGACGCCGCTGCCGATCGAAAACAGCGTAAGCACCAGCGTGTACACCGAACCGTCGCCGCCGAGCGTGCTGCGCGCATAGATCGGCAGCTGCGCGATCAGCACCGTACCAAAAAACCAGAACCACGAAATACCCAACACCGCATTCCACACTGCGCGATCGGCGTGCGTGATGCCGATGACGCGTGCCGTTTCGCTGAACGGGTTCGCGTTGAACTTCAACTCCGGCGCGGTAGCCGGTGCCAACGGCACCTTGCGGCAGGCCAGGTAGCCGACCACCGCCACCGTGATCGTCGCCGCCGAGGCCAGCAGCGGGCCCACGCCGGCTACCCGCATCAATTCGCTGCCGGCGATCATGCCGATCAGCATCGCCAGTTGCGTACCCATTTCCACCAGGCCATTGCCACCCACCAATTCGGCCGGTTTGAGCGCCTGCGGCAGGATCGCGTACTTGATCGGCCCGAACATGGTCGAGTGCATGCCCATCATGAACAGCACCAGCAGCAGCAGCCCGAGCTGGTGGGTGTAGAAACCCGCCGCGGCCACCACCATGGCGGCGATCTCGAACAGCTTTACCCAGCGGATGATCCGCGTCTTCTCGAACTTCTCCGCCAGTTGCCCGGCGGTGGCGGAAAACAGGAAGAACGGGATGATGAACAACGCCGGTGCCAGGTTGGTGTAGAGCGAGGCGACGTGGTCGCTCAGGCCCATCTGGTAGGCCACCAGCATCACCAGCGCGTTGCGAAACGCATTGTCGTTGAACGCACCCAGCGCCTGGGTCCAGAAAAATGGCGCGAAGCGTCGTTTGCCCAGCAATGCGAATTGGCTCATGCGAGATTCCGTGGATGAAACATCTGCCCTGGACAGCCTGCAGCTGACGGTAGCAGCAGGGTGTCTGTCTGCGAAAGCACCGGAAAGGCCGATGAAACTCTCGGTCTGTCAGGCTGTCTGAAAGTTGTTGTCAACCAGGGCGCGACCAGGTCGTTGTGACGCAGGGAATAGCTGGTGAACCGGGGCACGGCCGCACGCATTGCACGAACACTCGCAAACATTCCCGGGGCTGTCTCGTTACCTGCCTTGCGGCACATTTCTCGCCATCGACAGTCGCAATATAATGCGAAACTGGTTCCGGCTCCCCCCATCCTCCTGTAGTGGCCACCCTCATGAGCATGCAGCAAATCACCCCTTCATCCTCCGGCGGCAGCTTTTCCGATCGCATAAGACTTTTGATCCAGCGCGTCGGCAGCGCGACCGAGATCGCCCGCATGTGCGGCTTCTCCGAAGGCGTCGTGCGCAGTTGGCGCGATGGCAACACCGATCCATCGCGCGCACGCTGCGTCACCCTGGCCAGGACACTGGGCATTTCCCTGGTATGGCTGGTCGCCGGCGAAGGCGCCATCCAGATCGATCCGGCTACCAACCTGCAGGATGATCAATACAGCAGCGAGGTGATCAGCAACGAACGCCCCCGCCACATGGCGGGCTCATCGTCGGTCGCCCACCTGCCGTTGCCGACGCAGACCAACGGCCTGGACGCACAACGACTGAATACCGCGATGCAGATCCTGCAATCCGAACTGGATCTTGCCAGCCGCCAGCTCAGCATGGCCGAGAGCACCAGTCTGCTGGGCGAGTTGTACGAGATTCTCGGCCCCGGCGGGGTCAGCATGGATGCGCATGCCATGATGGCATTCAACCGACGCCTCAAAGATCGACTGCACAAGAGCCGCAGCAGCGCCTGAGCAACCACGTCCGGATCCGCGAAAACGGCAGCATGTGGCTGCCGTTTTCGTTTCCGGCGACTTCAGCGGCTCACATCACAGCAGCGCAATGTCGGCAATCGCGCTGAACTGGGCCTTCAGCTGACCCAGCAGGGCCAGCCGGTTGGCACGCACAGCGAGATCGTCCGCGTTCACCAGTACGTTGTCGAAGAAGGTATCCACCGGCTGCTGCAACTGTGCCAGCCGCGCCAGCACCGCCGCGTAATCGCCCGCGGCCAGAGCCGTGGCGGTTTCGCGCTGTGCTGCCGTCAGGGCATCAGCCAGCTCGCGTTCCGCGTCGGCCTCGAAATGCGCCGGATCGACCACCCGGCCGATTGCCGGCGCACCGACCTCTTCGGCCTGCTTGCGCAGGATGTTCGCCACGCGCTTGTTGGCTGCAGCCAGGCTGGCGGCTTCCGGGCAGCGAGCGAACTCGGCCACCGCGCGCAGGCGCTGGTCGAAGTCCGCCAGGCTGGCCGGCTGCAACGCCAGTACCGATTCGAACTGACTGTTGGTGAAGCCTTGATCGGCGTAATAGCCGCGCAGGCGATCGAGGATGAAGTCATACAGTTCGTCGAGCAGGATGGCGCGTCGCTGGCCGGCGTCGAGCGCGGGCGGCTTGCCATCCTTGCCGGGCTTCAGGCCAGCCAGCAAGGCGGCATCCGGCAGTTGCTCCAGTGCCTCGATCAGGCTTCCGCGCAAATCCAGATCCATGCGCGCTTCGATCAGGGTACGCCCCAAACCGAGCGCGGCGCGACGCAGGGCGAACGGGTCCTTGTTGCCGCCGGGTTTCATGCCGACGGCAAAGATGCCCGCCAGGGTATCCAGCCGCTCGGCCACCGCCAGCACCTGACCCAGTGCATCGGCAGCGATCGCATCACCGCCGAAACGCGGCTGGTAATAGCTGTCCAGCGCTTCGGCCACCGCTGTCGTTTCGCCGTCATGACGAGCGTAATAGCGCCCCATCACGCCCTGCAGCTCGGGGAACTCGCCGACCATGCGGGTCAGCAGGTCGCACTTGGACAGGCTCGCCGCACGCGTGGCCTGGGCCGCGTCGGCGCCGACCCGATTGGCGATGATGCGCGCCAGCTCGGCCACGCGCACGCTCTTGTCCCACAGGCTGCCCAGCGCCTGCTGGTAGGTGACGTTCTTGAGCTGTTTCTGGCAGCTGGCCAGAGGTGTTTTCAGGTCTTCATCCCAGAAGAACTTGGCATCGGCGAAGCGCGGCCGGATCACCCGCTCATAACCCTTGCGGATTTCAGCCGGATCCTTGCTCTGGATGTTGGCGATACCGATGAAGTGTTCGCTGAGCTTGCCGTCGGCACTGAAGATCGGCACGAATTTCTGATTGGCCACCATGGTGGTCACCAGCGCCTCCGGCGGTACGTCGAGGAACGCTCGCTCGAAAGTGCAGGCAATCGCCACCGGCCATTCGACCAGGTTGGCCAATTCATCCAGCAATGCTTCGTCGAGTTGCGGCACGCCGCCGATCTCGCTGGCTACCTGATCGACTTGCGTGCGAATGCGTTGACGCCGCTCAACCGGATCTGCCAGCACCTTGGACGCGCGCATGGAATCGAGCCAGCCATCCGCATCCGCCACGTGTACCGGCTGCGGATGCATGAAACGATGGCCGCGTGACTTGCGCCCGCTGTGCAAGCCCAGCACCTCACCATCGACGATCTCGGCGCCATGCAGGATCACCAGCCAGTGCACCGGTCGCACGAAGCTGTAATCGTGATCGGCCCAGCGCATCGGGCGGGGAATCGGCAAGGCTTTCAAGGCTTCGTCGATGATTTCCGGCAACAGCGTTGCCACCGCCTGGCCCGGCTTGATCGTACGCCAGACGAACCATCCGCCCTTGTCGGTCTCCAGCTTTTCCAGCTGATCGACCTCGACACCACAGGACTGCGCAAAACCGAGCAAGGCTTTCGATGGCTGGCCTTCGGCATCCAGCGCGGCGGCGAGTGCCGGGCCTCGACGCTCGATGGCCTGTTCCGGCTGGGCAGTTGCCACGGCGGGCACGAACACGGCCAGCCGGCGCGGTGACGCATACGCCCTGGCCTGGTCGAGTCCGGCGCTGATGCCGCGTTTGGACAAGCCGTCACAGATGCCGCGCTGAAATGCGGCGGCAAGTTCGTCCAGCGCCTTCGGTGGCAGCTCTTCGGTACCCAGCTCGATCAACAGTGACTTGGCGGCGTTCATGCGGCCTGCTCCTTGCTGCTCTGCACCGGTCTTGTCTGCAAGCCCGGAAAGCCGAGTTTCTCGCGCTGCGCCACATACGCTTCGGCCACGCCGCGCGACAGCGTGCGCACGCGCAGGATGTAGCGCTGGCGCTCGGTCACGCTGATCGCCCTGCGCGCATCGAGCAGGTTGAAGGTGTGGCTGGCCTTCATCACCTGTTCGTAGGCAGGCAGGGGCAGGTTGGCGGCTGTCAACTTGTTCGCCTCGCCTTCGCAAACATCGAACCAGCGCAGCAGTTCGGCCACGTTGGCATGTTCGAAATTGTAGGTGCTCTGCTCGACTTCATTTTGCAGGAACACGTCGCCGTAGGTCACCGTGCCACGTGGACCGTCGGTCCAGATCAGGTCGTAGACGTTGTCCACGTTTTGCAGGTACATCGCCAAGCGTTCCAGACCATAGGTGATTTCACCGGTGACCGGCCGGCATTCGAGCCCGCCGGCCTGCTGGAAATAGGTGAACTGGGTGACCTCCATGCCATTGAGCCAGACTTCCCAGCCCAGGCCCCAGGCACCGAGCGTCGGCGACTCCCAGTTGTCCTCGACAAAGCGCAGGTCGTGTACCAGCGGATCGAGCCCGAGTTTCTTCAGCGAGCCGATATAGAGATCCAGGATGTTCTCCGGATTCGGCTTCAGCACCACCTGATACTGGTAGTAATGCTGCAGGCGATTCGGATTTTCACCATAGCGGCCGTCGGTGGGTCGCCGCGATGGCTGCACGTACGCCGCCGCCCACGGTTCGGGGCCAAGCGCACGCAGGAAGGTCGCGGGATGAAAAGTGCCTGCGCCCACTTCGGTGTCGAGTGGTTGCAACAGTACGCAACCCTGCTCCGCCCAATAGCGGTTGAGGGTCTGGATCACATCCTGGAAGGTGCGCGCGGACATGGCTTTCCGTTGACTGGATTAAAGCGCGTTAGTATAGCGGCAGCTCGCTTTGCGGCTGGAAATTCCTGCCGACAGAGCCTCTGTGGAGGATATGTCTGGATGGCTGCATCACCGGAAATCGCATCGTTGCTTGGCCGTCGTGGCCGCCTGGAACTGGACGAGCTGCTGGCCGCCCTGGTGGTTGATGGCTACCTGCTGGCCGAGGATGCCAAGCAGGTACGGATGGGTGCGCGGGCCGGGCGCAGCATGGTCGAATTGAACCCATTGGTATTGATCGCCAATGCCAAGCTGGTGAACCAGCGCGATCCGGGTCGCCCGTTGAGCCTGGAAAGCCTGACCGAATGGCTGGCCGGCCAGGCTGGCCTGCCGTACCTGAAGATTGATCCGATGAAGATCAACGTCGCCTCGGTCACCCAGGTAGTCAGTCATGCCTACGCCAAGCGGCACCGGATCCTGCCCATTGCCGCCACCACCGGCGAGATAACCTTTGCCACCAGCGAACCGTTCGATGAGGCCTGGGCGCCGGATTTGTCACAGATGCTGCGCCGGGATATCAAGCGGGTAGTGTCGAGCCCGATCGATATCAACCGTTATCTGCAGGAGTTCTACGGCGTCCAGCGCTCGATCCAGCTGGCGCAGGACGCCAAGAGCAGCGACGCATCGTCGGCTATCCTCAACTTCGAACAGCTGGTCGAGCTGGGCAAAAGTGGTGAAGTGGGTGCCGATGATCGGCATGTCGTGCATATCGTCGACTGGTTGCTGCAATACGCCTTCGAACAACGCGCCTCGGACATCCACCTGGAGCCACGACGCGAGACCGGACAGATCCGCTTCCGCATCGACGGCATCATGCAGAAGGTGTTCGAGATGCCGGCCCCGGTGATGACGGCCGTGACCGCACGCATCAAGATCCTGGGCCGGATGGACGTGGCCGAGAAGCGCCGGCCGCAGGATGGCCGCATCAAGACCCGCTCGGTGTCCGGGCGCGAAGTCGAGTTGCGCATCTCGAACATGCCCACCGCGTTCGGCGAAAAAGTGGTGATGCGCATCTTCGACCCGGATCTGGTGGTCAAGGATTTCGCCCAGCTTGGCTTCTCGCCCAGCGAGGGCCTCAACTGGCGCAGCATGGTCGAGCGCCCGCACGGCATCGTGCTGGTCACCGGTCCGACCGGCTCGGGCAAGACCACCACGCTCTATTCCACGCTCAAGCATCTGGCCACGCCCGAACTCAATGTGTGCACCGTGGAAGACCCGATCGAAATGGTCTCGCCCGAATTCAACCAGATGCAGGTGCACGCGGCGATCGACCTGGATTTCGCTGCCGGCGTGCGCACGCTGCTGCGACAGGATCCGGACATCATCATGGTCGGCGAGATCCGCGACCTGGAAACCGCGCAGATGGCGGTGCAAGCATCGCTCACCGGCCATCTGGTGCTGTCGACCCTGCATACGAATGACGCACCAAGCGCGGTCACCCGATTGCTCGACCTCGGTGTTCCGCACTACCTGATCCAGTCCACCCTCACCGGCGTGGTGGCACAACGACTGGTGCGCACACTCTGCCCGCATTGCAAGCAGCCAGCCACGCAGGACGCACAAACCTGGAACCTGCTTACCCACGGCTGGACGCTGCCCGTGCCCGAGCAGGTGTTTCGCCCGATCGGATGCCTTGAATGCCGCAACACCGGTTTCATGGGCCGTACCGGCATCTACGAAATGATGAAACTGTCGGCGCATTTGCGTGGGTTGATCTCGGCCCAACTCGACCTCAGCGGCTTCGGCCACGCGGCATTGGCGGAGGGCATGCGCCCGTTGCGCATTTCCGCCGCCGACCAGGTGGCCGCCGGCCTGACCACGGTGCAAGAAGTGCTCACCGTATTGCCGCCCATCGATGGCTTCGACGATGACCAGCCGTAGATGCACACTTTTCGATCACGGAATTGCCAAATGAAACCGGTACTGATCATCCGCACCGGCAGGGCGCCGGACAGCATCCGCGCGCGTCATGGTGACTTTCCCCACTGGTTCAGGCTCGGTGCGCGGATGCCGGTGCAACGCCTGCGCGTGGTCGATGTGGCCGCCGGCGAGACACTGCCATCACCCACAGAAGTGGCTGGCGCCATGATCACGGGTTCTGCGGCGATGGTGACCGAACGCGCCGCGTGGGCCGAAAACACCGCCGGCTGGATTCGTGACGCCATGGATATCGAATTGCCGTTGTTTGGCGTTTGCTACGGTCACCAGCTGATGGCTCACGCGCTCGGCGGACGGGTCGACTACCTCGTTGGCGGTCGCGAAATCGGTACCCAACCCATCCATCTGACTGCCGCTGCAGCCAACGATGCCCTCACCCATGCCTTGCCAGCAAGCTTCCGCGCACAAACCACGCATGAGCAAAGCGTGCTGGAATGCCCGCCGGCAGCCACCGTACTGGCCGGCTCGGCACGCGACCCGCATCATCTTCTTCGCTATGGCCCCCACGCGATCAGCGTGCAGTTTCATCCCGAATTCAATGCCGATGTCATGCGCGCTTATATCCGGCGCAAACACCACGACATGCAACGTGAGGGCTTCGACCCAGTGCAAACATTCAAGACGGTGGCAGCAACCCCTTTCGCCCGGCAATTACTGCGCCGCTTTGCCAATGGGCACAACTGGGCCAGCAAGGGCTGAAACCGCATTCAGCTACGCAGGCGACGCGCAATCGCATCACGCGAGAACAGCGCGAACACCAGGCCAAACACGAAACCGCCGATATGCGCCCACCAGACATAGGCGCCATAGCTCGCGCCCGCATAACTGAACAGCAATTGCAGTAGCACCCAGATACCGATCAGCAGGAATGCCGGTACCCGCACAAACTCCAGATACAAACCAAGCGGCAAAACCAGGCCCAGTCGCGCACGTGGAAACAGAGCCACGTAAGTCCCCACCACCGCAGATACGGCACCGCTGCATCCGATGATCGGCAGCCGCACGCCAGCCAGCGACAACGCACCGATCAAATTGGCCACGATCCCGCCGAGCACGAACAGCGACAGGAATCGCAGCGAGCCCAGGGCGCGCTCGCCCGGCAAGCCGAAAATCACGAGAAAGAGCAGATTGCCAAGCAAGTGCAGCCAGGTGACATGGATGAACAGCGCAGTAAACAGCCTCAGTAGCGCGGGATCGGTCAACTGCGGCAACAACGGTTGATGCGCATCAAAGATGTTCGCCGGCACCGTACCCCATTGCAGCAAGAGCGAAATCCGCTGCGGTGCCGGTGTCAGCGCAAGCCCGACGAAACACACCACGCACAGGCTGACCACCAGCAGGGTTGCCCAGTGCCAGTGCGCACGACGGCGTGTTTCCACATGGACGAACAAAGACGTCTCCTGATGGCAACCGGCGACTGCCAGCCACCGCGATCATAGGCGATCGCGCACGAACCATCGCACATGGATGCAGTTCAAGCAGCACTGACTGACCAATCAGGCCAAACAAACCAGTTCACGACCTCGTTCATGGGGTACGGAATTCGAGGTCAAGGCCACCGGCAACCGGCTGCCTGTCCTGCGCGACCTGCGGTCGCCACCGCAACAGCGCCAAAGAAAAACCCCCACCGTTTCCGGTGAGGGTGTTTCAGGATAAAGCCCCTGGCGGTGACCTACTCTTGCATGGCAAAGCCACACTACCATCGGCGCATGCGCGTTTCACTTCTGAGTTCGGGATGGGATCAGGTGGTACCACGTCGCTATGGCCGCCAGGGAAGGGGTGGGAGCAGCGCTGTTGCGCCGGCTCCACATCTTCTTGAAAGGCCCGGTCAATACAGCTGACCAGACATTTCCGTGAGTGGAAACTCACGTTATAAATCGTAAACGAGTGACAAGCGTCGAGGTGAAATTCGAATCAGACAAGCTTTGGGAACAAAACAAAGCGTCTTGGGGTTATATGGTCAAGCCTCACGGCTCATTAGTATCAGTTAGCTCAATGCATTGCTGCACTTCCACACCTGACCTATCAACCACCTAGTCTTGATGGTGCCTTAAGGAGAGTCAAGCTCTCGGGAGATCTCATCTTGGGGCGTGCTTCCCGCTTAGATGCTTTCAGCGGTTATCACTTCCGTTCATAGCTACCGGGCAATGCCATGGGCATGACAACCCGAACACCAGCGGAACGTCCACTCCGGTCCTCTCGTACTAGGAGCAGCCCCCCTCAAATCTCCAACGCCCACGACAGATAGGGACCGAACTGTCTCAC
>DATMTH010000211.1:0-91544 GCA_035564915.1 Rhodanobacter sp.
GCTGGATGAAGCACAGCAGCGTGCGGGTATAGCCGTTGCCCGGGTCGTTCTTGTATTCGACGATCTGCTCAAGCGCGCGGCGCGGGTTGATGCCCAGCGTCTTCAGCTCGATCTGCACCACCGGCACGCCGTTGATCAGCAGCACCACGTCGTACTGGTGATAGCTGTAGTCGGTGTTGATGCGCAGCTGGTGCGCGACCTCGAAGGTGTTCTTGCACCAGTCGGCGATGTTCACCAGCGTGTAGTTGAGCGGCGTGCCGTCGTCGCGGGTGAAGGCGTTGCGGTGGCGCAGGGTGTGCGCGGCGGCAAACACGTCGGGGGTGACGATCTCTTCCAGCAGACGCTGGAATTCGGCATCGCTCAGGGTGATGCGGTTCAGTGCCTCGAAATGCGCGCGGAAATTGCGCTCCAGCGCGGCACGATCGCGGATGTCAGGTCGTAACGCGTACTTGAGCTCGCCGAGCTTCTCGATCAGCTCCTGCTCGATGGTGCTTTCCCTGACTGGCATAGAAACCCCTTTGCTGCGATGGCTAACGCGCCATCAACGGGCTCCCGATTGTGGCTTGGCAAGTCTACCGGATGCAGCCAGCGGCGCCTCGACGCGTCGAGGATTGCCACCGGCGGAGTTCGTGCGCGCTACAGCAACACTTCGCGGCCCTTTTTCAAGGCAGTCCGAGTACCGCCCGCGCCCCGGCCCGGAACCGCCGACTCAGATCCAACCGCGTCCCGTCATGCAGCACCACTTCCGCCCCGCCCTTGAACATCGGATGCACCTCGCGAACCCGCGCCAGGTTGACCACGGTGCCGCGGTGGATGCGCAGGAACTGCGCGGGGTCGAGTTGCGCCAGCATGTGGCGCAAGGTGTCGCGGTGCAGGTAGCGCATGGGGCCGACGTGGATGTGCAGGTAGTTGCCGTCGGCGCGGATCCAGTCGATGTCGTCGACGGCGAGCACGCGGATGTGTTCGCCGTGGCGTACGCTGAGGCGCTGCGCGTAGCCGCTGGCTGGTGCGGGTTCGACCGCTCCGTCATGCGCGGCATGCAGGCCTTGCCAGTGTCGGTTGACCCGCGCCATGGCCTGGTCGAAGCGGGATTGATCGATCGGCTTGAGCACGTAGTCGAGGGCTTTCGCGTCGAATGCCTGCAGCGCGTGTTCGGCGAAGGCGGTGGCGAAGACCACCAGCGGCAGGCGGTCGGGGGCCAGTTCGTGCAGCAGGTCGAAGCCGTCCATGCCGGGCATCTGGATGTCGAGGAACAGCAGGTCCGGCTGCAGCGCTTGCACGGCCTGCATCGCTTCGGCGGCGTTGCCGCATTCGCCGACGATCTCCACCTCGGGGTGGCTGGCCAATGCCTGGCGCAGGGCGAGGCGCGCCAGCACTTCGTCGTCGACCAGCACGGTGCGCAGGCGTGGTGTGGTCATGCGGCGTGCTCGGCGAACGGCAGGCGCACTTCGGCACGGGTGCCGCCGCCGGGGATCGGGCTGAGCTGGAGCTGTGCCGCGTCGCCGAACAGCATGCGCAGGCGCGAGCGGGTGTTGCCCAAGCCGATGCCTTCGGCGGTGCCGGCGCTCGGCAGGCCGAGGCCGTCGTCGTCCACGCGCAGTTGCAGCTGATCGCCGTCGCGGCGGGTGGAGATGCGCAGGGTGCCGGCACCGGGCTTGTCCTGCAGGCCGTGGCGCAGCGCGTTTTCCACCAACGGCTGCAGGATCAGGTCGGGCACGGCCGCGGCCAGCGTGTTGTCGTCTACGTCGATCTGCGTGCTGAGCCGGTCCTGGAAACGCACCTGCTGGATGCCGAGGTAGCAGGCGAGGAATTCCAGCTCGCGCGACAGCGGCACCTGCGGCGCGTGGCGTTCCTCCAGGGTGAGCCGCAGGAAGTCGCTGAGGCGGGCGATCATCAACCGCGCCTGCAACGGGTCGGCCAGCGCCAGCGCCGAGATCGCGTTGAGCGTGTTGAACAGGAAGTGCGGCTGCAGCTGCATGCGCAGCGCCTGCAGTTGCGACTGCGCCAGCTGCGTTTCCAGTTGCGTGCGGCGCAGGCGCTCGTCGCGCAGGTGCCGGCGCGATTCCATCCCGCGCAGCACGGTGAGGATCACCCAATAGGTGAGTACGGCGAGGTGGTAGCTGTAGGCGAACTCCATCCGCAGGTACTGGCCCAGCGTATGTACCGGCATGCGCCCGGGCCCGCTGAGGTACCAGAACACTACCAGGTGCGCCAGCATCTGCAGCAGCGCCACAGCCAGGCTGGCCACCGCCTGCGCGACGAAGAAGCGGCGCCAGTTGCAGCTCGCGGTCAGCCGGCCCAGCCAGCCCACCAGCGGCACCAGCGCCATCCACAGCCAGAAGTTGCTGAGGTTCCACGCCAGTGCGCGCAGCCAGTCCGGCGGATAGCCCTCGCTGATCGAGGACAGTCCGCTGCTCAGCGCATAGGACAGTGCCAGCAGGGTCCAGAAGCCGAATGCCAGGGCCAGGGTTTTGATGCGTGCTGCTTCGTGATCGGTCACATCTTGCTCCCGCGCACCGTCGACAGACACCCGGTGCGTTATCGGCACAGTGTGTGGCGATTGGGTCGCGCGAACCAGTGCTGGAGGCCATGCGTCGGCCATTGCATGGCACTCAGTGGGTCGGCCGCGGAAGCCGCCAGGGCGCCAGCGAGATGCGATGAACACGCTGGCCGGCGCCATTGAAGTACAGCGTCCGCTGATCCGGGCTCAGGCGCGCTTCGTCCCCGCTGGCACCGAGGTCGCGCGGCGTGCTCCAGCCGGCAGGCGTGGCGAAGGTGATGAACAGGTGGTCGCCGTCGGGTGACGTCGGCGCGCGATCGGAACTGAACACCAGGAACGACTCGTCCGGTGCCACGGCCGGATCGTAGTCGGAGTGCGCCTTGCCGCCGCCCAGCGCCAACGGTTGCGCCGCCGCGTAGCTGCCCCGGACGAAGCGACTGCGATAAAGCCGGAATGCGCCGCTGGCCGGGTCCGCGCGCATGAAATACACGCTGCCGTCGGTGGCCACTGCGGGCGAGAAGGTCGAGCTGTCGGCGTTCACCGTCACCGGCAGGCGGGTGGGCGTGCCCCAGCCATCGCCGAGGCGATCCACCCGCCACAGATTGCCGCCGCGGCCGGGCCACGCCTTGCCGCCCCATTGGCCATCCAGCGCGGCGGTTCCGCCGTGCGCGGGCCGATTCGAGACGAACACCAGGTAGCTGCCGTCCGGCGCCATGGCCGGCTCGATGTCCATCCAGCGATTCGAGAACGGCGCGGGAATCGGCACCGACCACGTGGCGCCGTGACGATGCGCCACGACCAGGCGGCGGTCGGCGCCGCGGCCGCGGGTGAACACCACGGTGTGGCCGTCCGGGGTGAATGCCGGCGAGGCGTCGTGGGCCAGCGTCCACGGCCCGGGCGCGGGGGACGACGCGACGGTCGTGGCTGCCGGCACCGGGACGGCAAGTGCGCTGCCCAGCATCAGGGCGAGGATCGACAACAGGTAGTGGTTACGCATCGGGGTGCTCCGTGGCAGAAACGCGATGAGGAGTCGGTTGGTCGTCAGTGGCGCGGGTCGGCATGCGCATCCAGCCACGGGGCCAGCGACACCTGCCAGATGTGGTCGTCGCCGTTGTTCCACGCCGCCGCGGCGCGCGGATCGGACGGCGGCAGGCGGCGGTCGCTGTAGAAGTACAGCGTGCGATGGTCGGGGCCGAGCTGGGCGCCCATGCTGTGCTTGCCGCCGTTGACGCGGTCGCCGAGATCGCGCAGCGCGCTCCAGCCGGCAGCGGTGTGGAACGCGATCGCGAGGCGATACGGTTGCTGCGCCGCGTGCTTCGTCGCCACCACGATGAAGGAGCGGTCGGGCGCGATCGCCGGGTCGCGGATCGGCGCGTTCGCATCGCCCAGCTTCACCACGTACGGCGCCTGGTAGTGGCCATCGCGATACGTCGCACGCATCAGCCGCAGGCTGTCGTCCGGCGCGGCGCAGCCGATGAAATAGACGCTGCCGTCGGCGGCGACGCTCGGCGCGAACGTCATCGAACAGCGGTTGACGCTGTCGGGCAAACGCACCGGCGTGCCCCAGCCATTGCCGTGGCGATCCACCCGCCACAGGTTCATGCCCTGGCCGGCGCGGCGCTGGCCGGCATGAATCGCATCGATCGGCTGGCCGCCGGGCGCGGCCGGACGGTTCGAGACGAACAACAGGTACGAACCGTCCGGTGCCATCGCCGGATCGAGATCGCGCCAGCGCCCCGAGAACGCGGCGGCCTTCGGCGTCGACCAGCGACTGCCCATCCGATGCGATTCCACCAGCGTGAAACTGTCGGTGCCGCGCATGAAGACCACCGTCGCGCCATCCGGGGTGAATGCGGCCGCGCCATCATCGGCGTCGCCGGCAATGCTGCCTGGCGCGAAGATCGCCGGTGCGGGCGGCGCGGCATGTGCGGTGGAGGCGAACAGACAGATGACGATCATGACGGTGGTCGACAAGCGCATGGGACGATCCTCGCCGCCGGCACGGCGGCATCGCGATGGATGATCGGCGCAGGATCGCGCGCCCCCGCGATGCCGTCGCGGGTCGTGTGACGACCGGTGCAAAGCGGGTGACGAACGGCATCCGCATCCACGCAGCCGGCCGGGATGCGGTGCGGCACCGATGTCGCGAGATCCGGCATGGCGGCGTCGCGCAGCGCGCGGGTTGAGGCGGCGCCGTCGGTCGCGGCATTGCGGCCGCCTGTCACGCCGCCACGGACGCTTGTCACCGCAACGATGCGGCTGACCGTCCGGTTCGGGCAACGTGCAGCGACGGCAAACCCGCCGATGACGAGGGCAGCAACATGCGCAGGCAACACATCTTTCAAATCGGCAAGGCATCTCTCGCCGTGCTGGCAGTGGCGACCGCGACGATCATCGCGGCGACCTCCGCCGCGAATGCGGCCGGCATCGACGAAACAGCCAGGACCGAGGCGGCCGTGATCGCCGTCGACCAGCACTGGATGGAGGCCGAGCTCGGCGGCGATACGGCCTGGCTCGACCACATGCTGTTGCCCGAGTACCGCTCGGTCGGCGCCGATGGCGCGGTGCATCCGAAGGCCGCGCTGATGGCGCACGCCGCGAAGAACCGCGGCAACGACCACGAGCGGCATGAGGTCGAAGCGTGGTTGAAGACGCACAAGTCCGGCACGTCGGTGGTGATCCACGGCGACATCGCCATCCTCACGTTCTACGACCCGGCCCCGGGCGCAGCCAAAGACGTGCGCTCGTCCGACATCTTCGTTTATTCCAACGGCGGTTGGCATGCGCTGTACTCGCAGCACAGCGCGGCAGGCAAGGGCTGATCAGCCACCAGGGACGGGGAACAGCACGGTCGGGTCGCCATCGAACCAGACCATGTCGAGCTGCATCCGGGTGATCTGCCACAGCGCGCCATGGCGCCACAGCTCCACTTGGCAGATGTGCTTGAGCAGCAGGTGACGGCGGTGGTCGCTGCGGGGCAGGTGCTGCGCCTCGACCAGCGCGGTCAGCGTCGCGTGCCTGCCATCGAAAGCGGTGACGCGGGGATTGCTCACGGTATGCGTGGTGTCGAGTGCGTCGAGCGCCGCGAACATCGTCTCGGCGATCGCGTGTCGACCTTCGAATACGGGAATGCCCGCACCGAGGCGCCATGCCGGCGCGGTGAAATCCAGCGTGGCGTGCTCGCTGAAGGCCGACTCGAACAGGCTGCGTTCGCGCAGATCCTGACCGGCGGCGAAGCGGTACAGCGCATCGACGATGGCCAGTTGGTCGCCGGCGTCCGGTCGGGTCTGGAGGGTGTGCGCGGGAAGGTCCATCGGCATTCTCGGGTGCGATGCGGCATCACCAGGCGATGCGTTGGCCATCACGGTAGAAGCCGCCGGTGAGTGGTTCGGGCAGGCAGGCGGCCCAGACGATGCCGGCGGCGCCGTCGGCCACCGGACGCCCGCCCGGGCCACCCATGTCGGTGGCGACCCAGCCGGGGCAGACCGCGTTGACCTGGATGCCGCTGCCCTCGAGTTCGTTGGCCAGCGCGCGCGTATAAGTGTTCAGCGCCGACTTGGATACGCGATAGGCCGGGCAGTTCGCGCTGTCGCTGGTGCTGGCGCCGCAGCCGCTGGAGACATTGACGATGCGGCCGTAGCGATGCCGGCGCATCAGCGGCAGCATGGCGCTGGAAAGACGCCAGCTGCCGAACAGATGGGTATCCATCGCCGCGCGCGCCGGTGCGATCTCGGTGCTCGCCGGGTTCGAACCCGGGTCGTAGTACGCGCCGGCATTGTTGACCAGCACGTCGAGCCGGCCGTAGGTGATGTCGATCCAGCGCGCCAGCGTGTCGATCTGCTCGGGCCGGGTGACATCGAGCTGCACCGCGACCACGTCACCGGCTGCGCCGGCAAGCTTGCGCGCCGCATGCAGGCCCTTGTCGAGATCACGCGCACCGAGCAGCACGGTCATGCCGCGTTCGCTGAGCTGGCGCGCCACCTCGAAGCCGAGCCCGCGGTTGGCGCCACTGACCAGGGCCACCCGGTAGACCGGTATCGCCACCGGCAACCGCCGCGCGGGCCGGCTCATGGCGCGATGTCTGCTCTGGCCAGCGCGCTGCAGTGCTCGTCGCCGCAGGCCTGCCAGCCGCCGCCGAGCGACTTGTACAAGGCGACCGCGCGGGTGTCGATGGCCGCCTCGGCCTGGGCCAGGTCGTCCTCGGCGGCGAGCTGGGTGCGCTGGGCGTCGAGCAGTTCGAGGAAGCCGGTTTCGCCTTCCTGGTAGCGCACGCGGGCCAGCTCGGCGGCGCGCCGGCTCTGCGTTTCCTGTTCGATCAGGTGATCGACGCGCACGCGCTGCTGGTTGAAGCCGGTGACGGCGTTGTCGATGTCCTCGATCGCCAGCAGCACGGATTGCCGGTAGTTCGCCTGCGCGGCATCGGCGCGCGCTTCGCTGGCGTGCAGATTGGCACGTACGCGTTGCACGTTGAGACCGGGCCAGCTGATGCTCGGCGCCAGCGACCACGCCCGCGTGGACGGGCTGCCGAAGTCGTTGCTGCGCCCGGCCAGGAAGCCGAGGAAGCCGCCCAGGGTGATATGCGGAAAGAAATCCGCCTTGGCCACGCCGATCCGCGCGGTGGCGGCGGCATACTCGCGTTCGGCCATCTGGACGTCCGGACGACGCGCCAGCACATCGCCGGCGTCACCCAGCGGCAGGTTCACCGCGATCGGCTTGAAGTCCTTCGGCGAAAGATCGACGTCCAGTTCGCCCGGATGCTCGCCGAGCAGCACGGCAAGACGGAATTCGGACGCGCTCACTGCCGTCTGCAGCACCGGCAGCTGCGCCTGCACCGCGGCGAGGCGTGCCCTGGCGCTGGCCACGTCCTGCTCGGAACCGGCACCGAGCTGCTGGCGCACTTCGGTGAGGTGCACGGTCTGGTGCTGGTTGTCGATGTCGCGCCGGGCGATGTCCAGCCGCAGCTGGCTGCCGCGCAATTCGAAGTAGTTGCGCGCCACCTCGGCCAGCAGGCTGACCTGGGCGTTGCGCAGGGCGGCCTCGCTGGCACCGAGGTCGGCGCGGCTGGCTTCGACCGATCGACGCACGCCGCCGAACAGGTCCAGTTCCCACGACGCGTCGAAGCCGGCCTGGTAGGTGGTCGTGGTGCTGCGCTGGTCGCTGAAGCCGGGTTGCTGGCCGCGGCTGCGGGTGTAGTCGATGTCGGTATCGATGGTCGGCAGCCGATTCGACTTCGCGTTGCTGAGCAGCGCACGCGATTCGTGCAGCCGGGCCACCGCGATGCGCAGGTCGAGATTGTTCGCCGCGGCGTGCTGGATCAGTGCATCGAGGGTCGGGTCGTTGAACTGCTTCCACCACGCCGCCTGGAACTGCGCACTGTTTTCCTGCGCCGCATCGAGGCCTTGCAACTGCGGCGCGGCTGGCTTCACTGCGTGATAGTTCGGACCGACGCTGGCACAGCCAGCCAGCGCGATGGTGGCCGCCAGCCATGCGCTCCTGACCATCGCCGTCATTCCTGCGAAAGCAGGAATCCGGTGACTGTACCTGGCGGGAACCGAATGCCTCGAATCCATGCTTTCGTCGGGATGACTAGCAAAAGGCCGGCTTGCAAACGTGGCTGGTGGCGAGTTGCAAATGAAGGTTTTCATCAGTGGTTCTCCAGCGCCGGCAACGCATGCGTGGCGGCGCGTACGGCCGCACGCGCTTGGCGGCGTTCGACCAGGGTGTGAATGACGACATGGACCAGCGGCGTGTAGATCAACCCGGACAGGGTCACGCCGAGCATGTCCGAGGCCACGGCGACACCGACGGCAGCGATCCTGCGCACGGTTTTCATCAGTGGCTCTCCAGCGCCGGCAACGCATGCGCGGCGGCACGTTCGGCCGCGCGCGCCTCGCGACGCTCGACCAGGGCGCGAATGACGACATAGAACAGCGGCGTGTAGATCAGCCCGAAGATGGTCACCCCGAGCATGCCGGAGAACACCGCCACGCCCATCGCGTGGCGCATCTCGGCACCGGCGCCGTGCGAGGTGACCAGCGGCACCACGCCCATGATGAAGGCGAACGAAGTCATCAGGATCGGCCGCAGTCGCAGCTTGGCCGCTTCCAGCACCGCCTCGTGACGGCTCATGCCTTCATGCTGGCGCTCGCGGGCAAACTCGACGATCAGGATCGCGTTCTTGCACGCCAGTCCGACCAGCACGATCAAGCCGATCTGGGTGAAGATGTTGTTGTCGCCACCGGACAGCCACACGCCGGCGATCGCGGACAACAGCACCATCGGCACGATCAGGATCACCGCCAGCGGCAGCGACCAGCTTTCGTACAGCGACGACAGCACCAGGAACACCAGCAGCACGCACAACGGGAACACCAGGATCGCGGTATTGCCGGCCAGGATCTGCTGATAGGTCAGCTCGGTCCACTCGAAGCTCATGCCGTTGGGCAGGTCGTCCCTGGCCAGCTTTTCCATCGCCGCCTGGGCCTGGCCGGAGCTGAAGCCGGGCGCGGGGCCACCGTTGATCTCGGCGGTCGGATACCCGTTGTAGTGCTGTACCCGATCCGGGCCGGCGCCCTGCTGCACGGTGACGAACGAGCCCAGCGGCACCATCTGGCCCTGCGCATTGCGGGTCTTCAGCTGCAGGATGTCCTGCGGCGTGTGCCGGAACGCGGGGTCGGCGGAGACATTCACCTGGTAGGTACGACCGAAGCGGTTGAAGTCGTTGACGTAGAGCGAGCCGAGGTAGGCCTGCATGGTCTGGTAGACATCGCCCAGGTTCACGCCTTCGGCCTTGGCCTTCTCGCGATCCACGTCGGCATCGACCTGCGGCACCGCGACCTGGAAGCTGGAGAACAGCCCGGCCAGCGCGGGGTCTTTCCGACTGGCGGCGATCAGGTTCTGGGTCTGCTTGTACAGCTCGTCGAAGCCGCGGTCGCTGCGATCCTCGATCTGCATGCGGAAGCCGCCGATCGTGCCCAGCCCCATCACCGGCGGCGGCGGGAACACCGCGATGTAGGCATCCTGGATCGCGCCGAACTTCTGGTTCAGCGCACCGGCAATCGCGCCGGCCGACAGAGCCGCGCTGCGCCGATCCTCGAACGGTTTCAACGTGACGAACACGATGCCGGAGTTGGTCGAGTTGGTGAAACCATTGATCGACAGGCCGGGGAACGCCACCGCATGTTCCACGCCCGGCTGCTTCAGCGCGATCGCGCTCATCCGTTGGATCACGTCCTCGGAACGGTCGAGCGATGCCGCGTCGGGCAGCTGGGCGAACGCCACCAGGTACTGCTTGTCCTGGCTCGGCACGAAACCGGTCGGCACGTGCGAGAAGCCGAACCAGGTCAGCGCGATCAGGCCGGCATAGATCACCAGTGCCAGCTTGCCCTTGCCGACGATGCGCTTGACGCCTCCGACATAGCGTTCGGAGCCGCGATGAAACACGCGGTTGAACGGATGGAACAGCCAGCCAAAGGTGCGATCGATGCCGCGCGTCAGGCGATCCTTGGGTGCGTCGTGCGGCTTCAGCAGCACGGCGGCCAGCGCCGGGCTCAGGGTCAGCGAATTGAATGCCGAGATGATCGTCGAGATCGCGATGGTCAGCGCGAACTGGCGATAGAACTGGCCGGTGAGGCCGCTGACGAAGGCGGTCGGGATGAACACCGCGCACAGCACCAGCGCGGTGGCCACGATCGGCCCGGTGACCTCGCGCATCGCCTGGCGCGTTGCATCGCGCGGCGACTGGCCGAGCTCGATGTGCCGCTCGACGTTTTCCACCACCACGATCGCGTCGTCGACCACGATGCCGATCGCCAGCACCAGGCCGAACAGACTCAATGCATTGAGCGAGAAACCGGCCAGATACATGATCGCGAACGTGCCGACCAGCGACACCGGCACCGCCACCAGCGGAATGATCGAGGCGCGCCAGGTCTGCAGGAACAGGATCACCACCAGCACCACCAGCAGGATCGCTTCCAGCAAGGTATGCGCCACCGCCTCGATCGAGCCGCGCACGAAGACGGTGGGATCGTAGACGATCGAGTAGTCGACCCCTTGCGGGAAATCCTTCTTCAGCTGCGCCATCGTGCTGCGCACTTCGTCGGAGATCTGGATCGCGTTGGAGCCGGGTCGCGCGAAGATCGGCAGCGCCACCGCCGGCTTGTTGTCGAGCAGGCTGCGCAGCGCGTAGTTGTTGGAGCCCAGGTCGACCTTGGCGACATCGCCCAGGTGGGTGACGCCGCCGTTGGCGGTCGTGCGCACGATGATGTTGCGGAAGTCGTCGGTGCTGACCAGCCGGCCACGGGTGTTGATGTTGAGCTGGAAGGCCGCGTTGCCTGGCCCCGGCGGTGCATTCAGCGCACCGGCGGCGACCTGCACGTTCTGCTCGCGGATCGCGTTGACCACGTCGCCGGTGGTCAGGCCACGCTGGGCCAGCTTCTGCGGATCCAGCCACACCCGCATCGAGTATTCGCCGGCACCGAAGATCTGCACGTCGCCGACGCCGTTGAGCCGGCCCAGCACATCCTTCACGTGCAGTCGCGCGTAGTTGGACAGGTACAGCATGTCGTAACGCTGATCGGGCGAGGTGAGATGCACCACCATGGTCAGGTCGGGCGAACTCTTCTGCGTGGTCACGCCGAGCCGCTGCACTTCCTCCGGCAGCTTCGGCAACGCCTGTGCGACGCGGTTCTGCACGTCGACCTGGGCGGTGTTGAGATCGGTGCCCAGCGCGAACGTCACGGTGAGCGTGAGCGCGCCGTCGCTGGTCGACTGCGAGGAGGTGTACAGCATGCCTTCGACGCCGTTGATCTGTTCCTCCAGCGGCGTGGCGACGGTTTCGGCAATCACCTTGGGATTGGCGCCCGGGTAGGCGGCGCGCACCACCACGGTGGGCGGCACCACTTCGGGGTATTCGCTGATCGGCAGCTTGAACACCGCAATCGAGCCGGTGATCACGAACAGCAGCGACAGCACGGCGGCCATGATCGGCCGGTCGACGAAGAACTGGGCAATGTTTTTCATGGGTACGGGCTCAACCTTGCGGGTGCTTCGGCGTGACCGTGCTGGCCAGCTCCGCATCCGGTTTCTGTGTGTTGTCGCGCTCGACGAGGGCCTTGTCGCTGGCATCCAGCCGCGAGGTCATCGCGACCTTCTGCGGATTCACCTCGACCCCGGGGCGCACGCGCTGCAGGCCATTCACCACCACCACGTCGCTGGCGGCCAGGCCGCTGTCGATCACGCGCAGGCCGTGGAACAAGGGGCCGGTGTCGACCTTGCGGTATTGCACCTTGTGCTGCTTGTCGACCACGTAGACGAACTGGTTGCCCAGATCCGTGCCGATGGCGCGATCGTCAACCAGTACGCGGGGCTGCGCCGGTCCGCTCTGCAACTGCACGCGGGCATACAGCCCCGGGGTGTACAGCCCGTCGGTGTTGTCGAACACCGCGCGCAGGCGGATCGTGCCGGAGCCACTGTGCAACTGGTTGTCGACGAAGTCGAGACGGCCCTGGTGCGGATGGCCAGACTCGTCGGCGAGCCCCATGGATGCCTCGATCCGTGCGTTGCGACCGGCCTGTTTCGCGTCCGCGCGCAGGTGGTCGAGCTTGAGCCAGGTCTGTTCGTCCACGTCGAAGTAGACGTACACCGGGTTGACCGAGACCACGCTGGTCAGCACGTCGCTGCTGGTGACCAGGTTGCCGGGAGTGACGCGGGCGTTGCTGACGCGGCCGTCGATCGGCGAGCGCACCGTGGTGAAGTCGAGGTTGAGGCGTGCCGCGGCCAGCGCCGCGGTGGCCGCGGCGAGCTGGGCTCGTGCGCTTTGCGCGGCGGTGTCCTGGCGATCGGCTTCCTGCTTGGCGATCGCGTGCTGGGCCAGCAGCATCTCGGCGCGGCGCTGGTTGGTCCAGGCCAGGTTCAATTCGGCCTGCGCCTGGGCCCGGTTCGCGACCAGCCGGTCGACCTCGGCCTGATAGGGGCGGGCGTCGAGCTGGAACAAGACCTCGCCCTTGTGCACCAGTGCGCCTTCCTGGAAATGCACCGACTCCACGAAACCGCCGACGCGCGGCTGGACCTGCACCGTGTTGACTGCTTCGATCCGGCCGGTGAAGTCGGCGCTGTCGCTGACTTTCCGGCTCAGTGCCTGGGCCACGGTCACTTCGGGCGGAGTGCCCGCGCCGGCGGCTTGCGCGTGGCTGTCGTTGCCGTGCAGTACCGACCATCCACCCAGCAAGGCAGCCGCGATCACGCTGGCCAGCATCCATTGTTTTTTCATGTTGCGCTCCCAAGAACCATGGTTGCCGGGCATGCAGCCCCGGCGAGGGTCGAGAGAATAGGTGTACTTTGTAGTATAGAAAACCCCCTTCTCGTGCATTACACTGATGACTCACAGTCACGAATCAGCCGGAGACCGAGACCATGGAAGACTTTTCAGCCATATCGACCTTCGTTCGGGTGGTTGAGGCCAAGAGCTTCGCCGCCGCCGCCGCCCAGTTGGGCATGACCCCGTCCGGGGTCAGTCGAGCCGTGTCACGACTGGAGACCCAGCTCGGTGCGCGGCTGTTGTTCCGCTCGACCCGCTCGTTGCGGCTGACCGACGACGGCGCCTCGTTCCACGCGCGCTGCAAGGAAATCCTGGCCGACCTGACCGAGGCGACCGAGGCACTCAACTATTCGATCCGCAAACCCACCGGCAAATTGCGTGTGGGCATTTCGCTGTCGGTGGGTCGCGCTGCGGTGATCCCGCGGTTGACCGAGTTCGAGCAGCGTTACCCGGATATCCGGCTGGAGCTGTCGATGAGCGACACCCCGATGGATCTCAACGGCGAAGGGCTCGATTGCGCGATCCGCGTCGGTCAGCTGGAGGATTCCAGCTTGATCGCGCGCAAGATCGGCTACCTGCGCAACGTGGTCTGCGCATCACCGGAATATCTGCGTCGATACGGGGCACCGCACAGCATCGAGGATCTCAAGAACCATCGGTGCATCAACTACGTCTACCCGAACGGGCGACCGCGCCAGTGGCAGTTCGACACGCCCGGTGGCCAGGTGGCCGTGGATATCGACGCGCACATGCTGATCAATGATGGCGAGTCGGTGCTGCAGGCGGTGGCGGCCGGGCTGGGCATCACCCAGGTACCGCACATGCTGGCTGCATGCATGCTCGACAAGGGCATGCTGGAACGGGTGATGACCGACACCACCTCCACCGGCAAGCCGGTGTGGATCGTCTACCCGCAGAAGAAGCACCTTTCGGCCCGCGTGCAGGCCTTCATCGAGTGGGTGCGCGAGCTGTTCGAGCGCACCAATCAGCCGGGCCAGTGCACTGCCGGCATGTCCGCGCCGGTGAAGCCGGCGCGCACGATCGAGAAGAAGCAGGCCGTGATGGCGCAATAGCCGCGAGCCGGCGCCGGGCGGCTTCAGGCGCCAGCCGGCACCAGCAACAGCAGGGCCACGCCAAAAGCGATGCGGTAGATCGCGAACGGGGTGAAGGTGTGCGTGCGGATGTAGCCGAGCAGCCACTTCACCGCGATGAAGGCCACGATCAGCGAGACCACGAAACCGACGATCAGTGCGCTCCAGTCTTCGTGTACCGCGCCGCCACCCTTCCACACCTTGAGCAACTCGTAACCGGTGGCGGCATACATGGTCGGGATGCCGACCAGGAACGCGAACTCGGTGGCCGCGGCACGGTTGCTGGTACCCGCCAGCATCGCGGTGAAGATGGTGGCCGCCGAGCGCGAAGTGCCCGGAAAGATGCCGGCCACCATCTGCGCGATGCCAACCAAGATCGCCACCCGCCAGGTCACTTCGCTGCGATCCGGCTGGCGCGCAGCCAGCAATTCGGCGCCGATCATCCAGAAGCCGCCGATCACCAGTGCCCAGGCAATCGGGGTCACGTTCTCGGGCAGCTTGAAGCCCTGCTTCACGGCGATGAAGCCGAGCACCGCGGTGATCAGAAAGGCCACGATCAGCTTCAACAGATAATCGCGGTTGGCCGGATCGCGCCACTTCGTCAGCAGCTGCCAGATGCGTTTCCAGTAGATCAGCGTCACGGCCAGGATTGCGCCGGCCTGGATGCCGATGTTGAACAGGTCCGAGCGCGCACCGAGGCCGAACTTCTCGGCGATCAGCAGATGGCCGGTCGAGGAGATCGGCAGAAACTCGGTGATGCCTTCGATGATGCCGAGCAGGATGACGTGAAGCAGGTCGGTCACGGGATGGTTCCGGATGGGCGAATGGGATGGGCCGGCGGGATCCGGCGAGGCCACAGTTTACGTGGGATTTGGCCTGTCATCCGCGACCGCGCGGCACGACCTCCGGCGTGCAGGGCCCCATCGCTTGTCACGCGCGATGTCGAAGGGCAAGGGTGCCGGGACAGTCGAGTCGCTGCGTGATGGACAGGGTCCGGCCAGCGTGAGTCCAGGTCAGCGCCCGGCATGCCCCGCGTCGTTGCACCGCGAACGCGCCTGAACATCCCCGGCTTGGGGCAAACCACCCGCGAATCTCTTGCCATGTTGCTGCTGCGATGCGGGAAAACGGCATTTCAGTCGTCGGCACGGCCCTTGCTACGCACAAGTCATGGCAACACTTCGCGACGTTGCCACGATGCCTGGTGCGACGCACAAGGAAAGGCATCCATGGATCCCGCGCCACCATGCGATGAGGGGCAGTGCGATGAAGCGAGGGTTGATAGGGGTGTGTTCCGGTGCGTGCTTGCTGGCCGTGTTGACGGGGCCGGCGGCG
Organism: Rhodanobacter sp.; assembly: GCA_035564915.1. GTDB lineage: Bacteria > Pseudomonadota > Gammaproteobacteria > Xanthomonadales > Rhodanobacteraceae > Rhodanobacter. The sequence goes on from DATMTH010000211.1 coordinate 15,245, forward strand.
CTGGCGGCGGAAGCCGGCAGCGGTACCAGTGGCAGTGTGGCGGTGGTCAACGACTACCTGTTTCGCGGGCTGTCGCAAACCAATCAGAAACCGGCGCTGCAACCGGGCATCGAGTACGACCATGCCAGTGGCTGGTACCTCGGTGCATGGGGCAGCAACATCAGCTGGTTGTCGGATACCTCGACCACGGCGGCGCCGCTTTCCAGCAGCCTCGAGGTCGATTTCTACACCGGCTATCGCGGCAGCTTCAGCAGCGACTGGAGTTATGACGTCGGCCTTTACGAGTACTACTACCCCGGCGACTATCCCGCCGGTTTCACCCGGCCGTACACCACCGAAGCGTACGTCTCGCTGGCATACAAGACGCTGTCGCTGAAGTACTCGCACGCGTTCACCAACCTGTTCGGCTTCCCCGCCAGCAGGCACAGCGGCTACCTCGACCTGTCCTGGAACTGCGAGTTCAGCCCCGGCTGGACGCTCAACACGCACGTTGGTCGCCAGCACGTGGCCAACACCCCGGGCGCTTCCTACTCGGACTGGAAGCTGGGCGTGACCAAGGCCTTCAGCCATGGCTATTCAGTGGCACTCGGGTACTACGACACCAATGCGGACAGCCACGTCTACACCAACGCCTACGGCCATTTCGTCGGTCGTGCCACCGGCGTGCTGACGCTGGGCAAATCGTTCTGAACCGGTCACTGCCGTGCGCGGCGGCTCGCCGTCGCGATGCCAACTCCTGGAGACGAGAATGAAACTGATCAGTTGCATCATCCGGCCGTACAAGCTGGAAGAGGTACGCGACGCCCTGACCGCCGCAGGCGTCAGCGGCATCACGGTGAGCGAGGTACGCGGTTTCGGCCGCCAGAAGGGGCACACCGAGTTGTACCGCGGTGCGGAATACGTCGTCGACTTTCTGCCCAAGCTGAAACTCGAAATCGTGGTCGAAGACAACCTGCTCGATACCACCCTGGAGGCAGTGCAGGAGGCGGCGAAAACCGGTGCCGTCGGCGACGGGAAAATCTTCGTCAGCACGGTCGATCAGGTCATCCGCATTCGCACCGGCGAACTCGACGCCGACGCTCTCTAACGCCATCTCGTGAGGTTTGCATGAAAGACTTTTCACTGTTCGGCCATCGGCGCGGTTTGCCGGCGTGGCTGTCGCCGCTGATGATGTTCGGCCTGTTGCTGCTGATCCCGACCGCGCATGCCCAGGCGGCGGCTGTTGCGCCGGTGGTCGACAAGGGAGATGTGGCATGGATGCTCACGTCGACCCTGCTGGTGCTGATGATGACCGTGCCCGGTGTGGCCCTGTTCTATGGTGGTCTGGTGCGCTCGAAGAACGTGCTGTCGGTGCTGATGCAGGTGCTGACGGTGTTCTCGTTGATCACGGTGCTGTGGGTGATCTATGGCTACAGCTTCGCCTTCGACGCCGGCAATGCGTTCATCGGCAATGCCGACAAGCTGTTCCTGCGCGGCGTCAGCACGAGCTCGCTGTCGGATACCTTCACCAGCACGGTGAAGCTGCCGGAGTTTGTCTTCGTCGTGTTCCAGGCGACCTTTGCCGGCATCACCGGCACCCTGATCGTCGGCTCGCTGGCCGAGCGCATGAAGTTCGGCGCGGTGCTGCTGTTCACCGCGCTCTGGTTCACCTTCGCCTACATCCCGATCGCGCACATGGTGTGGGGTTCGGGCGGCTTCCTGCTGACCCGCGGCGCGCTCGATTTCGCCGGCGGCACGGTGGTGCACATCAACGCCGGCATCGCCGGCCTGGTCGGCGCCTACCTGCTCGGGCCGCGCATCGGTCTCGGGCGCGAGGCGATGCGGCCGCACAACCTCACGTTCACCATGATCGGTGCATCGCTGCTCTGGGTCGGCTGGTTCGGCTTCAATGCGGGTTCCAATCTCGAAGCGAACGCGGGCGCGGCGCTGGCCTTCATCAACACCCTGGTGGCGACCGCGGTGGCGGTGCTGGCATGGTTGCTGATCGAGCGTGTGTTCCGCGGCAAGCCGTCGATGCTCGGTGGTGCATCCGGCGCGGTGGCTGGTCTGGTGGCGATCACCCCGGCCTGCGGCACGGTCGGGCCGATGGGCTCGATCGTGATCGGTGCGATTGCCAGTCTGGTCTGCTTCTGGGGTGTCAGTGGATTGAAGCGATTGCTGAAGGCCGACGATGCGCTGGATGCGTTTGGCGTGCACGGCATCGGCGGTATCGCCGGCGCCCTGCTCACCGGCATTTTCACCGCGCCGGTGCTGGGTGGCACCGGCGCCGCCGATTTCTCCATGCTGCATCAGCTGGGCATCCAGGGCCTGGGTGTGCTGATTACCCTGCTCTGGAGCGGTGCGGTCTCGCTGTTCGCCTACCTGATCGTCCGCACCCTGTTCGGCAGCCTGCGCGTCGACGAAGAGAGCGAGCTGCAGGGTCTCGACATCACCAGTCATGGCGAGGCGGCGTACGAACCCTGAGGCCCGGCGGGTCCGCGCCAGTGGCGCGGGCCCGCGATCGAACCGAATGCGGATGTCGAACAGAGTGGCTTGAACAGCTGCGGATGATACCGATGGCCTATGGCGCCGGACGGATGCCACGACCTAAGCTTCGGTTTCCATGCATCTTCAAGGGGACGTCATGCACAAGGCGATGATGGGCTGGTTCGGCCGCGCGATGGCTATCGCAATCCTGTCCGGCGCCGCGGTGCATGCATCGCCCGCGCCCCTGCTGCTGCAGTCACCGACACTCTCGGCCGACCGCATCGCGTTTGCCTACGGCGGCGAGATCTGGACAGTGCCGCGCGCCGGCGGCGACGCCACCTTGCTGGTGGGCGGCGAGGGCACCGCCAGCGCCCCGGTGTTTTCACCGGATGGGCGCCGTATTGCCTATACGGCCAACGTCAACGGCAACGACGACGTGTTCGTGGTGCCGGCCGGCGGCGGCCAGCCGAGCCGCCTGACCTGGCATCCGGATCGCGATGCCGCGGTGGGCTGGACGCCGGATGGCAAGGGCGTGCTGATCCGTTCGCACCGCCACGCCACCAATGACTCCGACCAGCTTTACGTGATGCCCCTGACCGGCGGCCTGCCGACTGGGCTGCCGTTGCCGATGGCCGAGCAGGGTTCGTTTTCGCCGGATGGCTCGCACATCGCCTACAACCCGATTTTCCAATGGGAGCCGGACTGGCGCGACTATCACGGCGGCCAGACCACGAAGATCTGGATTGCGCGACTGGCCGACTCCAGCATCGTCAAGCTGCCGCACGCAAATGCCAACGACAGCGATCCGATGTGGATGGGCGACACGGTGTATTTCCTGTCCGACCGCGACGGCCCGGCGACACTGTATGCGTACGCTGTCGGCAGCGGCAAGCTGACCCGGCTGATCGACAACCACGGCTTCCCGATCGACGGCGCTGCGGCAGCCGATGGAAGCATCGTCTACAGCCAGATGGGCGTGCTGCATCTGTACGACGTGGCCAGCGGGCATGACCGGCGCGTGCCGGTGCGTGTCGACGGGCCGCTGCCGCAGACGGTGCCGCATTTCGAGAAGGTGGCCAGGCAGATCGAGCATGCCGGCATTTCGCCGACCGGTGCCCGCGCCGTGTTCGAGGCGCATGGCGAGATTCTCACCGTGCCCGCCGACAAGGGCGACATCCGCGACATCACCAACACTTCCGATGCCGCCGAGCGTGATCCGGCATGGTCGCCGGATGGCAAGTCGATCGCCTATTTCTCCGACGCCGGCGGCGAGTACGCGCTGACCATCCGCAGCCAGGACGGGTTGGGCCAGCCGCGTCGGATCAGCCTGGGCCAGCCGCCGTCGTTCTTCTACAGCCCGGTATGGTCGCCGGATGGCAAGTCGATTGCCTACAGCGACAAGCGCCTGAACCTGTGGGTCGTCGACCTCGATCATCCGACGCCGGTGAAGGTCGATACCGATCGCTTCGACACGCCGCTGCACGAGTTCGACGTCAGCTGGTCGCCGGACGGCCGCTGGCTGACCTACACCAAGCAGCTGCCCAACCATCTGCGCGCGGTGTTCGTGTATGCGCTCGCCAGCCGCCACGCCACCCAGGTCACCGATGGCATGAGCGACTGCCTGTATCCGGTGTTCGATCGCAACGGCAAGTACCTGTATTACACCGCCAGCACCGATGAGGGTCTCAGCCCGGGCTGGCTGGACATGACCAGCGAGGCGCACCCGGTCACCCGCAGTGTCTACGTGGCGGTGCTGCGCAAGGAGCTGCCCTCGCCACTGCAACCGCAAAGCGACGAGGACAAGGGTCCGGCCGCGGAAGCCAGCCACAAGGACAAGGGCAAGGACAAGTCGCCGGCACCGGAGAAGGCGATCGTCGACATCGATTTCGACGGCCTGGCCCAGCGCACCCTGGCGCTGCCGATCGAGGCGGCCAATTATGTCGGCATGGTCGCGGGCAAGAGCGGCGTGTTGTATCTGCTGCAGGCGCCGCAGGTCTCGGGCGAGGACGATGACGGCACGCTGCAACGTTTCGAGCTGGACAAGCGCAAGACCGACAAGCTGGCCGATGATGTCACGCAGTTCGCGCTGTCCGGCGATGGCAACAAGCTGCTGTACCAGAGCGGCCACGCCTGGTTCATTGCCGACGCCGACAAGCCGGTCAAGAAGGGCGACGGCGAGCTGAAGACGAGCGATATGGAAGTGCACGTGGTGCCGCGCCGGGAATGGGCGCAGATGTACGACGAAGTGTGGCGGATCGAGCGCGACTTCTTCTACGACCCGCACCATCACGGGCTGGATCTGGCCGCCGCGGAGCAGCGCTTCCGTCCCTATCTGGCCGGGGTCGGCAGCCGCGAGGATCTCAATGTGCTGTTCCGGCGCATGCTGGCCTACATCTCGGTCGGCCACATGTTCGTGCGCGGCGGTGCCATGCCCGACCTGCCGAAGATCGAGGTGGGCCTGCTCGGTGCCGACTACAGCATGGATCACGACCGCTATCGCTTCAGTCATGTCTACAGCGGCGAGAACTGGAATCCCGACCTGCATGCGCCATTGACCCAGCCCGGCGTGAATGTGCAGGCCGGCGAATACCTGCTGGCGGTCAACGGACAGCCGCTGCATGCCGGCGACAATCTCTATGGCATGTTCCAGCAGACCGTCGGCAAGCAGGTGGTGCTGCGGGTCGGCCCGCATGCCGATGGGAGTGCCGCGCGCAACGTCACCGTGGTGCCGGTCAAGAGCGAATTCGGCCTGCGCCATCTCGACTGGATCGAGCACAACCGTCGTGAGGTGGATCGACTCAGTGGTGGCCAGCTGGCTTATGTGTATCTGCCGGACACCGCCGGCGGCGGCTTCCGCAACTTCAACCGCTACTACTTCGCGCAGACCGACAAGCATGGCGCGCTGATCGACGAGCGTTACAACCACGGTGGTCAGCTCGCCGATTACATTGTCGACGCGCTGCAACGCAAGCCGATGAGCCGGGTGATGACGCGCGAGGGCGAAACCTATACCGAGCCGACCCAGGCGATCTTTGGCCCCAAGGCGATGCTGATCAACCAGTTCTCCGGCTCCGGTGGCGATGCGCTGCCGTGGTACTTCAAGCGCAGCGAAGTCGGCCCGCTGATCGGCGAGCGCACCTGGGGCGGCCTGGTCGGCATCGGCGGTTACCCGCCATTGCTGGATGGCGGCAGTGTCACCGCGCCACGCTGGGCGATCTCCGGCCTGCATGGCCATTGGGAGGTGGAGAACCATGGCATCGCGCCGGATATCGAGGTCTGGCAGGATCCGGCGCTGATCCGACAGGGTCATGATCCGCAGCTGGAAAAGGCGGTCGAGGTGCTGATGCAGCAACTCAAGGCGCATCCGACACCGAGCTATCCCGTCCCCGCCTATCCCGACTATCACCCGACGATGCCGCCGGTGGATGCAGAAGGTGGCTAGCGCACGCCGTAACTGGCTCTGAGCAGGAACGGGGCAATGTGAATTGCCAAGATGGTGCAAACGTCTTGGCAATTCGACCGAAATTGGTGCAAGAATGACTGCATCGAGCGCGCAAAAGCGCACAAGCATTTGTTTGTGAAAGACTTCATTCCGTGGCACGGGTATTGCTCTCACGCCATATCGTTATCCGTGTAGTGCCACCCATCTCCGAGGTTTCCCCATGACAGCCCAGAAAGTGCTCGACCTGATCCAGGAACACGAGGTCGAGTTCGTCGACTTCCGTTTCGCCGACATGCTCGGTGTGCATCACCACGTCACCTTCCCGGCCCACGCGATCGACGAGTCGACGTTCGAGGACGGCAAGATGTTCGACGGCTCCTCGATCACCGGCTGGAAGGGCATCAACGAGTCGGACATGATCCTGTTGCCCGATCCGGACACCGCCCACCTCGATCCGTTCAGCGCGCACGTGCAGCTGATCCTGCATTGCGACGTGCTGGAGCCGAGCACCATGCAGGCCTACGGCCGCGACCCGCGCTCGATCGCCAAGCGCGGCGAGGCGTTCCTGAAATCCACCGGCATCGCCGACACCGCGTTCTTCGGCCCCGAACCCGAGTTCTTCATCTTCGATTCCGTGCGCTGGCAGAACGATCCGGGCCGCGTGTTCTACGAGATCGGTTCGGAAGAGGCGGCGTGGTCGTCGCGCTACAAGTACGACGGCAACAACACCGGCCACCGCCCGGGCGTGAAGGGTGGCTACTTCCCGGTCAGCCCGGTCGACTCGCTCGGCGACCTGCGTGCCGACATGTGCAAGGTGCTCGAATCGCTGGGCCAGACTGTCGAAGTGCACCACCACGAAGTGGCGAACGCCGGCCAGTGCGAGATCGGCGTCAAGTTCAACACCCTGGTGAAGAAGGCCGACGAGCTGATGACGATGAAATACGTCATCAAGAACGTGGCGCACCAGAACGGCAAGACCGTCACCTTCATGCCGAAACCTCTCGTCGGCGACAACGGCAGCGGCATGCACGTGCACCAGTCGCTGGCCAAGAACGGCGAGAACCTGTTCGCCGGCGACCTCTACGGTGGCCTGTCGCAGACGGCGCTGTGGTACATCGGCGGCATCTTCAAGCACGCCCGCGCGATCAACGCCTTCGCCAATTCCACCACCAACAGCTACAAGCGGCTGGTGCCGGGCTTCGAGGCGCCGGTGATGCTGGCCTACTCGGCGCGGAATCGTTCCGCGAGCTGCCGCATCCCGTACGTGGCCAGCCCCAAGGGCCGCCGCATCGAGGTGCGCTTCCCCGATCCGATGAACTCCGGCTACCTGGTGTTCACCGCGCTGATGATGGCCGGCCTCGACGGTATCCTGAACAAGATCGATCCCGGCGCGCCGGCCGACAAGGACCTGTACGACCTGCCGCCGGAAGAAGAGAAGAACATCCCGCAGGTGTGCTCCAGCCTCGACGCCGCGCTGGAAGCGCTGGACAAGGACCGCGAGTTCCTGAAGGCCGGCGGCGTGTTCAGCGACGACTTCATCGACGCCTACATCGAGGTGAAGATGAAGGAAGTCACCAAGTACCGCGCCAGCACGCATCCGCTGGAATTCCAGATGTATTACTCGCTGTAAGCGGGGCATGCCGGATCGTCCGACGAACACGACGGGCGTTTCGGCGCCCGTCGTCATTTGCGGGGCTGGCCGGGGCAAGCCGCTCGGCCCGACGGCAGGGGTGGCAGACCCCCGCTGACCGCACCAGATACGCGCAGAGGACATCGTGACGAAACGGCAAAGCGGAACCTTCCGGCAGCATCGCGTCGCCAATATTCGATTGCACCAAATCGAAGCATTGCCCAATATGGTGCAATGAGCGAGGCCGATTGCCCCCGCTGGGCGGAGCAGTTGACGACCGGGTTGGCCCGGGTCGACGCGGCGCTGCGCCTGCAATGGATCAATCCGGTGCTGGCCGAATGGCTGGCACTTGGCCCGCGCAGTGCGGCGGGACAACCGTTGGCGCGCTGGCTGGATGAGGCGGCGCTCACACAGGCAACCCGCGCGCTGGCCGAGCAGGGGTCGCTGCAATGGCGCGAAATGTCGCTGGTCGACCTGACCGGTCGCGAGGCTCTGGCCGATATCGCACTGCAGCCATTCGAGGACGGTCTGCTGCTGGAAGTGCACGTGCTGGCCGATCCGGTGCCGGCCACCTCTCCGCTCTCGGCCACCCTGCGTGGCTTCGCGCATGAAGTGAAGAATCCGCTGGCCGGGTTGCGAGGAGCGGCGCAGCTGCTGCAACGACGCGTGGACAGCGACGACCTGCGTGCGCTGGCGGGTCTGATCATCGACGAGGCCGATCGTCTCGGCGCGCTGGCCAACCGGCTGCTGCATCACGATGGCGCGGCGCAGCTCGGTCCGGTCAATATCCACCAGCTGCTGGAGCGGCTGACCGATTTGCTGCTGGCGGAGCCGTCACCGCCATGTCTGCGTCACGATTACGACCCCAGCGTACCGGATATGCATGGGGATGCGGACCGCCTGCAGCAGGTGTTGCTGAACCTGGTGCGCAACGCACTGGAGGCCGGCGCGCGCACACTCACCTTGCGCACGCGGATCGAGCACGGCGTGCGTCTGGCGGAGCGGATGCTGCGCACCGCGTTGCGCGTGGACGTGGTCGACGATGGCGCCGGCGTCGCTGCCGCGCTGCGTGACAGCTTGTTCGAACCACTGGTCTCCGGTCGCGCCGACGGCACCGGACTGGGACTGGCATTGTCACGTGAAATTGCGCATGAACATGGTGGCGAACTGCGCTACACCAGCCATCCGGGCGAGACCGTGTTCTCGTTGTACCTGCCGCTGGAGAAGACGTCATGATCCCGATGGATGATTGCAGGAGCGACTTCAGTCGCGATGCGTTTTCTTGCAGGCTGCAAGAGCGAGCATCGCGATTGAAGTCGCTCCCGCCGCAGCGGGTTTGTGCGGGGGCGCATGCATGACTGACGAAATCTGGGTCGTCGACGATGACCGTGGTGTACGTTTCGTGCTGGCCGAGGCGCTGCGCGATGCGGGGCTCGACGTGCGGGAATTCGGCGACATCGAGACCGCACGCGCTGCGCTGCGCGATGAGCGCCCGGCATTGCTGCTGACCGATGTGCGCATGCCGGGTGAGGGTGGCTTGAGCCTGCTGGTCGAGCTGCAGCAACAAGGCATCGGCCCGGTGATCGTGATGAGCGCCTATACCGACGTCGCCACCACGGCCGCGGCCTACCGTGCCGGCGCAGTCGACTACCTGGCCAAGCCGTTCGACCTCGATCACGCGGTGGAGGTGGTGCAGCGTGCGCTGGCCAGCATCGCCGCGCCGGTGCCGCCCGCGGTCCAGCCGATGGCATCGAGCCATGCGCTGCTCGGCGAGAGCGCGCCGATGCGCGAAGTGTTCCGCTTGATCGGCCGGGTCGCGGCGAGCGATCTCAATGTACTGGTCACCGGCGAAACCGGTACCGGCAAGGAGCTGGTGGCGCGCGCACTGCATGTGGAAAGTGCGCGCCGCGAGCAACCCTTCGTGGCGTTGAACACCGCGGCGATCCCCAGCGAGCTGCTGGAAAGCGAACTGTTCGGCCACGAAGCAGGCGCGTTCACCGGCGCCACTCGCCGTGTCGCCGGACGTTTCGAACAGGCCGAGGGCGGTACCCTGTTCCTCGACGAGATCGGTGACATGCCGCTGATCCTGCAGACGCGTTTGCTGCGCGTGCTTGCCGGTGGCGAGTTCTACCGTGTCGGCGGGCGCGAACTGATCCGCTGCAATGTGCGCATCGTCGCCGCCACACACCAGGATCTGGCTGCGCGGGTGGCGGCCGGCTTGTTCCGCGCCGACCTGATGCATCGCCTCGATGTGGTGCGCATCGAACTGCCGTCGCTGAGAAGCCGTCGCAGCGATATCCCGCTGCTCGCACAGCACTTTCTGGCGGCCACCACGCAGGAACTGAAACTCCCGCCCAAGCGCTTCTCCAAAGCAGCGTTGAAGCTGGTAGCGCAGCGCGACTTCCCGGGCAACGTGCGCGAGCTGGAAAACCTGTGCCGGCGGCTGGCAGTGATTGCGCCCGGCAGCGAAATCCTGGCCGATGATCTCGGCGCCAAAGCCGATGTGGTGCATGGTGACGAGTGGACTGACGCCTTGCGTGCATGGGTGACCCAGGCACTGGCAGAGGGTGAGGCGGACATTCACGCCCGCGCCCGCGACGCGCTCGATCAGACCCTGCTGCAGGTGGCGCTGGAAGTCAGCGAAGGCCATCGCCAGAACGCCGCGCAGGCACTTGGCGTGGGTCGCAATACGCTGACCCGGAAGCTCGGCGCATCGCGCACTCGCAAGCGCTGATCATTCCTGTTGGAGCGGCTTCAGCCGCGATGCTTTCCTGTACCGGTGCGAAGAGCCATCGCGACTGAAGTCGCTCCAACAAGGGCGGCGGACTAATCGAGCACGACGCGCAGGTGATGGGTCAGACCATCGTCGGGCAAAGCGATCATTGCCTGCGGATCGAGCGTCTTGCCGTCCAGCTGCACCGCACTGACGCGGCTGCAGGCCACCTTGCCAGGGTTCTCCACCGCAATTTCGTAGCGCGAAACATGCTGCTTGCCGCGGTGCAGATAGTTGATCTGGAAGCCGGGCCAACTGGCGGGTATGCACGGCTCGATGCGCAGCTGATCGCCGTGCAGTTGAAAACCGAGCACCGCTTCCAGGCCGGCGCGATAGAGCCACGCGGCAGAGCCGGTATACCAGGTCCAGCCGCCACGGCCGACATGCGGCGCGACGGAATAGACGTCCGCACACACCACGTACGGCTCCACCTTGTAACGTGCCACCGCGTCGGCGTTGTCGCTGTGATGGATCGGATTGAGCAGATCGAACAGGCCGCTGGCGCGTTCGCCATCGCCGAGCCCGGCCCAGGCGAAGATCGACCAGATCGCACCATGCGTATATTGCCCGCCGTTCTCGCGCACACCCGGCGGATAGCCCTTGATGTAGCCGGGATCCTCCTTGCCGTCCTGGTCGAATGGTGGCGTGAACAACCGTGCCAGCTGATGCTCGTGATCGACAAGCAGGCGATCGACCGAAGCCATCGCCTGGGATGCGTGTGCGTGGTTGTCGCGGCCGGCCATCACGCTCCACGATTGTGCAATCGTGTCGATGCAGCACTGTGTGCTGGCGCGCGAACCCAGTGCTGCGCCGTCGTCGTAATAACCGCGCCGATACCAGTCGCCGTCCCATGCTTGTTCCAGTGCGTCGCGCAGCGCCCCGGCGTAATCGCGCCACTTCGCCACGCGCTTGTCGTTGCGTGCGTCTGCCAATGGCGCCAGTGCGTCGATGGCGCTGAGCAGGAACCAGCCCAGCCAGCTGCTTTCGCCGCGGCCTTCGGCACCGACGGCGTTCATGCCGTCGTTCCAGTCGCCGGTGCCGATCAGCGGCAGGCCGTGGGCACCGCGGGTGAGGCTGGAATCGATCGCGCGGGCGCAGTGCTCATACAGCGAGACGGTTGTAGCGGACGTCTTCGGCTGGAAGAACGCATCGGTGGCGCCATCGGGAATCGGCTGGCTCTCGAGGAAGGGCAGCATCTCGTCCAGCACCGCGCGCTCGCCGGTGACGTCGACATAATGCATCGCCACGTAGACCAGCCATACGCGATCATCGCGGATCCTGGTGCGGATGCCTTGCCCATCCGGTGGCAGCCACCAGTGCTGCACGTCGCCCTCGGCAAACTGACGCCCGGCCGCGCGCAGCAGATGACCACGGGCAAGATCGGGCCGGCTCACGCACAGCGCCATCACGTCCTGCAGCTGGTCGCGGAAACCCCAGGCACCGCTGGCCTGGTAGTAGGCCGTGCGTGCCCACAACCGGCACGCGGTGACCTGGTACAGCAGCCAGTCGTTGAGCAGCAAGTCCATCGCACGATCGGGCGTGCGCACCTGCACGGTGTCGAGCAGGCCATCCCACTGCGCAGCAACGTCGGCCAAGACAGCGTCGAAGTCGGTGATGCGGTACTTCGCCAGCAACGCCTGCGCGGCCGTTTCATCCGCCGCGTCGCCGAGCAGGAACAGCAGGTCGCATTGCGTATGCGGCGGTAGCTCGATCTCCGTCTGCAAGGCGCCGCACGGATCCAGCCCGATACCGAGGCGGCCATTCAACGGTCTGTCCTGATGCAGTGCGGCCGGGTGCGAGAGGCTGCCCAGCGGGCCCAGGAAGGCGGTGCGGTCGCCACTGATCGAACGTTGCGCATCGGCCATGTCGAAGAACGCCACCCGTTCGCGGAAATCGGTACGCCAGCGATTGCGCGCGAATACCGCGCCGCTGGCTTCGTCGCGCGTGGTGATCACGAACGGTGCCGGGGTGCTGCCATTCGCACCCAGTGCCCATTCGACGTAGCCGGTGATCGACAGCCGGCGTGTGCGACCGGAACGGTTGCACAGGCGCAGCCGGGACAGTTTCAGCGAATCGGTCGTGGGCACGCATACGGTCTGTGCCAGTTCGATGCCGTGGGCGTCACAACAAAACCGGCTCCAGCCCTTGCCGTGGGTGGCGACATATCTGGCGTCGGGCACGCGGATCGGCAGCGCGGTGGTGCTCCACAGTTCGCCATTGTCGACGTCGCGCAGGTAGATCGCCTCGTGCGGCCCGTCGCTGACCGGGTCGTTCGGCCACGGCGTCAGCGGATTCTGCTGGCTGTTGATCGACCAGGTGTAGCCGCCGCCCTCGGCGGTGACGATGCAGCCGAAATCCGGGTTGGCGATCACGTTGCTCCACGGTGCCGGCGTGGGGCGCGCACGATCCAGCTCGATCCGGTAGGCGCGGCCATTCTGGCAAAAGCCGCCGTAGCCGTTGGCGAACTCCAGCGTTTCCATGGCGATGCTGGCGGTGATGGGGGCGCTGGCAAGCAGCGGCGTGGCACGCAGTGTGGTGGTGCTGGCTGGAGCGACAGGAGCAGTGGCGGCGTTATCGGAGGTGTTGCTCAACAACAATCGCGCGACGGTCAGCAGACCATCGCGCACGTCCTCGCCGATATTGTCCTCGCGCAGGCAGAACAACTCGGCCCTGGGTGCATTCTCGCCGGCTTGCAGTTGCTGCTTCTGTCGATCCTCTCGCTGCGCCAATGATGTGCGCAGATCATGGGCATCGCTGGCGCACGCATCGAGCACCACGACATCGACAGCCAGTTGCCGGCTGCGCCACCAGCGCTGGGCCAGCAGCAGCTCGTCCAGCTGCTTGAGGCCGGCAAGATCATGCAGGCGCAGCAGGGCAATCGACCGGTCGCCGGAGATGCTGGCGCCCCACAAGGTTGGCGCCCCGCCATGCCCACGCAGGCGCTGCTCCGGCGTGGCGCGCTGGCTGGCATCGCCGCAGAGCAGGGCGCTCATCCAGTGCGCGAAACGACTGGCCTGGTCGGGCGTGATGCCGAATTGCTGCAGCTCCGCGTGTGCGTGACGCACCGCGTCGGCGCACAACTGCCCACCGACATCTGCCTGCTGCAGGGTGTCGTGCAGGGCAAGAGCACCGGCACGCGAATCGGCCAGCTGCGTCCACAGCGTCAACTGGATGCTGCAGCCCGGCGCGAGCGTGAACTCCTGCCGCAGCGCGAACACGGGATCGAGCACACAGCCGCTGGTGTTCGACAATGTGGCGCCGGACTGCATGGCGGCCGCGTCACGCAATGTGCGGCCACGTCCGAGGAAGCGGGCACGGTCGGTTTCGTGACTGCTGGCGCCGGCCGGCGCGCCCTCCACGCGCAAGGCTTGTGCGATCCACACCTCGGCCTGGCTGTCGCTGCGCCGTCGCCGCGTGGCCAGCAACATCCCGCGTGCCGCCTCCCATTCGGTCTGCACGAACATCTTCGAGAAGGCTGGGTGGCCGTTGTCGTCGCTGGCCGGGCCCAGTACCAGTTCGGCATAACTGGTCAGTGACAGCCGGCGGCCGCGGTCGCCGTGATTGCTCAGGGTCAACCGGCGCAACTCGATGTCGGCGCTTGGTGCCACCGTGATTTCCAACTCGTGGTGCAGGCTGTGGTGGCGACCGCTGAAACGCGCGCGGCCGGGGCTGAACTCCACCGCGTCGTCCGGCCGACGCAGGCCCAGTGGCTGGATCGTCGGCGACCACACCTCGCCATTGACCTCATCGCGCAGCAGCAGGAAACAGCCCCACGGATCAAGCGTGGGATCCTCGCGCCAGCGTGTCACGGCGAGCCCGTGCCACTGGCTGAAGCCCGAACCGCTTCCACTCAGCATCACGCTGAGGTGTCCGTTCGAAAGCAGGCACAGCCCCTGCGAACCGCAGAAACGGGAGGAGGACGATGGCATGGCGGCTCCGATCCTGGACAACAAGACAGCAGCATGCGCCACGGTGCGCATGCGCCGTGTCAACTCGCGCTTCACGGGCACGGAGTACGATGACTGGCGCACTGTCGACCACGGGCAACGCTTGCCGTCCGGCTGCCGCGCGCCACAATACCCCACGAGTACCATGTCGCCTCCATCGTCCCGCCATCCCCCTGAATCCGGCCAGTTGCTGCAGCATCTGCAGAACAAGGCCTTCGCCTATTTCCAGTACGAGACCGATCCGAATACCGGCCTGGTCAGGGACAAGACGGCGCCCGATGGCAGCGACTGGCCGGCGAGCATCGCCGCTACCGGACTGGCCCTGAGCAGCTATCCGGTGGCGGTGGAGCGTGGCCTGATGGACAAGAACGTGGCGATCAAGCGCACGCTGAAGGTGCTGCACTTCTTTCGCGACAGTGTGCAGAGCGATGCACCCGACGCCAGCGGTCACCACGGCTTTTATTACCACTTCCTGGACATGCAGACCGGCAAGCGCGCATGGCAGTGCGAACTGTCGACGGTCGACAGCGCGTTGCTGTTCGCCGGCATGCTCACTGCCGCGGCCTATTTCAACGACGATACCAGCGAGCAGCGCGAGATTCGCGAGCTGGCCGATTTTCTCTACCGACGTGCCGAATGGCCCTGGGCGCAGGCCGCCGACGGCACCATCGGCCACGGCTGGAAGCCGGAGAGCGGCTTCATCCCGCATCGGTGGCAGGGGTATGACGAGGGCTTGCTGCTGTACGTGCTGGCACTCGGTTCGCCGACCCATCCGTTGCCGCCGCAGGCGTATGCGGCATGGGCCTCCACCTATGAATGGAAGCGCTGCTACGACATCGACTACCTGTATTGCGGGCCGCTGTTCACCCACCAGTTGTCGCAGGTGTGGATTGACTTTCGCGGCATCCAGGATGATTTCATGCGCGGCAAGGGCATCGACTATTTCGAGAACAGCCGGCGCGCCACGCAGATTCAGCAACGCTATGCGATCGACAATCCACTTGGTTTCAAGGGCTACGGCGAGCATTGCTGGGGCATCACCGCCAGCGACGGCCCCGGCCCGGCCACGCTGAAGATCGACGGCATCGAGCGCCAGTTCCAGGACTACGTCGGCCGTGGCGCGCCCTACGGCATCGACGACGGCACCATCGCGCCATGGGTGGTGGTCGCCTCGCTGCCATTCGCACCGGAGATCGTGCTGCCGACCGTGCACCATTTCATCCATACGCTGCAATTGCACGATCGACATCCGTACGGCTTCAAGGCCAGCATCAACCAGACCTGGCCCGGTCAGCCGGATCAATCGTTTGATGGCTGGGTATCGCCGTATTTCTTCGGTCTCAATCTCGGCCCGATCCTGCTGATGGTGGAAAACCATCGCAGCGGCATGCTGTGGGAGCTGATGCGCGGTTGTCGCTGGATCGGCGACGGCCTGCGCCGCGCCGGCTTCACCGGCGGCTGGCTGGACGCCTCGCCGCATCGACACGTCTGACAAGCTGCAACCACGCAAACGACACTTCAATCCCAATCAATGGAGCACGCAATGGAACTTGGCATGGTGGGTCTGGGCAAGATGGGCGCGAACATGGCGCAGCGGCTGATCAAAGGCGGCCACAAGGTCACCGGCTTCGACCCCAATGCCGAGGCGCGAAAGAAGCTTGAAGGCAACGGCGGCGGCTCCGCCGACTCGCTCGCGGCGCTGGTACGGGCGCTGCCCGCGCCACGCGCGGTCTGGCTGATGGTGCCCTCGGGCAAGATCACCGACGACACCGTCGATGCCCTGCTGACGCTGCTGGAAAAAGGCGACACCATGATCGACGGCGGCAATTCCAACTACAAGGATTCGCTCGGCCACGCGACCAAGTGCGCCGAGCAGGGCGTGAACTACGTCGACTGTGGCACCAGCGGCGGCGTGTGGGGCCTGGCCGAGGGCTACAGCATGATGGTCGGTGGCGACGAAAAAGTCGTCGACGGTCTGAAACCGATCTTCGAGACGCTGGCGCCGGGCAAGGACAAGGGCTGGGGCCGGGTCGGCCCGGTCGGCTCAGGCCACTTCACCAAGATGGTTCACAACGGCATCGAATACGGCTTGATGCAGGCCTACGCCGAAGGCTTCTCCATCCTCAAGCACAAGGAGGAATTCGGTCTCGACCTGGCCCAGGTCGGCGAGATCTGGCGCTACGGCAGCGTGGTGCGTTCGTGGCTGCTGGAACTGACTACCGATGCGCTGAGCAAGAATCCGCAGATGAAAGGTATTGCACCCTACGTGGTCGACTCCGGCGAAGGTCGCTGGACGGTGGACGCCGCGATCGAATTGAACGTGCCTGCGCCGGTGATCACCTTGTCGTTGATGGAGCGCTTCCGCTCGCGCGACGACGACTCGTTCACCGACAAGTTGCTCGCCTCGATGCGCAACGAATTCGGCGGGCACGCGATCAAGAAGGAGTAGCTGCGCACACCTCGACGTGCCCTGTTGGAGCGACTTCAGTCGCGATGCCCCTGCGCTGCGCATCATCCTCGTGGCAAAGGGTCGTTTGGCTGCCTTTGCAACAAGGGCCGCTTCTGCCATCGGCCGAACACCGGAACCGATCGCGATTCCTGCGGCCTATCCGGCGTCGGCTGGTCGCGGGCGGCCGGAGCGGGTGCCCAGACCGGGCCGAGGCCTGGGCCACGGACAAAGCATCGGCACACGTTGCTGGTAGTCGCGATACCCGGCGCCGTGCATGGCAATCAGGTCGCGCTCCTCCAGAAACTTCACCGCGATCAGGATGTAGGCGGTCGTGGCGACCGCAAACAACAGGTGTCCGGTCGTCATGCGCGGTATCGCCCAGAACGCGATGATGAAGCCCAGCATCAGCGGATGCCGGACCAGGCGGTAGTAGAAGCTTTCGACGAATTTCAGCGCTGGCCGTTCCTGTCCACGCGCGCCGTACCAGGACTGGCGCAGGCCGAACAGGTCGAAATGATTGATCGCGAAGGTGCCGGTCAGCACGATCAGCCAGCCCATCGCCGATACCGCATACAGCAACCAGTACGCCCACGCCGCCTGCACGTTCCAGATCACCGACGGCAGGGGTCGCCACTGCCAGAACAGCAGGATCAGCACCAGGCTGGAAGCCAGCACGTAGGTGCTGCGCTCCATCGACTCCGGCATCGCGCCGGTCAGCCAGCGTTTGAACCCCCGTCGCGCCATGCCGCTGTGCTGCACCGCAAACAAACCCAGCAACAACAGGTCGATCACCCATGCCGCGGCCACCGGTGTGGCCGGACCCCGGTTGACGGTTCTCGGCACGAGCACGTCGGCGACAAAGCCGATGGCGTACAGGAAGGACAGGAAAAATACGGCATAGCAGACGATGCCGTACGCGAAAATGCCTATACTTCTCATGGGTTTCACCGTTTCCGGCATGGCGAATGCCAGCGATTATTGGATTCGCCGGCCCGCTCCGCCATGACCCGGACGCCGTGATCCATGCTCGCAACGCCGAGGGAGGCGCAGCGCAATGGCCCTCGATCTGCTTTCCGACGCACTGGCCATGTCGCACCTGACCGGCGCATCGATTTTTCGCATCGACGTGCGCGGACCATGGGGCATGCTGTCCCAGCCCCATGCCAACCTGCTCGTCCGCTCACTCCCCGCCGTGACCAACCACATCATCGTTTTCCACGTTGTCCTCGACGGCGAGTGCTGGTGTCGGCTGCACCAGCGCGAGTGGTTCAGGGTCCCCGCCGGGCATGCCGTGGTGTTGACCCGGGGCGACCAGCACGAACTGGCCGATCGCCCGGGCCGGGCCACGATTCCGTTCGAGCAGACGCTTGGCGGGCGCTCGATGTTCGAGCTGCGCCGCGAACGCTACGACACCGGAGCGGGTCCGCATGCCAGCATCCTGTGCGGCTTTCTCGGCTGTGATCGCCGCGCATTCGAATCCCTGTTCCGGTCGCTCCCGGCGCAATTCACGGTAGGCATCGAGCAGCGCAGCAAGGCCTTGCTCGAGTATGCGGCGAACGAGGCACTCGAGGATCGTGCTGGCGCCGATACCTTGCGCGTGCGCATGGCCGAATTGCTGCTCATGGAGGCCCTGAGCATGTACATGCAGGAGCTGCCATCGAGCGCCACCGGCCTGCTGGCCGGCATGCGCGATCCGCTGGTCGGACGTGCGCTGCAGTCGCTGCATGAGGCGCCAGGCCGTGACTGGTCGGTCGAGAAACTTGCGGCGGACATCGATTCCTCGCGATCGAGCCTGGCCAGCCGTTTTCGCGAGGTGACCGGCGAGCCACCCATGCATTACCTCGCCCGACTGCGCATGCAACGCGCGGCACTCTATCTGGCCAGCCGCGCCTGCAGCGTGGATCGCGTGGCCGCGGATGTCGGCTACGCATCGAGCGCCGCGTTCCAGCGTGCGTTCAAGCGCCATTTCGGCGTGCCGCCGGCCACCTGGCGGCAACGCTCGCACCCCGCCGTGTAGCCGGCCCGGCATCGACCACGGCATCCGGCCCGAGCCGGGCGTTCGTTTGCGGACGATGGCCGCTGGTTGCAGTGATCGTGATGCCGGATGCCTCTGCGCCGAGGACAGCGGCGCGCCATCGCTGTCGACGATGCACATGCGGACGCGCGGTGATGGTTCATTCGGCCGCATGATTCCGTGAGCGGCGGTCATGCCTGCCCGGCGCGCGGGTTCGACGCGGGAGACGGCGGCAGGGCTGGCCTGCTATGCCTGCGTCTCGTTTCCGTTCGTCGCCGAACGCATGTCGCTTTCCACCAGGCGGGCGATCTTCTGGACGAGCCTGGTCGGCCCTGAAATGCCCAGACCCACAAAGGTTTCCGCTTCGACCACAAGCATGTCGCCGTGCAAATCCACCTTCAATGTCTCTATTTCCTGTGAGCCGCCGATTCCCGTGGAACGATCGACAACACTGCCACCAAGCGATTGAAGAACGCGCATGACGCATTCGCGCAAGACTTCATCATGTTCATTGCCAAGGACGACGAATTCATGTCCGGTTTGCATAGCTGAAATCCAAGATCCTTGCCGCCCGTGCAGCAGTCCGATTCGATGCTGTCGTCCCGGCTTTTGCCATGGGCGCCACGTCAGTCAACGGTTGGCCGAGCTTGTCATGGTGGCGATGGAGATTCAGCGTCGCAACCCGGCAGTCGGCCATGGCCACGGCGTGGCGCTGCCTTCGGCGCCATGCCGAAGCCGGCAGCGGCATGACTTGCATGCGCCGCCGAGAGGGGCGCCACAGGCTACGGCAACGCGCCTTGCGTTGCCGCATAACTCAATTCCCCATCCTGCACATGCGCCGCCGACGTATACGGATGCAGCGTCGTGTGCCCGGCATCGATGATGTGCACCACCTCGATCCCGCGCAGCTTCAGCACATCCGAAACGATCGAACGATGGCAGCGCCACCACACCGCCTCGGCGCACATCATGGCGGTGCGCTTTTCCGTTGCCAGCTGCAACAGTTCGGCGAGTCCGGTGGCGAACTCGGCCGTGGCGGTGTAGTCGGCGTAGCCCTGGAACGACGCGTTGCGCCAGGCGGTGTTGGGTGAATCCGGTTGTACCTTGCGCCGCCCGCCCAGCTTCGGCATCCATTGATAGGCGATGCCTTGTGCGGGCAGCGACACCGCCATCGCCTCGCTGGCGAAGTGTGGATGGCGGCGCGAACCGGGGAAGCGACGCACGTCGGCGATCGCCTCGATGTCGTACTCGACGAGCAGGCCGAGAAATTCATCCAGCGTGCGGGTGGAGTGGCCGATGGTCCAGATCGTGGCGGGCTCGGGCGGCATCGTTCAGTCGATCTTGTGCAGCGCCGAACCCTTGTGCATGGCGATGTGATCGGTCTTGTCGCTGGCAATCTCGTATTGCGGATCATCCTCGCTGCAGCGGCGCGTATGACCTTTGTAGTCGGTGTCCTTCGTGTGCACCCTGGTGATCTTGCCGCTGACGTGTCCGGCCTCGGAATTCCAGCGCACGTGATCGCCGACCTTGAACGCATGACTCATGTTGGCCTCCGATGATCGTTCCAGTTGAACAGGAGGCCATATCAGCGCATGTCGCGTGCACTCGCGGTGTAGGTGCGCACATGGGCAACGCGCAAGGCCCGGGATCAGCCGGGCTGCGCGGCCTCCATCCGCGCCGCGCCGATGCTGCGCAAGGCAGGGCTGGTCATGCAGCTCAGCGCGATCGTGGTCAGCAGCAGGCCGGCGCCGGCGAACAGGCCGGTCAACGAAACCACCTTGAGCAGGCTGCCGGCGACCGCCGCGGAGATCGGCCCCAGGCCCATGAAGGTGAACATCAGCACGCTCATGGTGCGGCCCATCATCTCCGGCGCCACCCGCCGCTGGATCCAGCTGATGATGGCGATCTGCGCGATGCCGGCGAGTACGCCGGTGCCGGCCAGCAGCACCGCGCCGGTGATCGTTGAATGCACCAGCGCCAGCGCGGCCAGGGCCACGCCAGCGAGGCTGTCGATGGTCAGCACCATCAGCCCGAGCCGGCCGCGCACGAAGCGGCCGGCGATGCCGGAGAGGAAGCTGCCGAGCAGCATGCCGCCGCCGTTGGCGGTCATCAGGATACCGAGCGAGGCGGCACCCAGATCCATCCGCGTGTCGGCCAGCACGGGCAGGCCGACCTGCAGCGGGCCACCGACGAAGACCGAGACCACCGCCGCGTACAGGATGAAGGCGCGCAGCGGCAGGTCGGCCCAGATCATGCGCACGCCGCTGGCGACGTTGGACAACACGCCGCCGACCGCCGGCCTGGGCTGGAAGTCGCTGTGGATGCGGATCAGCAGCAGCGAGCCCAGCGAGAACGCGAAGCTGATCGCGTCGATGCCGAAGGCGAGGCCGAGGCCGCCGGCATCCTGCACCGGCTGCGCGTGGGCGCCGTGCGCGCCGAGGCTGATCACCACGCCGGCCAGCGCCGGGCCGATGAACATGCTGAGCTGGCGCATGCCCATCACCAGGGCATTCGACGGCTGCAGCTGATCCTTGGTGACCAGCTGCGGCAGGATCGCCGAACCGGCCGGATAGGCGAATGCGGTGGACAGGCCGATACCCAGCGCGATCAGGTAAACCAGCCACATCCGGATGTCGCCCAGCAGCACCAGTACGGCAAGCACCGCGACCAGCAGTGCGTTCGCCCCGCGCGCGGCCAGCAGCACCCGGCGCGGCGACAACCTATCCACCACCGCGCCGCCGATCAGCATGAACAACGCGCGTGGCAGCGCCATCGTGGCCAGCACCAGGCCGAGCGCGGCCGGATTGCCGGTGAGCTTGAGCACCAGCCACGGCAGCGCCACGAGGGTGAACTGGTCGCCGAGCATCGAGATCGAGCTGCCGCCGAACAGCAGGCAGAAATTTCGGTTGGCGAAGACGGATTGACGCGCTTCCTTCGACATCGGTGGTTTCCTGGGTGACGGGTGGAACGATGGGGTGACGCCGGATTCGACATGGCCTTGACGGAAGCGGGCACGACGGACGTCAGCTTTCGCGCAGTTCCCATGCCGTGCTGGCCAGTCGTTGCAGATGATCGCGCAGATCGGCCGGCCAGGTGGCGATCAGTTCGGCAAAGCGTTCGTGCTCGCCCCGGTAGAAAGCGCGCGATGCTTCTTCGTACCCGGGCAGGTTGCCGGTCATGGCGAGCATGAAGCGATCGACCGATTCCATGGCCAGCCGTGCGCGATCCTGTTTGCCATTGCCGCGCAAGCTTTGTTCCACCAGTTTGCGCAGACTCGCCGAGGCGCCGCCCGGTTGCCGTGCCAGCCAGTCCCAGTGCCGTGGCAGCAGGGTGACCTCGCGTGCGACCACGCCCAGCTTCGGCCGGCCGGGTCCGCGGCCTGGCGTGGCAGCTGGCACGGCGGGCTCCGATGGCAGGCGCGCCAGCACGTCATCGAGGCTGCCGCGAAAATCCACTTCGATCGGGCGGCTGCTGGCATTGTCGAGGATCAGCAACGGATCACCGGCGCCCGCGTCGAGTGCCTGCTTTGCCGCGCGCACCACGTCGGGCAGGGGGCCGCTGGCAATCAATCGTTGCTGATCGAAGGCGCTGCAGCTGGTTGGCGGTCGAGGGGACATATTTATACCCGGAGTAAATCAGGCAGCGAATTCTACCCGGATTCAAAGCGGTGTCAATAAGACCCGGATGAAACATCGGCAGGCTGCCATTGGCGGATCGGAGCAGAGTGATGGCCCACATGACGCGAAGCCTTGCTATGGTTGGCGCTTTCCACGCGAAGGAACAAACCAGGATGAGCATGTGCCTGCGTCCAGCCCATTTGCTGGCCTCACTCGGCTTGCTTGTCGCCGCGGTGGTGTCCACCCCGCTGGCGGCGACCGAACTGAGCATTCCGCCGATCCCCTACCAGCAGCGCACCCTGCCGAACGGCTTGCAGGTGATCAGCGTGGAGGATCACGCCAGCCCGAATGTGGCGGTGCAGATGTGGTACCACGTCGGCTCCAAGGACGACCCGCAGGGGCGCTCCGGTTTCGCGCATCTGTTCGAACACCTGATGTTCAAGAGCACCAAGCACATGCATGCCGAGCAGATGGACCGGCTCACCGAGGACGTCGGCGGCGCCAACAACGCCTCCACCGGCGACGACGTCACCAACTATTTCGAGGTGGTGCCCAGCAACCATCTGCAGACCCTGCTGTGGGCCGAGGCCGAGCGGCTGTCCAACCTCAACGTGGACGAGAAGAACTTCAAGTCCGAGCGCGCGGTGGTGGAGGAGGAATATCGCCAGAGCGTGCTGGCCAATCCCTACGGCAAGCTGTTCAACGCGATCGACCCCTATTCGTACGCGGTGCATCCGTACAAGCGCCCGACCATCGGCAGCATCGCCGACCTGGAAGCCGCTTCGTTGCAGAACGTGATCGCGTTCCACGACACCTTCTATCGCCCCGACAATGCCACCCTGATCGTTGCCGGCGACTTCGACCCGAAGCAGCTCGATGCCTGGGTCGATCAATACTTCGGCTGGATTCCGAAACCGGCCACGCCGATTCCGCAGGTCACCGCCACGGAGCCGGTACGCAAGAAGGACAAGCGCTACACCGTCACCAGCGAGACGGCGCCGTTGCCCGCGGTGGCGATCACCTGGCTGATTCCGCCGGCGGCAGACAGTGCCGACCGCATTCCGCTCGAAGTGGCAGCCGCGCTGCTGTCGCGCGGCGACTCGTCACGGCTGTACCAGTCGCTGGTGTATCGCCATCAGGTGGCCCAGGACGTCGGTGCCGATGCCGACGGACGGGTCGGACCGGGCCTGTTCACCGCTTACGCGATCCTTGCCAGCGGACACCAGCCGGCCGAGGCGGAGAAGCTGCTCAACGAGGAAATCATCTGGCTGGCGACGCAGCCGATTCCCGATGCCGAACTGGACAAGGTCAAGACCCAGCTGCTGACCAGTGCCGTGAAGCAGCGACAGACCGCGCAGGGCATCGCCTTTGCGCTCGGGCAGGCCAGCCTGATCGACGGTGGCGTCGCCCATGTCAATGGCGATCTGTCGGCACTGCAGCGGGTCAGCGCGAAGGACGTGCACCGCGTGCTGCAGAAATACATCACCGGGGCCAGGAAGGTCACCATCGACTATCTGCCGCAGGCCAAGGTCGTGCCGGCCAGCACCAAGGGAGCCGCGAAATGAGCCTCGTCATCAAGCATCTGCGTCTGGCCGTCTTTACGGCTGCCCTGTGTGCCGCGAGCCAGGCATGGGCCGGTGCGGCCGATTTCCCGACCACGCCACCGGCACCCGGCCCCGCGCCGCAGCTGCGCATGCCGACACCGGTGGTGCAGACACTCGCCAACGGCTTGCAGGTCATCAGTGCGAGGCGCGCCGGCATGCCGCTGGTCACCGCCGAACTGGTGCTGCGTCGCGGCGGCGAGATGGATCCGCCGCGCCTGGCCGGGCTTGCCGACATCACCGCGGACCTGCTGGTCAAGGGTGCCAATGGCAAGACCGCGCCACAGATCGCGGCAGCGGCCGAAGCCCTGGGTGGGTCACTGGACGCGTCGGCGGGCTGGGACGAAAGTCGTGTGGGCATCACGGTGATCACGCCGAAACTGCCGCACGCACTCGACCTGCTGGCCGAAGTGGTACGCCAGCCGGATTTCAGCGCGGCGGAGCTGAAGCGGGCCAAGGCGCAGGCGATCGACAACTTGCATCTGCTGCTGAGCCGACCAACCGCGCTGGCCGCGCTGGCTGCCAGCCGCGGCGTGTTCGGCGATGGCGCCTACGGGCATTCGCGCAACGGCACGCCGGACTCGATCGGACGCATCACCCAGGCCGACGTGCGGCATCTGCACGGCGAGTTGTATCGGCCGGACAATGCGATCCTGGTGCTCACCGGCGACATCAGTCCGGCCCAGGCATTGCAGCTGGCGCAGGTCAGTTTCGGCAGCTGGCCGAAACCGGCGACGGCGCTGGCTGCGCGCCCGGCCGGTCGCGGGGCGAGCCCGCTGCCGCCCATGCTTCTGATCGACCAGCACGGTGCCGGACAGGCCGGGGTGGTGGCTGCGCATGCGGCGCCACCGCGCAGCGACGCCGACTACTACATCGGCACGGTGGCCAATGCGGTGCTCGGCGGTTCGTATTCGGCGCGCCTCAATGAGGAGATCCGGATCAAGCGCGGCCTTTCCTATGGCGCGAACAGCCAGCTGCAACCGCTGGCCGATGCCGGCATCTGGCAGGCGGCCGCGCAAACCAAGAACCCGTCCGCGGCACAGGTGGTCGACCTGATGCTGGGCCAGTTCAAGCAGCTGGGCGAGAGCAAGGTCGATGCGGCGGAGCTGTCGGCGCGCAAGGCCACCCTGATCGGCGGTTACGGGCGCAGCCTGGAAACCACCGCGGGCCTGGCCCGGCAGGTGGCGGATCTGGCGGTCTACGGCATCAAGCTGGACGAGATCGGCAAATACATCGCCCAGGTGCAGGCCGTTACGCCGAAGCAGATCGAGAAATACGCGCGCAAGCATCTCGATGCGGATGCCATCCATGTGGTGGTCGTCGGCGATGCCGCGCAGTTCGCGCCGGCGATCCGCAAACAGCATCCGAAGGCGGTGTTGCTGGAGTCCGCCGCGCTTGATCTGGACAGCCCCGGCCTGCAGGCGTCACCCGGCCGATAAGCCGTTGCTGGAAGGTGTTGCAGCCAAAACCCCGGCTTCGGCTGGGGGTTTTTGGCATGCGCATCGCGCCTGACCGAACCTCGCGCGGGAGGGTGGATGCCGCGGATTGATCCGACGACGTGGCCTCTTGGATTCACCTCGATACGACGCCAGTTAATGAACCATATGGTTCATTAACTCTCCCGACCGAATCGAGGTACCCATGCGCTTCCCTTCCAAAGCCGAGCTTGTCGCTGTGGCGCTTGCTTTCCTGCCCCCGGTTTTCCCCGCTCATGCCACCCATCTGCAGATCGAGGGCGGACGCAGCTACATGGACAGTCATGCCACCAACGCGATGTTCGTGGAGGGCGTGTTCGATAGCCGCCCGATCGGCACCAGCCGCTGGAGCTGGTCGCCGGATGTCGCGCTCGGCTGGGTCAACGGCCGTGACATCGCCCGCTACCGCGGCGGTCGCTATGCCACCAGCCAGGACGCATGGCTGCTGGCGGCAGGCGCCCGCTTCCAGTATGGCGACGCCAATGACTGGTACCGACACCTGTTCCTGAGTTTCCAGCCCGCGCTCAACAGCGCGCACACCCAGGCGCTGAGCAGCCCCTATGAATTCGTCAGCACGCTGGGCTGGCAGGGACGGCGTTTCAGTTTTCAGATACGCCACGTGTCCAATGGCAACCTGCACAGTCCCAACCGCGGTGAAACGATGGCGCTGATCGGGGTGGGCCTGGATATGTAACCGGCAAGACGACCTGCCAGCCGGTGTCTTGCTCGCAGCCCGTGAAGAAAACCACATGCTGTGGCTTTCTTCAGCCGCGAGCCCGGCGCATGTTCGTACTCGTCCAGGCGGATCGGTCACTTGCATGATGGATTCGCGACCGGCCATCGGGTCACTGCCGCATGCGCGGCTTCAACCCGGACACCGATGCCTCGCCGTGCGCTTGCCCGGGCCGGGCTTCGGGTTTGAAAAAATCACGAACGCTCAGTGCCCGCCGGCGGCCGGGCCGGCCTTGGGTGTGAATGGCGGCTTGGCCAACCAGATCACCAGGATCAGGCCGATGAAGACCCAGCCCAGCGCATGGAACAATTCGTTGAACGAGATCTGGAAACTCTGCTGGGTGATCATGCCGTTGATCACGCTGCCACCGACTTGTGGATCGCCGTGGCCCAGCTGCTGCATGGCAGCCTGGCTGATCGGGCTGTAAGGGTTGATCTGTTCGGCCAGCTGCTCGTGGTGCACGACCGCGCGGCGGGTCCAGACGAGGGTGGTGATCGAGGCGGCGAAGCTGCCGCCCAGGGTGCGCAGGAAGGTGGCCAGGCCCGAGCCGGCAGCAATCTCGTTCTGCTGCAAGTCCGACAAGAGGATGGTCAACACCGGCATGAAGAACAGCGCCACGCCCAGACCCTGCAGCAGCTGCACCAGCGCGACATGGTAGAAGTCGATACCGAGAAAGAAATCGGAGCGCATGAAACAGGTCAGGCCCATTACCAGGAATGCGGCGGCTGCGAGGAAGCGCAAATCCATGCGGGTGGCGTACTTGCCCACGAAGAACGTCAGCAGCACCGGGATGATGCCCAGCGGCGCGGTGGCGAAGCCGGCCCAGGTCGAGGTGTATCCGAGATTCTGCTGCAGCCACAATGGCACCAGCAGGCCGATCGAGAAGAACGCGGCATAAGCCAGCACCAGTGCCAGCGTGCCGGCACTGAAGTTGCGATGACGGAACAGCTTCAGATCGACGATCGGATCCTTGTCGGTCAATTCCCAGATCAGGAAGATCGCGATGGCGATGG
The DNA here is from genome assembly GCA_035564915.1 of Rhodanobacter sp. Taxonomy (GTDB): domain Bacteria; phylum Pseudomonadota; class Gammaproteobacteria; order Xanthomonadales; family Rhodanobacteraceae; genus Rhodanobacter. The sequence goes on from DATMTH010000211.1 coordinate 42,405, forward strand.
CCGAGATGATGCTGGTGATGATGATGAAGTTGGAGTTGAACCAGTCCGCGTCATTGCCCTTGTCCAGCACGATCTGCAACGCGCCGACACCGATGATCAGGGTGATCAGGCCGACGTAGTCGATCTTCGGGCGCTCGGTTTTCTCGACCTTGGCACGCAGCTGGTTGGCCACCACGATGCTGGCGAAGATGCCGATCGGCACGTTGATGAAGAAGATCCACGGCCACGAGTAGTTGTCGGTGATCCAGCCGCCGAGAATCGGTCCGGCAATCGGTGCCACCACCGTGACCATGGCCAGCAGTGCCAGTGCCATGCCGCGCTTGGCCGGCGGATAGATGCCGATCAGCAGGCTCTGGGTGATCGGATACATCGGCCCGGCGACCGCGCCCTGCAGTGCGCGGAACAGCAGCAGCATGCCCATGCTCTGCGAGATGCCGCACATGAACGAGGTTGCCGCGAACAGCAGGGTGCAGGCGGTGAACAACCGCACCTCGCCGAAACGGCGGGTGAGGAAGCCGGTCAGCGGCAGCGAGATCGCCATGCTCACCGCAAACGAGGTGATCACCCAGGTGCTCTGATCGTTGCTCACGCCGAGATTGCCGGCGATCGTCGGCAGCGACACGTTGGCAATCGTGGTGTCCAGCACCTGCATGAACGTGGCCAGCGACAGGCCGATCGTGCTCACTGCAAGATTGGGTGGTTTGAAATGCGTGCTCATCAATCAGCGTCGGTTGGTGTGGGGATTTCGGTGTTGTCTGCTTGCAGGAGCGCCATGCAATGGATGCCTGCCCGAGCGATTTCGGTAGCGATGCTCTCGGGCTTGTCCAAGAAGCATCGCGTCCGAAGTCGCTCCTGCAGTTGCTGCCGCAGCGAAATGTGGTGCTGCGTTATTTCCCGCCGGCCATGTTGGCGTGGATGATCTGCTTGATCGCCGCATCGGCCTTGACCAACTGCTGCTTGTAGATGTCGGTGCTGAAAGCCGGCTGGGTTGGCGTCTTCAGGGCCAGGGTCGGGCCGCTCTTGTCGTGCAGGTTCACATCCACGTTGAGCGACATGCCCAGGCGCAGCGGATGCTTGTCCAGCTGCTTCGGATCGGTGAACACCACCCGTACCGGAATGCGCTGCACGATCTTGATCCAGTTGCCGGTGGCGTTCTGTGCCGGCAGCAGCGAGAACGCACTGCCGGTGCCGATGCCGAGGCTTTCCACCTTGCCTTTGTAAGTGACCTTGCTGCCGTAGACATCCGATTCCACCGTCACCGGCTGGCCGATGCGCATGTCAGTGAGCTGGGTTTCCTTGAAGTTGGCGTCCACCCACACACCGTGCAACGGCACCACCGCCATCAACGGTGTACCTGGTTGCACGCGCTGGCCGACCTGTACCGAACGCTTGGCCACATAACCGTCCACCGGGGCCAGCAGCTGGGCACGTGCGTCAGCGAGATAGGCGGCGCGCAACTTGGCCGCGGCGACCTGCACATCGGGATGCGAGGCAACCACGGTGTCGTCGATCAGCACCTTGCTGGTCTGGTACTGCTGTTGTGCGGTGATCAGGGCATTCTGTGCCGTGGTCAGCGCGTCGCTGGCGTGCGACAGCTCCTCGGCCGAGATCGCGCCGGACCTGGCCAGCGCCACGCGCCGCTTGTAGTCCGAGCGCGCCTTGTCCACCGCGGTCTTGCGTGCGGCGACGTCGGCTTGCGCGCCATTGACGCTGGAGTACAGGCCGCGCACCTTGCGCACGGTCAGGGCCAGGTTTGCCCTGGCCTCGGCCAGCGCCACGTCGGCGTCACTGGGATCGAGCTGCACCAAGACGTCGCCGGCATGCACCAGATCGCCGTCATCGGCGCCGATGCTCACCACGGTACCGGGTACCTGCGGGGTGATCTGCACCACATTGCCGTTGATGTAGGCGTCGTCGGTGCTTTCATACCAGCGGCCGTCGAAGAAATACCACAGGCCCCAGCCGATTGCGGCCACGATCACGACGATACCGAGCAAACGCAGCATGAAGCCGCGCGATTTCTTCGCCGGCGGCGTTGCCACCTTGGCGTCGGCGTTGCCGCCGTTTGAATCAGGGGTAGGTTGAGCTGACATGGGGACTGCCTCAGGAATGGGCTGAAGTGGAAGATGAAGAGGCGGGCACATCGGCCGCTGGCGTCAAGTCGCCATGATCAGCCGGATGGTCCGGACGGTAGCCACCGCCGAGGGCCTGGATCAGTTGCACCGAGCGGTCGACCTGCTGTGCCTGCAGTGCAGCCATGCCGCGGTTGGCAACCAGCAATTGCTGGCGCACGCTGAGTGCTTCGAGATAACTGCCGATGCCGGCCTTGTAGCGTTGCAGGGCCAGATCCCAAGCTTGTTGTGCGGCCGCCTGGGCGCGCTGTTGCGCGGCGATCTGCTGATGCAGCGATTGCAGCGCCGACACGTCATCGGCGACTTCGTTGACGGCGCCAACCAGGGTCTGGTTGTACTGCGCCACCGCGAGATCGTATTGCGCGTCCTTGCCGGCGAGATTGGCGCGCAGGCGGCCACCGTCGAAGATCGGCAGGCTCAGCGAAGGGCCGGCCTCATAGAATCGGTGCGGCAAGGTGAACGGGTTGCCGCCACCCAGTTGGAGCACGCCGGCCAACGCACCGATGCTGATGTCGGGCAGGAACGAAGTCTTCGCCGCCTTGATGCTCTTGCTCGCCGCCTCGACCCGCCAGCGCGCCGCGACCAGATCGGCGCGATGGCCGATCAGTTCCACCGGCAGATCCTCCGGCACCGCCAGCTCGGCCGGGGTCAGCAGGCTCGGCCTGGCGATCTCGCTGCCGCGGTCGGGGCCCTTCCCGAGCAATACGGACAGGGACGAGCGTGCGGCGTCGACCGCGCGGCGGGCCAGTGCCACGTCTTGCTCGGCGGTTGCCACTTCGCCGTCGGACTGCTTCAGCGCTATCTGGTTGTCGATGCCGGCAGTCACGCGCTGCGCGGTCAGCGTGCGTGACTGCTGCGCGCGTTTCAGCTCACCTGCAGCGAGATCTTCCTGCGCAAAGGCATAACCAAGCTGCGCATAGGCACGCGCGACATTGCCGGACAACTCGATGCGTGCGGCGCGCGCATCGATTTCCGAGGCGCGTGATGCGCCGAGCGCGGCCTGCCAGGCGGCACGTTTGCCACCCCAGAGATCCAGCCCCCATTTGAAGCTGCCATACCCGAATTCGGCAAGCCCGAAATGACCGTTGCCAACCGGCGTGCCGTCGGGGAAGCGTGCGCCTGCGATGCTGGCACCGACATTCAGGGTGGGTTTGCGTGCGGCATCGGCGACCCCGGCCTCGGCCTGGGCTGCGCGCGCGCGCGCATCGGCGACGGCCAGCCCGGGGTTGTTCAGCAGCGCCTCCTTGATCAGTGCATCCAGTTGCGGATCACCCAGCCCGCTCCACCAGTCGGTGCGCGGCCATGCCGCGGAGGGGTCGGTCACGCCAGCCAGGCTGTGGGCGCTGTCCAGGGTGGAAGGGTCGGTCAGCGTACCGTTCGGGTGCAGACCACCGCTGCTGGCACAACCGGCCAGGGCGAGGGTCAGGGCGGTAACCAGCGTGAATAGATGCAGACGCATGGGAAAGGGTCCGGGGGTGGTCATGGCTTGTCGCGCAGCGCGAGCAACACGCGCTCCAGGTAATCGTGCAGCTGGGTTTGTTCGGTCTTGTCGAGCGAGCGCTGCGCCGCGTTCATCACGTTCTGGCTGCAGACCGACGCCGTGTTCCGCCATATCGCGGTGCCGGCATCGGTAAGTTCGATGCGCAGCGCCCGTCGATCCTGTTCGTGCGGTGCGCGGCGCAGATAACCCTTGCGTTCGAGCTGATCCAGCTGGCGGGTCATGGCCCCGCCATCGAGCTCGACCGCCCGCGCCAGTTCGGTGGCCGATACCGCGCCGAGCAGGTCCGATTTCTTCAGGATCAGGAACTGGGTGAAGCTGAGATCCAGCCCCTGGGCGGTCAATTCGGCCTCGATCGCACGCACGATTTCCGAGCGCACCATGGTCAACAGCATGCCCAGGCTGGGTGCCTGGGCATGATCGGCCGAGGGGGAGTTGCTGGGGGAGGCAGGCGAGTTCATGCCGGGCATTCTATTGCCTGAAGTATATTTGTCAAGGCAAATATATTTATGTTTATGTTTGCGCCAGCAGAATTACCGGTCCTCAGGTTCGCAAAGCGCCTCCAGGCTGGCCAGCTCGTCAGCCAACCAGGCCCGCAATGCGGGATCGCGCACTTCGAACAATTCGAATACGGCCAACGCACGCAGGGCCGGCAACTGCGCCAGCAACCTGGGTTCAGTCTCGCGTCGTACCGATTCCGGCGTGACGGGATCGAGCATCAGGTGGGCGCAGGCAACAAAGGTCTCCAGTGGGGATACGGTGGCAGCGGTTGGCAACGGCGACAGATCGATGGATGACACAGATCACTTCGGTTCAGCAGGGTGGGATGCCTGGCACGGAAATGAGGAAGTGCCTGCGATGACGTTCGGGTCATGGCGGATCGGCGGGCATCCCGGCGGGGATCATGAGCCGCTGGCGATGGCAGCGGCGGCAGGTAGTGCAGCTTAAGTGGACAGGCGACAAACCTGTTAACGTTATTTGGTCAACTTATATCGCGAACTGGCCAATCCGACGGAAGCCCATGCACATCCACGATCTGATTGAACGCGTCGACGGCCCGGCCTTGATCGCCTACTGGCTGGACAACGAGGTAGCCAGCGAATACGGCGAGGGGACACGCCATCATGATTGGCACAAGCATGTGCGCGGTCAGTTTTTCTGCATCGAAAGTGGCCTCATTCATGTGCAAACGCGACGTGGTTCGTGGATGTTGCCGCCGCACCGCGCGGGCTGGATGCCGCCGGGCGAGGAGCACACGATCACCATCAGCGGCGCGATGAGTGGCTGGGGGGTATTCGTGGCACCGACCCTTGACCACGGGCTGCCGGACGAGCCTTGCGTGATCGGGGTGACTGAATTGATGCGCGCGCTGGTGCGTCGCGGCAGCCTGTGGGCATGGCACGACCAGCTCGATGCGGAGCAGGAGCGCTTGCTGGCGGTGCTGCTGGATGAGATCCGCCGCACGCCGCATGAATCGCTGTATCTGCCGATGCCGCAGGATCGACGCCTGTTGCGCATCGCCCAGGCGGTGCTCGAGCAGCCGCGGGACAATCGCAGCCTCGATGCCTGGGCCGTCTGGGCGGGCTTGTCCGCACGCACGCTCAGCCGGCTGTTCCGCACCGAGACCGCGCTGAGTTTCGCCCAGTGGCGGCAGCAGGCGCGGCTCAGTCGCGCGCTGGAACATCTGGCCGAAGGCATGCCCGTGGCTGCGGTGGCCGATGCGCTGGGCTATGTCAGCGTCAGCGCGTTCGTGGCAATGTTCCGGCGCAATTTCGGCCAGCCGCCGGCGCGCTATTTTGCGCAGCATCCGACACCGGCATGAGCATGTGCAGCAGCCTATAAGTTGTGCTTATCGTCCTGATCACTAATTCGAGCTTGGCCCGTCCGTGAGGGCGGGCATAGCATGGCTGGGCGCCATTCCGCGTTGCCGCCATTCTGCGAGGTCGCCATGATCCGTCCGCTCATCACCCTGTTGCTTGCATCGAGCCTGCTCTGCACCGCCGCGGTTGCCGGCGACGGCTTCTGGCAGACCTCGACCATCGTCGGTGCCGGCAAGATCCATCCGATGCCGCAGGCAGCCTATCAGCCCGATCCGAAAGCCATCTACAAGGTGGTCTTCAGCCTGAGCCATTTTGGTGCCAAACCCACCGAGGTGAGTTCGTCGCTGGAGCATGTGGCGCGTGCGGTGAACCTGTATGTCAACGCCGGTGTGCCGCTGTCGCATCTGAAGTTCGTGGCGATCGCCGCCGGGCCGGCCACGCCGATCGCGTTGAACGACGCGCAATATCGCAAGAAGTACGGCGTGGCCAACCCGAACCTGGCGGTGATCGCGCAATTGCGCAAGGCCGGGGTCGACGTGGCGGTGTGTGCCCAGGCTGTGGCCGAGCACGACTTCCAGTACGACTGGATCGATCCGCGCGTGACCGTGGCGCTGTCCGGCCTGACCACGGTCATCAACCTGCAGCAGCAGGGTTATGCATTGATGCCGCAGTAACTTCATCGGCAGGAGGAAACCCCATGCGACATATATTCCGGCGACCGTGGCTGGCCGCGCTCTCCTTTGCACTGGCCTTCGGCGCCAGTGCTGCGGCCAGGCCCGACTATCTGCCGCCATGGAATCCGCCACCGGCCGGCCTGCAATTCAGCGTGCCGCCGTTCGACGCGATTGCCGACCTGCATGGCGATATCGTCGATCCGCAACTGGTGGTGTTCTTCGCCGGCAACCAGTTCATGGTGGTGCATGACCTGATGGCGGCGTTCAGGCGGGCCCATCCGCAGTACCGGCGGATCTTTGTCGAGACCTTGCCACCGGGGATCCTGGCCAGGCAGATCGAGAGCGGCGTGCTGGTGATGGGCAATCTGCGGATTACCCTCAAGCCCGACATCTACACCGCCGGCAAGGGCTCGATCGCGCAGAAGCAAACGCAGCATGGCTGGTTCGCACAGACCCTCGACTATGCGCGCAATCCGCTGGCGATCCTGGTTGCCAGCGGCAACCCGAAGCACATCGAGAGCTTGAAGGATCTGGGCCGTGCCGACGTGCGCGTGAGCATGCCGAACCCGGCATGGGAAGGCATCGCCAAACAGATCGAGGCAAGCTACCGCAAGACCGGTGGCGATGCGCTGGATCACACCATCATGCAAACCAAGGTCGCCGACGGCACGACTTTCCTCACCCGCATCCACCATCGCCAATCGCCGTTGCGCGTATTGCAGGACGCGTCGGATGCGGCGCCGGTGTGGTCGACCGAGGCCTACTTCCAGCAGCAGATCCTGCACCATCCGGTCGAGACCGTGGCGATTCCGGCGGCGCAAAACGCCACCGCGACCTACACCGCCGCCCGCATGAAGAACGCGCCGCATGCCCAGGCATCGAAGGACTTCATGGCCTTCATGCAGAGCCCCGCCGCCCGGGCGGTGTACCGAAAATACGGATTTCAACCGGCCCACTGAGGACATTTCATGCAGCGCGGATTTCTTGCGGCAGCAGCACTCCTCGGCTTGATCATGCCGATGCTTTCCCATGCGGTCGACGCGGCCGCGATTACCCGGCAGGGCAACGGCAAGGGTGCCGCGCCGTGCATGGCCTGCCATGGTGTCGACGGCCGTGGCCAGGCCGCTGCCGGCAATCCCCGCCTGGCCGGGCTCGATGCCGCATACCTGCAAAAGCAGCTGGAGGATTTCGCCAGCGGTGTGCGCGACAGCGCGGTGATGAAGCCGACCGCCACGGCGCTCAGCGCGGACGAACGTCACGCGCTGGCGTTGTACTACAGCACCTTGCCGCTGCCGGCCGACCTTGCCACGCCGGCCACACCGATGCCGGCGGCCGACAGCGCGGGCGCCGTGCTGGCCACGCGCGGCGACTGGAGTCGCGGTGTGCCCGGTTGCGTGCAGTGCCATGGTCCGAATGGCGTGGGTGTCGGTGCGCACTTTCCGCCGCTGGCCGGTCAGCCGGCGACCTATATCGCGGCGCAATTGAAAGCGTGGCAGAACGGCACCCGGCACAATGATCCATTGCAGCTGATGCAGCATGTCTCCACGGCGCTGAGTGCGCAGGATATCGATGCCGTTGCCGCCTGGTTCGCGGCGCAACCGCTGGCCACCACGGGAGCCGCACCATGACCTGCCATCATGCGCACAAGCTCGCGCCCCTGCTGTCATTGCTGCTGCTGGCGGCCTGCACCGCGAAGTTGCCGGGCGACAGCACAGCAAGCTCGCCCGCCACGGCGGCGACCACGGCTGCCGTCGTCGTGGCCAAGCCGACACCGCCGACGTTCACGCCGCCGGCGGAGTCGGCGATTCCCGCCGGCCCGCTCGGCGACGTGATCCGCCAGGGCCGCGACATCTTCACCGACACCCCGGATCATGCAGGAGCCTATGTCGGCAACGGACTCAGTTGCAGCAACTGTCATCTGGATGCCGGACGCCAGGCCAACTCGGCGCCATTGTGGGGCGCTTATGGGATGTACCCGCAATATCGCAAGAAGAACGGTCATGTGAACAGCTTCGGCGAACGCCTGCAGGGCTGTTTCAGGTTCAGCATGAACGGCAAGGCGCCGCCGCTGGACAGCGCCGAAATGGTGGCACTGGAAACCTACGCATGGTGGCTGAGCAAGGGCGCGCCGGTAGGTGTGAAGCTGAAAGGCGCCGGTTATCCGAAGCAGGGCTTCAAGCCACCGCAGCCACCCGATTACGCGCGCGGCGAGAAGGTCTTCAGGAAGAACTGCGCGCTGTGCCATGGTGACGACGGCCAGGGCCAGCAGGTTGCGGGACGCCAGGTGTTCCCGCCATTGTGGGGGCCGCAGTCGTTCAACTGGGGCGCCGGCATGCACCAGCTCGACAACGCCGCCGCCTTCATCAAGGCGAACATGCCGTTCAGTCGCGGTGACACCTTGAGCGATCAGGACGCGTGGGACGTGGCCATGTTCATGGATGCGCACGAGCGTCCGCAGGATCCGCGCTTCAACGGCAGCGTCGGCGAGACGCGCAGGAAGTACCACGACAGCCCGATGTCGTTGTACGGCACGGAGATCCACGGCCACGTGCTCGGTTCGCCGCCGAGCAGGCCCTGATTTGCGCAGTCCGTGGCGGCAGCGCAGCCTGAGCTGAAGTGCACAAAGAGACGGAGGGCATGCGCAATCCGCAGGTGGCGATGGCTTATCGCAAGGCCGTGCTTGACCCGGGGGGTTCGCAAGACGCCAGCGACTTGATCAAGCACTCCTCGGCCGGCCGAGGAATACGGGTGCGTTCCGGCAGGTGTTGCAGGAGCAGCCGCACCCGAGACGCTTCCCGACGCAGGCACAAGATCCCTCCTGACGCGTGGACATCACCGCGCGCCGGGGAGATGATCGGCTATCTGGCAGAAGCACCAGCCAGGCGGCCCGGATGAAAACCCGGGTGGGCAGGGCCGCGACACCCAAGCCATTGACAGGGGTAACCAATGAAGATCCGGACAATCGGGCTGATTGCATTCGTGACCATGTCGCTGAACGTACCGGTCATGGCTTCGCCGCCACTGCACGATCTCGATGCCTACGTCCACCAGACCATGCAGCAATGGCAGGTGCCGGGCATGGCGGTGGCGGTGGTCAAGGATGGCAAGGTGGTGCTGGCCCGTGGCTATGGCGTGCGTGAACTGGGCAAGCCGGACAAGGTCGATGCCGACACGCTGTTCGACATCGGTTCGAACACCAAGTCGTTCACCGCCGCGGCGCTGGGTACCCTGGTGACCGCGGGCAAGCTCGACTGGGATGCGCATGTTGCCGACCACATCAGCGACTTTCGCCTGCGCAGTCCCTATGTCACCCAGCAACTCACCCTGCGCGACCTGCTGAGTCATCGCAGCGGCTATTGCGATCCGGGCATGTGGTACACCTCCGATGCCAGCGACGTGATCCGGCGCATGCGCTACCAGCAGCCGGATTACGCGTTTCGCGCACACTTTTGCTACAACAACATCATGTACCTCACCGCCGCGCGCTTCATCCCGGCGGTGACTGGCGAAAGCTGGGACCAGTACGTGGCCGGGCACCTGTTCAAGCCACTGGGCATGACCCGGACCGTCACTACCGACGCCGAAGTCGCCGCATCGTCGGACGTCGCCATGCCGCACGGCATGGTCGACGGCAAGCCGGCGGTGATCCGGCGTTACTGGGCGCACAACATGGATCTGATGTCGCCGGTCGGCGGCATCAATTCCAGCGCCAACGACATGAGCCGCTGGCTGCTGATGCTGCTTGCCGACGGCAGCTACAACGGCAAGACCGTACTGGACAAGGCGGTTGTCGCCGCGATGGAAACCCCGCAGATCCCGGTGCCGACCGATGCCGGTGTCGGCCGGGAGATCAAGGCGTGGATGCCCGGCGGCGATTTCTACAGCTATGGCCTCGGCCTGCTGATGAATGAGTACGCAGGCCACAAGCTGGTCTGGCACGCCGGCGACATCGACGGCATGGCCTCGGCGATGATCATGGTTCCCGATCAACACCTGGGCATCATGGTGATGACCAACATGACCGAGAGCGGTTCGCGTTTCGGCGTGGTGATGCACATCCTGCAGCAATACCTGCAGCAACCGGCGGACGATGTCGGCGCGATGCTGTTCGCGCAGACGCGGAAAGCCGAGGCCGCGGCCAGGTTGGCGGAAAAGAAGCTCGCCGACACACGCAGGCCGAAGGCGATGCCGCCGCTGGCGCTGGCCGATTACGCGGGCAAGTACGCCGACGATTACAACGGCACGGCCAGGGTGACGCTGGAAAAGGGCCATCTGGTGTTGCGCCTGGGCAACCCGAACTTCGTCGGCGACCTGCAGCACTGGCATGACGACACGTTTCGCGTGAGCTGGCGCTATCGCTATTACGGCGACGGCTACGTCACCTTTGCGCAGGATCTCGCGGGTGCAGCCGACAAGCTTTCGCTACCGCAAATGGATATGGACTTCGAGCGGGTGAAGACATCGAAGGAGACGACAAAATGAAAACCCTGCTGTGTTCATTCGCCCTGTTCTTCTCCGCCGCCGCCTTTGCCGCGACGGCGCACGACAGCTTCAGCATGGCGCAGGTCACCAATGTGCCGTACCCCTCCGGGCTGGTCGCCGCGAAGCATGGCAACCGCATCGCCTGGGTGCTCGACAAGCAGGGCGTGCGCAACATCTGGGTCGCTGAAGCTCCCGCTTTCACGCCGCGCAAGGTGACGCAATACACCAGCGATGACGGCCAGGAGTTGACCCAGCTCACCTTCTCGCCCGACGGCGCGTATCTGGTCTATGTGCGCGGCGGCGACCATGATGCCAACTGGCCGGCGAAGGGCAATCTGGCACCCGACCCGACCTCCACGCCGGTCGAACCGGAGGTGACGATCTGGTCGATCGCGATGGGCAGCGGCAAGCAGGTCAGGCTGGGCGATGGCGATGAGCCGGCGATCTCCAGCACCAACCGGCTGGCGTTCACGCGAAAGCATCAGATCTGGACCGCCGCATTGGACGGCACCGGCAAACCGAAGCAGCTGGTGTTCGATCGCGGTGAGGACGGCACCCTGCGTTGGTCGCCCGATGGCAGTCAACTGGCCTTTGTCTCCGCGCGCGATGACCATGCCTTCATCGGCGTATTCCGCGGCGCCGAACAACCGCTGGTCTATCTGGCACCGACCACCAGCCTGGACGGCTCGCCACACTGGTCGCCGGACGGAACCCGGATTGCCTTCACGCGTCAGCCGGGATTGGGCGGCGCGCCGAAGCCCCTGCTCAAGCTGACATCGCAGCCGTGGTCGATCTGGGTCGCTGATGCAGCCAGTGGCGCGGGGCATGTCGTGTGGCGCAGCCCGGATCGGCTCAACGGGTCGTATCCGGAGACCGAAGGCGCCGACAACCTGCATTGGGCTGCCGGCAATCGGCTGGTGTTTCTCGGCGACATGGACGGATGGCCACACCTGTATTCCGTGCCCGCCAGCGGCGGCAATGCCACGCTGCTGACACCCGGCGACTACATGGCCGAATTCATCAGCCTGAGCCCGGATCGCCGCTACCTGGTCTACAACGCCAATACCGGCTCGACACCCGGCGATGGCGATCGACGCCATCTCTACCGCGTGCCCGTGGACGCAGCCGGACCGGTGGCACTGACCTCGGGCACGACGATCGAATGGCTGCCGGTGCTCACCGGCGACGGCAAGCATCTCGCCTTCCTGCAGTCCGGCGCCAAACGTCCGCCGCTGGTCGTGGTGGCCTCGGCCGACGGCGCCGATGCGCACGCGATCAATGCCGACCAGATCCCGCAGGACTTCCCGACCGACCAGCTCGTGGTGCCGCAGCCCGCAAGCTTCAAGGCGGCGGATGGCTGGACGATTCATGGCCAGTTGTTCGAGAGCCGGCATGGAGCCGCCGCCAAACCGGCGATCATCTTCGTGCACGGCGGCCCGCCGCGGCAGATGCTTCTCGGCTGGCACAACTGGAGTTACTACGGCAACGCGTATGCGGTGAACCAGTACCTGGCCGCGCACGGTTTCGTGGTGCTGTCGGTCAACTACCGGCTCGGCATCGGCTACGGCCACGCTTTCCATCACCCGGAACACTGGGGCCCGACCGGCGCGTCCGAATACCAGGACGTGGTGGCCGGCGCGAAATATCTGCAGGGACTGCACAATGTCGACCCGAAACGCATCGGCATCTGGGGCGGTTCGTACGGGGGCTATCTCACCGCGCTGGCGCTGGCCCGCGATTCGGACATCTTCAAGGCCGGCGTGGATCTGCATGGCGTGCATGACTGGTCGGCGCTGTTCGACGACTGGAACGGCAAGGCGAAGGCGCGCTACGAGCAGGGCGACCGCAAGCAGGCGATGAAGGTCGCGTGGGAATCCTCGCCCGACGCCGACATCGCCACATGGACCTCGCCGGTGCTGGTGGTGCAGGGCGACGATGACCGCAATGTCCCGTTCGACCAGATGGTCGACCTGGTGCAGCGATTGGACAAACAGAAGGTGCCGTATCGGCAGCTGGTGATTCCCAACGAGATTCACGACTTCCTGCGCCACGCCAGCTGGTTGCGGGTGGACGAAGCGGCCGCGCGCTTCTTCACCGCGCAGTTGCATCCCTAGCGGCCGAGCCGTTCCGGCCAGGGCTTTGGCGTGGGATAGTCTGCGCCCAGGCAAGACCTGGGCTTGCGTATCGACAAGGGGAGTTGGCACATGCGTTCAACGAGACTGGCTTCGATTCTCTCCAGCAGCCTGGGCATGCTTGGCCTGTCCGTGCTGCTGACCCCGGCGTCGCTCGCCCAATCCGGCGACCGAGCCACGCAAGGGCTGATGGCCCAGCGCAACGCCACCGAACAGGCGCTGGAAAAGATCGCCATCATCGAGCGCAAGGTGATGGTGAAAATGCGCGATGGCAAGTTGATGGCCGCCGACGTCTATCGGCCGAAGCATGCCACCGGCAAGGTGCCGATCATCTTCGTGCGCACGCCGTACAACTTCAATTACTGGGACGTTTCACTGGGCGCGCCGCGCGACATGAAACGGGAACTGGCGGCAGTGCAGCACGGCTACGCCTATGTCGAGATGAACGAGCGCGGGCACTACTTCTCGCAGGGCAATTACGACATCCTCGGCGCACCGCTGACCGATGGCTCCGATGCGATCAGGTGGATGAGCTCGCAGCCATGGTCCAACGGCAAGGTCGGCACCACCGGCTGCTCGTCCACCGCCGAGTGGCAGATGGCGGTGGTGGCGCGCAATGATCCTGGCCTGGCCACGTTCAACGTGCAGGGTTTCGGTGCCGGCGTCGGTCGCGTCGGCCCCTATTACGAGCAGGGCAACTGGTATCGCGGCGGCGCGGTGCAGATGCTGTTCATCGACTGGTTGTACACGCAGCAGAACCAGGTTCGTCCGATGTTCCCTGCCAACACTTCGCAGCAGGATCTGATTCGCGCCTCGAAGATGTTCGACCTCGATCCACAGATGCCGCCGGTGAACTGGGACAAGGCGTTCTGGCACCTGCCGGTCAAGGACATCATCAAGTCGGTTGGCGGACCGCCGGGCATCTTCGCCACGCCGATGCCGGTACCCACCGGCGGCAACATGATTGCGCGCACGCCCGATTCCCCCGCCTGGACCAAGGGCGGCCTGTGGAACGACCACATGCCGATCGGCAAGCCCGGCCTGTGGTTCATGAGCTGGTTCGACGTGTCGGTGTCGCCCAACCTGGCGGCATACAACTTCGTGCGGCATACCGCACCGAAGGCGATTGCCGACCAGCAATACGTCGTCATCGCACCGGTCCTGCACTGCGCCTACACCCGCGCCACCGAGCACACCATGATCGGTGATCTTGATGTGGGTGACGCGCGTTTCGACTACGACAAGCTGGTCTATGGCTGGTTCGACCACTTCCTCAAGGGCGAGGACAACGACGTTCTGCAGAAGCAACCCAAGGTGATGTACTACCTGATGGGCGCCAACGAGTGGAAGCATTCGGACACCTGGCCGCCGGCTCACGCAACGACCCGGCGCTTCTATTTCAGCAGCGGTGGCCACGCCAACACGCTGTACGGCGACGGCAGACTCGCGGCGACGTCGGATGCCACCGATCAACCGGACAAATTCATCTACGATCCGGGCAACCCGGTGCGCACCTTCGGTGGCGGCGGCTGCTGCCAGGGCGATGCGGTGAAGTTCGGTTCCTTCGACCAGAGCGAGCACGAGACCCGCAACGACATCCTGGTCTACGACACGAAGCCGTTCACGCAAGGCGTGGAGGCCAGCGGTCCGATCACGGTCACGCTGTACGTGTCATCCAGTGCGAAGGATACCGACTTCACCTTCAAGCTGATGGACGTCCATCCGGATGGCAAGGCCTACAACATCACCGAGAACATCCAGCGCATGCGCTGGCGCGAGGGCTACGACAAGCCGCCGACATGGATGCAGCCGGACAAGGTCTACAAGGTGACTTTCCAGCCGATCGATACCAGCTATTACTTCAAGCCGGGGCACAAGTTGCGGGTGGCCGTTTCCAGCAGCAACTTCCCGCGTTTCGACCGCAACCTCAACACCGGTGGCGACAATTACAGCGAGACCAGGTGGGTGATGGCGCACAATGCCGTCCACCATGACAACCAGCACCCGTCGTCGATCACCTTGACCGTGGTGCCCGCGACCAAGTTGGTGGCAGAGCACTAGGCCAGCATGAATGGCCCCTGGCATTGCCGGGGGCTTGCCTCATTCTCAGGGCAACTCCGGAGAGGAGGATGGCGCGCCCATGGCGGCCGCACTTGCTTGTCGTCGCAGTCGAAATCAGCGGTTGCCGATGCGCTGAGGATCGCCGTTCCCGTCAGTCGCTGCTGCCATCCAGGCCGCGTCGTTTCAGCAGTGGCTCGATCTGCGGCTCATGGCCGGCAAAGTCGCGGAACAACTGCAAGGCATCCTTGCTGCCGCCGCGCGAGAGCAGGGTGGCGCGGAAGCGATCGCCGTTGGCGCGGGTCAGGCCGCCGTGCGCCTTGATCCAGTCCACCGTGTTCGCATCCAGCACCTCGGACCAGATATAGGCGTAGTAGCCGGCCGCGTAGCCACCCATGATGTGGCTGAAATACGGCGTGCGGTAACGCGGCGGCACCATCGCGTAGTCGGTGCCGTCGGCTTTCAGGGCGGCGGCCTCGAAGGCCATCACGCCATCGGCTGCGGGAATCTGGTCGGCGCCGAGCTGGTGCCAGCTCTGGTCGAGCATCGCCGATCCCAGGTATTCGGTAGTGGCGAAGCCCTGGTTGAACTTCGAACTGGCCAGCACCTTGTCCAGCAGGGCCTGCGGCATCGCTTCGCCGGTCTGGTAGTGCCTGGCGTAATGGGTCAGCACGCTCGGCCAGTCGGCCCACATCTCGTTCACCTGCGACGGGAACTCGACGAAATCACGCGGCACGCTGGTACCGCTGAAGTACGGGTACTTCACGTTCGAGAACATGCCGTGCAGCGCATGGCCGAACTCGTGGAACATCGTGGTCACCTCGTCCCAGCTCAGCAGGGTCGGGCCGCTGATCGGCCTGGTGATGTTGAGGTGGTTGGCCACGACCGGCAGGTTGCCGGTGAGACCGGACTGCTGCACGTAGGAGTTCATCCACGCGCCGCCGCGCTTGGACGGACGCGCGTACAGGTCGGTCAGGAAGATCGCCAGCTGCTTGCCATCGGCATCGAACACGTCGTAAACCAGCACGTCGGGGTTGTACACGGGCAGGTCGGTGCGCTGCTTGAACTTCAGGCCGTAGAGCTGACCGGCCGCGTAGAACACGCCGTTCTCCAGCACGTTCTTCATTTCGAGGTAGGGTTTCAGCTGGCTTTCGTCGAAGCTGTATTTATCGGCGCGCACCTTCTCGGTGTAATACGCCCAGTCCCATGGCTGGAGCTGGAACGTGGGTTCGCCCTTCGCCGCCTGCTGCTTGTCGATCATCGCCTGCAACGCGGCGCCTTCGCGCTTGGCGTTCGCCACCGCCGGCGGGGCGAGCTTGCTCAGCATGGCGTTGACCGCCTCGGGCGTCTTGGCGGTTTCGTCGGCCAGCACGTAGGCCGCCCAGGTCGGATAGCCGAGCATCTTCGCCTTCTCTGCTCGCAGCTTCATCACCTGCGACACGATGGCCGTGTTGTCATAGGCATTGCCGCGGCTGCCGCGCGCGATCGAGGCCCTGTACAGGCGTTCGCGCAGGGCCCGGTTCTGCAACTGGGCCAGCGGCGGCTGGCCGGTGGTGTTGAGCAGGGCGATGACGTATTTGCCGTTCAGGCCGCTGGCCTTGGCGGCGGCCGCTGCAGCGCCGATCTGCGCGTCGCTGAGACCGGCCAGCTCGTCGCGCGTGTCGACCACCAGTGCCGAGTCGTTCACCTCGGCCAGCACATTCTGGTTGAACCTGGTGCCGAGCTTGGCCAGCTCGCCGTTGATTTCTTTCAGGTGCGTCTTGTCGGCATCGGACAGCCTGGCGCCGGCCCGGACGAAATCGGTGTGATAGCGCTCGATCAGGCGCACGCTCTCGGCGTCCAGGCCCAGCGTGGCGCGAGTGTCATACAAGGTCTGGATACGGGCAAACAATGCCGGATTCAGCATCATGGCATCGCGATGCGCGGACAGCTTCGGCGCGTACTCCGCCTGCAGCGCCTTGAGCGCATCGTTGTTCTCCACGCCCAGCAGATTGAAGAACACGGTCAGCGTGCGGTTGAGAATCTTCCCGGATTGCTCAAGCGCGAGGATGGTGTTGTCGAAAGCAGGCGCCTGGGCGTTGCCGGCGATCGCCTGAATCTCCTTCGCGTGGTCGGCCATGCCGCGATCGAACGCCGGCGCGAAATCGGCGTCCTTGATCCGGTCGAACGCCGGGTAATGCAGGGGCAGCGTGCTATCGGCGAAGAACGGATTGCTGCTGTGTGCGGCTGCCGCGTGGGTTTGCGCCGGGGCGTGGTTCGGGTGGTTCTTGTCCGAACCGGTGTCGGCAAATGCCGATACCGAACTGGACAACGCAATGGTCATGGCCAGTGAGAGGGTGGGTTTCATCGACGTGGACTCATCGTGGGGGAACCCCGATCCTAACCAATGCAGTCGCAATGCACCCATGACCAAAGCCATGGTCTGGCGATGGTTGGCGGTGCGACCCGTTGCCGCATGACACGACAGGCCGCATCGCCGGTTGCCGCGGCACAACCCTTGCGCCTGCGCGCGCTTCGTCTTATATTCAATTTGACGAATATTTGAAGAAACGCATATGCATCCATATCTTCTTGCCGCATTCGGCGGCGTGCTGATCGGTCTTGCCGCGGTGTTGCTGATGGCCGGCCTGGGTCGCATCGCGGGCATCAGCGGTATCGCCGGCAGCCTGATCCGGCGCCGCGTCTCCGGCCGTGGCTGGCGCCTGGCCTTCGTGGCCGGGCTGTTGCTGGCGCCGTGGTTGCTCTGGTGGTTGCGTGGCGACAGCGGCATCGGCCTGCCCCAGGTGAGTTTGCCGTGGATGGCGCTGGCCGGGTTGCTGGTGGGCTTTGGCACCGGCATCGGCAGCGGTTGCACCAGTGGTCATGGTGTGTGCGGCATCGCCCGGTTGTCACCGCGTTCATTGCTGGCCACGGCAGTGTTCATGCTGTTCGGCATCGCCACGGTGTTCGTGGTGCGCCACATGCCGGGGGGGTGGTGAGATGAAGATCCTGCTCGCGCTGCTTTCCGGCCTGTTGTTCGGTTTCGGCCTCAGCCTCGGCGGCATGACCCAGCCGGCGGTGGTGCTCGGTTTTCTCGATATCTTCGGCCATTGGGACCCGCGCCTGGTGTTCGTGATGGCCGGGGCGGTGCTGACCACGGCCATCGGCTACCGGCTGGTGCTGCGGCGTCAGCGGCCGATGCTGGAGCCCGCGTTCCAGTTGCCGACGACGCGCCGCGTCGATGCGCGCCTGCTTGGAGGCGCGGCGCTGTTCGGCATCGGCTGGGGCATCGCCGGCTATTGTCCCGGCCCGGCGCTGGCGTCGCTCGGCGGCGGTGCGACCTCGCTGCTGGTGCTGGTCGCCTGCATGGTGGCGGGCTGGTGGCTGGCGTCGCGCCTGCCGGCGGGCAAGAGCCGCGCGTAAGCCACGTCCCTGTTGGAGCGGCTTCAGCCGCGATGCCGTTGTTGTCGTGCAGCGCAGAAGCATCGCGGTTGAAGCCGCTCCGGCAATGATTCCTGATTCATCAATGCGGTGAGGAAAGCCCCATGCAACATCCCGGAGTCGAGGCATTCTTCGATCAGGCATCCAACACCTTCAGCTACGTGGTGTGGGACCCGGCCACCTTGAAGGCGGCCGTCGTCGACAGCGTGCTCGACTACAACGCCGCCTCGGGACGCACGGGTCACGAGACGGTCGACGCGTTGATAGCCTTCGTGCAGGCGCAGGGGCTCAGCGTCGAATGGGTGATCGACACCCACGTGCATGCCGATCATCTTTCGGCCGCGCCCCATGTCAAAGCGAAGCTCGGCGGCAAGCTGGCGATCGGCGAGCATATCCGCACGATCCAGCAAACCTTCGGTGAGCTGTTCAACGCCGGCCATGCTTTCGCGCACGATGGCAGCCAGTTCGACCATCTGTTCGCCGATGGCGAGCGTTACCTGCTCGGCAGCATTTCGGCGACGGCCATGCATACGCCGGGTCATACGCCGGCATGCATGACCCACGTCATCGGTGATGCGGCCTTCGTCGGCGACACCTTGTTCATGCCCGACTATGGCACCGCCCGCTGCGACTTCCCCGGGGGTGACGCGGCCACGTTGTATCGTTCGATCCAGAAAATCTTCGCGCTGCCACCCGCCACCCGCATCTTCCTGTGCCATGACTACAAGGCGCCCGGCCGCGAACAGTTTGCGCACGAGACGACCGTGGCGGCGCAGCGCCACGGCAACATCCATGTGCGTGAAGGCATCGGCGAAGCAGAGTTCGTGGCGATGCGCCGTGCCCGCGACGCCACGCTCAACATGCCGCAGTTGATCCTGCCTGCGGTGCAGGTGAACATGCGCGCCGGCCAGTTGCCGCCTGCCGAAGACAACGGCGTGCGCTATCTGAAAATTCCGCTGGACGCGATCTGAATGTCCACGCTGCTTCACCCTCCACAGAGAACCGTCATGCAATCCCACCCGCTTACCGAACAGTTGAGTGTTGCCGCGCAGATCAGCGTGGACGACATTGCCGCCATCGCCACCCAGGGTTTTCGCAGCATCGTCAACAATCGCCCGGACGGCGAAGTTTCCGGGCAACCGACCAATGCCGAGCTGGAGGCGGCCGCGCAGCAGGCGGGCCTTGCATGGCGGCATATTCCGGTGGTGTCGGGCAAGGTCAACGATGTGCAGGTGCGCAGCTTTGCCGAGGCACTCAGGCAGTTGCCCGGTCCGGTGCTGGCATTCTGTCGCAGCGGCAACCGCTGCAGCGTGTTGTGGGCGCTGCAGGCCGAAGGCACGACCGACAATATCCTGGCTGCCACCCAGGCGGCCGGGTACGACTTGTCGATCTTGCGGCCCTGGTTTGAAATGAACGGTCGCGGTTGATGGGCGCCAGCGCGAAAGGCAAGCCACGCACACGCCAGGCGGCCTTGCCGGCGGCGCAGGAGCAGTTGCACCAGCATGCCGACGAAGCACTGGCGGTGCTGAAGGCGATGGCCAGCCACAATCGCCTGCTGCTGCTGTGCGAACTGGTTTCCGGTGAGCGTTCGGTGGGTGAACTGGCCCAGTCGCTGGATCTGGCCCAGGCCACGGTGTCGCAACATCTGTCGTTGCTGCGTCGCGACGGCGTGGTCAGCGGTCGGCGCGAGGCGCAAACCATCCATTACCGTATCAGCGATCCGCGCGTGCAGGCGTTGATGGCCACGATGTTCGAGCAGTTTTGCGTCGCCGACTGAAACCTGCAGCCACCACGGAATTCCATCCATGCATCACCTGTTGACCATGCAGGCCCTGCTCGCCGTCATCTGCGGTTCGGCGGTGGGCTTTTCGCTGGCGCTGATTGGCGGCGGCGGCTCCATTCTCGCCGTGCCGCTGCTGCTGTACGTGGTCGGCGTGCACGACCCGCATCTGGCGATCGGTACCAGCGCACTGGCGGTATCGTTCAATGCCTTCGCCAACCTGATTCCGCATGCGCGCGCCGGTCATGTGCGCTGGAAAGTGGCGTTCACTTTTGCCACCACCGGCGTGCTGGGAGCCTTCATCGGGTCGAGCATCGGCAAGGCGGTCAACGGCCAGCACCTGCTGGTGCTGTTCGCCGTGCTGATGATGGTGGTTGCCGGCTTCATGCTGCGCGGGCGGCGTGGCGGGCCGGATCGCTACCCGCTGCCGGGCATGTATCCGCGACTCGGTGCGGTGGGTCTGGGCACCGGCAGTCTGGCCGGCTTCTTCGGCATCGGCGGCGGCTTTCTGATCGTGCCGGGGCTGATGTTCGCCAGCGGCATGGAGATCATCTACGCGATCGGTACCTCGCTGTTCGCGGTCGGTGCGTTCGGCCTCACCGCGGCCGCCAACTACGCGATCTCGGGGCTGGTCGACTGGCCGGTGGCGGCGGAGTTCATCGGCGGCGGCATTGTCGGCGGCTGGCTGGGCGCGCTCGGAGCCAGGCGGTTGGCGAAGACTCGCGGTGCACTCAACACGATCTTTGCGCTGGCGATCATCGCGGTGGCGATTCTCATGTTGGTAAAGAGCCTGCGTGGCTGACCCGAACAGTTTCTGCTTCGCTTGCGTCACCATGCCGGCTTCGCGTGCCCGGAGTGCCAGATGATTTTCGTGTTGCTGAGTGTGCTTTGCAGTGTGCTGGTGTCGGTGTTGCTGAAGCTGGCGCGCCGCCTTGAAATCGATGTGGCGCAGGCGATTGCCTGGAACTACGTGGCCGCCGGCATACTCACGGCGGTGGTCCTGCGGCCCTCGCTGGCGCCGCTGCAGGAACCGGGAGTGCCCTGGCTGGCCCTGATGGGCCTGGGCCTGCTGCTGCCGACCATCTTCCTCGCGCTGGGTGCATCCGTCCGCCACGCCGGCATCGTGCGCAGCGACGCGGCGCAGCGACTGTCGCTGTTGCTGTCGTTGCTGGCCGCGTTCGTGCTGTTCGGTGAACAGTTCACGGCGTTCAAGCTGGTCGGCATCGTGCTGGGCCTGCTGGCGCTGTCGTGCATGATCTGGCGCAGTGGCCCGGCTGCGGCGGCCAAGGGGACGGCCGACTGGCGCTATCCGCTGCTCGTGTTTGTCGGCTTCGGCACGATCGACATCCTGTTCAAGTGCGTGGCGGTGGCCGGCGTACCGCTGGGCACCTCGTTGCAGGCGATGTTTGCGCTGGCGCTGCCGCTGGCATTCGCCGTGCCGTTGTGGAAACACCTGCACGGAGAGGCTCGCTTCAACCTGCGCAGCCTTGCTGGCGGCATGGCGCTGGGACTGGCCAACTTCGGCAATATCCTGTGCTACCTGCGCGGCCATCGCGCGTTGCCGAATCAGCCGGCGCTGGTGTTCGCCAGCATGAACATCGGCGTGGTCGCGCTGGGCGCACTGGTCGGCCTGCTGCTGTTCCACGAACGGCTGAGCCGGCTCAACCGTGGCGGTGTGATGCTGGCTGTGCTGGCGATCGCGGTGATGGTGTGGGGATGACGGGCAGGCGGCTCCACTGACCGAACGACCGGTCAGACGGGAGCCGCCCTGGAAACCTCACGGTTTGCGCGAGCCGGCGTACGCCGCCACCGCGATCATGTCGTCGAGGGTCAGCTGCGAGGCTTCCTGCACCATCGGTGCGGCCCCCGGATTGTTGCGCCGGCCGGTACGGAACAGGATCAGCTCGCGCGCGATATAGGTGGGCGAGCGTCCGGCCAGTGGCGGGATCATGCCGACGCCTTGCAGACGCGCGCCATGACAGGACTCGCATGCGGGCGCCGCGCCTGT
This sequence comes from Rhodanobacter sp., assembly GCA_035564915.1. Classification (GTDB taxonomy): domain Bacteria; phylum Pseudomonadota; class Gammaproteobacteria; order Xanthomonadales; family Rhodanobacteraceae; genus Rhodanobacter. The sequence goes on from DATMTH010000211.1 coordinate 64,409, forward strand.
TCCCTTCGCAGCAATCGATGCGCCCCGTGCGATGCTGCCCGGTGGCACATACGCGACATATCCCCCGCGACCATCGCTCAGGGAGTAGTCGACGAACTTGACCGGTGTCTCGATGATGCGTGCGCCGATCGGTTCGGACGCACCGCCCGGGTCCGGCACAAGCACGAAGAACTTCCAGTGCGTCCTTGGAACACGCGCGGTTTCGACCACGCGCACATGCGGCACGAATTTCGTGGCGGAGAAATAGTCCACCGCCTGCTGCAGGTCGGCCGGCGTGAGTCCTCGTGCTTCCTCGGCCATGCCATGCGCGGTGGCTGGCCCGCCCATGCCGCGCTGACCGGCGCGGAATGCGGCGATCTGCTCGAGGATGTAGGCCTTCGGCAAGCTGGCCAATGCCGCCGTGGCGGGAACGCCGGCTCCGCCGATCATGTGGCACTCGGAGCATGGCCGCGCCGGCTTGCGCCCTTGCCGCACGATCTGCGGTGCCGTAGCGTGATCCTGCGGGAACCAGTCCGCGTCATCGATGCTGTCGAACTGCGCCCGGGTGTATTGCACCCGGCTGCCGGTCACGTGCAACACCTCGCGCGGATCCGGCTTCGGCGCATGCGCCTCGCGCGGTGGCGGAAACACCGCGAACGCCCATGATTCAGCCGCCGTCATCTCCGCGTTCGCCGTGGCGTCGACCGTGGTGGTGGCGGCGCTCGCGTCACCGGGCAGAAGCAACACGAGCAGCATCGCTGCCGAAAACAAACCCCCATGGTTCCATTCGTTGCGCATCACGATTCCCCTGTTGGATAGTGAAGATCCGAGGCAAACCAGGCGTGTTCGTCAAAAGGTCGATCAGGGCGGCGGGACTATCCGCAGTTTCTGCAAGCCCTTCCGGTTCAGCACGGCGGCGCGGATCGAGGCGTGCTGCCAGGTAGCGTCCGAACATTGCGTCCATGCCGATCCACGGCAAAGCATCGAATGCAGAAGCGTCGTCTCGTCGCAGCGTTAATCACTTGACCTTACCCCCTTGCGCGCAACCGTTCGGCCTGCGACGCAAACGGATCCTTGGCATCGTGATGTCGTTGCGCCGAGTTGCGGAGGTGTGTCACCCCTGTCCGTTCCGCAGCGGCATTCTGTCACAAGCGACGGGTTTTCAGTTGCTGACCGAAGGGCCGGTGAACGCGTGGCCGCTTCGCAAATTCCTGCGGAATGACTCATGGCCGATGACGGCCCGGGTTGGCGTTGCCCGTCGCGTTTGCGTTGCAGCTGCTGCGCCGCCTGCGCGGACAAACCCGGTTTACCGCCCGCAGTGCGCTGGGTGGCTTGCTGCTGGGGCTGTCCAACTTCGGCAATATCCTGTTCTGCCTGCGGGCTCATTGCGCGCTACCGCACGATCCGGCCCTGGTTTCGCGAGCATGAACGTCGGTGTGGTGGCGCCGGGTGCGCTGGTGGGCCTGCTGCTGTTCCGCGAGCGACTGAGCCGGCTCAATCTGGCAGGTGTCGTGCTGGCAGTCGGCGTGATGACGGTCGGATGAGCTTGCCGTCGATCCGTTCAAGCTGGTGTGCTTCCCCCCGTCAGCGGCGCAGGTCAACGCCCATATCGGGAGTCGGCGCTGGCGGCATCCGCGATCCGGCGTAAATTGCGGGCAGGGACGCTTTGCCCGGGTTCCGAATTGATGCCGGAGTGTGATCATGTCCAATCGCAGCCTGAACCTCGATGACCGCTTGCGTGGCTATCTGCTTGCGCACTCGTTGCGCGAGCATCCCGCACAGGCGGCGCTGCGCGAGGTGACACGAACGCATCCACGTGCAGGGATGCAGATTTCGCCGGAACAGGGGCAGTTCATGGCCTTGCTGGTGAAACTGATCGGTGCCCGACGCTGCATCGAGATCGGCGTGTTCACCGGATACAGTGCGCTGTCGGTGGCGCTGGCCTTGCCGGAAGACGGGTACATCCTGGCCTGTGACATCAGCGATGAGTTCACCCGCATCGGCACGCCGTTCTGGCAGCAGGCCGGGGTGGCGCACAAGATCGACCTGCAACTGGCGCCGGCGCTGGAGACGCTGGCGGCGCGCCTGACTGCAGGTGAAGCCGGTCAGTACGACTTTGCCTTCATCGATGCCGACAAAGCGGCTTACGACGACTACTACGAGCACGCTCTGCAACTGCTGCGTACCGGCGGCTTGATCGCCATCGACAACGTGTTGTGGGGCGGTGCCGTGGCGCGGCCGGCGACGGATGCCGATACCGTTGCCTTGCAGACCTTGAACGACAAGCTGCTCGTGGATCAGCGCATCGATCTGTCGATGCTGCCGCTGGGTGACGGCCTGACGCTCGCGCGCAAGCGCTAGCGACCGGTCGAGGCTCCTCGGATGATGAACGACTGGCACGGTCTGCTTGGGTTGATGCTGGGAGTGATCGGCCTGTTCGCGGTGGTCATCGTCGCCGGCCTGAGATATTCCCGGCGGACGCAGGCTCGCAATCTGCACGAGATCACCGCAGCGGAGGCACGGGCTGGCATCGATGTCGGTGAAGTCGAAGCGGGGGAACTGCTTTATGGTGTCTGGCAAACCAGCTTGCGTGAGGTGGCGCTGGTGGCCAGGGACGGACACGACGAGCCGGTCGGCACCATTTCGCGACGTGATCTGCTCACCTCGATCACGACCAGCCAGCAACACTTCCCCGTCGTCGGCAGGCCGGGTCGGTTCGAGCGTGCCGACCTGATGGCGGCGAACGGCCCGCCAGACGGAGCGCCGCTGTGCGCGTTCGAAGTCCGTGGCTGGGGTGGCCGTCGGGTCGCTTGTTATACCTTGGCCGCAGGAGACGTGTTGGTGATACGCGCTCGCTGGAGCTGGCCGTGGCGGCAGGCGCCGCTGCAGGTATGGCACGGTGGCCGCATCATCGGCCGGTTGTCGGCGATCGGTGGCCCGGCGTTCAACCACGGGCGGGTACTGCTGTTGCCGACAACGATTCCAATGCCGGTGCGTCTTTTCATGTTGTGGAAGGGCACAGGCACGCGCACAGGCGTGCGAGGTTCCTGATCGGTTCGAACTGCCCGGGACGATGGCGTGATCGTGCCCGCAGCAGGAAGGGTGACTTCCGGGCTATGAGCCTGTTCCGTGCGCGCCTTATGCTGGGTCTCGCTTCCAACCCAGACAGGAATCCCCATGCGCAAACTCCCCCTCGCCGCGGCGCTTGCCGCTTTGCTGCTCAGTTCGGTCGCGCTGGCCGGCCCGGACAAGAAGGACGACAAGGCCAAGCCCGAGTCGAAGCCGGAGGCCTCGCTGGTACAGCCGCAGTCGTCGACCAGCGAGGGCAGTGTCACCGTCGAGGGCAAGCGGATCGACTACAAGGCGGTGGCCGGCACCCTGGTGCTGCATGGCAGCGGCGATCATGAGGATGAGCCCGAGGTCAGCATGTTCTACGCGGCTTATTTCAAGAAGGGTGTGGACGCCAGCAAGCGACCGATCACCTTCATCTACAACGGCGGCCCGGGCTCGGCCACGGTGTGGCTGCACATGGGCGCCTTCGGCCCGAAGCGGGTGGTGACGGCTGACGACTCGCATACGCCGGCGGCACCGTATCAACTGGTCAACAACGACTACAGCCTGCTGGATGCCAGCGACGTGGTGTTCATCGATGCGCCCGGTGCCGGTTTCAGCCGCCTGATCGCCGACGACGCCGACAAGGGCAAGCGCGCCGAGCAGATGAAGGAGCGCGAGAAGAAGATCTACGGCGTGGACGGCGACGGTCACGCGTTCGCCCAGTTCATCACCCAGTTCATGTCCAAGTACGGGCGCTGGAATTCGCCGAAATACCTGTTCGGCGAAAGCTACGGCACCACCCGTTCGGCAGTGGTGGCGAACATCCTGGAGAACGAGGACAGCGTCGATCTGAATGGCGTGATCCTGCTCTCGCAGATCCTCAACTTCGACACCAGCGTCGACGGGCCGGAGTTCAATCCCGGCATCGACCTGCCGTACGAACTGGGTCTGCCGACCTACGCCGCCACCGCGTTCTATCACCACAAGCTGCCGCAACAGCCGGCCGCACTGGAGCCGTTCCTGCAGGAAGTGGAGCAGTACGCGATGGGCCCGTATGCACAGGCGCTGATGGCCGGTTCACGCCTGGGCGATGCGCAGAAGCAGGCCGTGGCCGAGAAGCTGCACCAGTACACCGGCCTGCCGGTGGCCTATCTGGTCAAGGCCAACCTGCGCGTGAGCGGCGGCATGTTCGAGCATGAGTTGCTGGGCCAGAGCGATCAGTCCACGGGGCGGCTGGATACGCGCTTCGTCGGGCCCTCGCTCGATCCGATGGGCAAGAGCTCGGAATACGATCCGCAATCCTCGGCGATCAGTTCGGCCTACGTGGCGGCGTTCAACGATTACGTGCGACGCGATCTGAAATTCGGCGAGCATCGCCGTTACCGCCTGTTTGCCGACATCCATCACTGGGATTTTTCGCACCAGCAACCCGGATCACAGGGTGAGGCCCTGCAGTCTTCGACCAATGTCATGCCGGACCTGGCGATGGCGATGAAGACCAACCCGAACCTGAAGGTCTACGTCAATGGCGGCTATTACGATCTGGCCACGCCGTACTTCGCGGCGGACTACGAAGATCACCACCTGCCGATCCCGGCCAGCCTCGACGCCAACATCAGCTATTCGTGGTATCCGTCCGGGCACATGGTGTACGCGCATGAGCCGTCGCTGAAGCAGTTGCACGACAACGTGGTGCGCTTCATCGGGCAAACCGACAACCTCGGCAGTCGTTGAGGCAAGCGGCACACCCCTTGGCGCAGCCATGCGCCGAGGGATGGTCATCCCGGACGGGCGGGAGCCGGCGCGTTCAAGCCCTGGTGGTGCGGGTGTGTCTCGGCGCGGTCGAGCCGCGCACCACCAGCTCGGGGCTGAAGCCCTGGTTGACGTGCTGCGCCGGTTCGCCATTGGCTTCGCGTTGCAGGTCGCCGATCAAGCGCTGTGCGGCATGTCGTGCAATTTCCTCGGTGGCCTGGCGTGCCGTGGTCAGCGCGGGCCAGGATTGCTTGGAGAACGGGCTGTCCTCGAAGCCGGCGATCGACAAGTCGTAGGGTACGTTGATGCCGTCCGAATGCGCTGCCGCCAGTACGCCAGCGGCGATTTCGTCGTTCGAGCCGAAGATGGCGCTGGGGCGATCTTTCAGTGCCAGCAGCTTGCGCGCGCCACGGAAACCATCGTCGAAGGTGTAGTCGCCGGGCAGGATCAGTTTGCGATCCAGCGGAATGCCGTAGTCTTTCAGGGCATCCTCGTAACCCTGGTAGCGCTCCGGGCTGGAGCGATGCTCGCGGCCACCCCACAGGAAGCCGATGCGCTGGTGTCCGAGCTGGATCAGGTGCTCGGTGATCGCGTAGGCGGCATCGCGATCGTCCACAAACACGCAGGGGTAGCCGTCTTGCGGATCCTGCCGCGCGGAGATGATCCGCATGAACGGAATCTTCGCCTCGCTCAAGGTGCGGATCAGTGCCGGCTCCTCCGACATCGGCGGTGCCAGCACCAACCCGGCCAGGCGCGACCGGCGCACCAGCTCGCACAACTCGTCGGCCAGGGTGGGTGAGGACGAGTCGCACGGGTGGATCTGCAAGCCGAAACCACTGCTGCGGCACACCGACAGCACGCCGTGTTGCAGGTTGATGATGTAGTGCGCGTTGGGGTTGTCGTAGACCAGGCCCAGCGCATAGGCGCGGGTGCTGCGCAGACTGCGTGCGGAGGGATCGGGCTGGTAACCGAGAGCATCTATCTCGCGCTGCACCCGTTCCCGCGTGCGCGCATGCACGGAGGGCTCGTTGTTGATCACGCGTGAGACGGTCTTCAGCGAAACGCCGGCCCGTTCGGCGACATCCTTGATGGTGGCGCTACGCAACGCGGTGACCTCGAGCAGCAAGTGATGTGGGGCGCAGCAACGCCACGCCATCAAGCCGCAAACAAGCCGCGGCGCCGACGCATCCTAGCCCAAATGGCGCCGGCTTCGCGTTCAATCCGTGTGAGCCTGCCCCACGCGATGACCGCTGAGGCCGAAATACAGGATGTACAGGTAGCACGGCACCATCACGCAGAGGAACGCGAGCTGGAAGTTGATGTGTTCTTTCAGGTGCACGAACACCTGCGGGATCAATGCACCACCGACGATGCCCATGATCAGCAGTGCCGAGGCAGCCTCGGTATGCCGGCCCAGGCCCTTGATCGCCAGCGGGAAGATCGCCGGCCACATCATCGCGTTGGCGAAACCGAGCGCGGCGACGAAAGCCACCGAAGCATAGCCATCGGTCACGAAAGCGCCGACCGCAAACAGCACGCCCAGCACCGCCGAGACGGCCAGATAGCGCTGCTGCGAGATGAAGCGCGGAATCACCAGCAGGCCGACGATGTAGCCGGCCAGCATGCCGATCATGGTGTAGGAGGTGAAGTGCTTGGTGGCGTCCAGCGGCAGGCCGAAACCCTGGCCGTAGATGCCGATGGCGTCGCCAGCCATCACCTCCACCCCGACGTAAAGGAACAGGCACAGCACACCGAGCCACATGTGCGGGAAGCTGAAGATGCTGCGCCCGGTGTGACCGATGGCGCCTTCGTCATTGGCACCGGCCGGCTTGACCTCGGGCAGCGACGAACGCACCACCCAGACCGCGAGCAGCACCAGCAATGCCGCCATCACCATGTAAGGCCAGTACACGCGGGCCGCGAAACCGTTGAGCAGTGCATCGCGCGCGGCGGCCGTGGGTGCCGCCTTTACTTGCTGGTCGAGGGTATCGATGCCATTGAGTACGAGCGCGCCGAACACGAACGGGGCCAGCGCGCCCGCGATCTTGTTGCAGATGCCCATGAACGCAATGCGTTGTGCCGCACTGTCGATCGGTCCGAGGATGCTGATGTAAGGATTTGACGCGGTCTGCAGCAGCGACAACCCGGCGCCGATCACGAACAGGCCGACCAGTGCGCCGTGATAGATGCGGATGTTGATGAACTCGCCGAACACCACCGCGCCGATCGCCATCACGAACAGGCCCAGCGCCATGCCCTTTTTCATGCCGGTGCGACGCAGCACCATCGACGACGGCAGCGCCAGGCAGAAATAGGACAGGTAGAACGCCACCGGAATCAGGAAGGCGCTGACGTCGTCGAGGTTGAAGGCGAGCTTGACGAAGATCGTCAACGGCCCGTTGAGCCAGGTGACGAAGCCGAAGATGAAGAACAGCACGCCGATGATCAGCATCGGGCCCAGATAGGTGCGCTCGGAAGGCGTTGCCGCCGTGGTGGTGGTCATGGACTTGGTTTCTCCCCGGTTCGGCCGTGCCGTTCCGGCCATGTGACCGGGACAAGCAGGAATGTCTCCTAATTCCAAAAAAAGTGCAACGTTGTCAATCCCCGGCTGCAGAATGACGCCACACAACAAGCCGGAAGTCAGCCTTCCAGATGGCTGATGCCTGCCGGCCATGCTGCGACACAGCATTCGACTATTCTTCGACAACATGCCATTTCAGTGCTTTTTCAGGCGCTTTCGTGGATGGGAAAAGGGGCATGAGGCGAGTTCATGTTGCGGTTTCACATGCAACCGTTCCGGTCGGGGCTCGACCCCTGTTGACAACGTTGTCATTTTGACAGCATGCTGCGTCGAAATCTGGTCGCGGCGGGATCGCCGATGAAACACTTTTCGGCGACGACCGGAGCAATCGTTCGATGACAGGAGATGGTGGAGTGGGGGAAGTCGCCAACCAGCGCGATGTGCGGGAGCCGTCCGCGACGCCGCTTGCCGAGGCATTGAACGTGTCGACGGGTGCGAGCCGCGAGTCGCAGTTGCCGTTCCTGGCAGCAGACGTCGGCGGTACGCATGCACGCATCGGCCTGGTCGTGCGCAGCGAGGACGGCCATCAGCCGGTCAGCGTATTGCACTACCACCGTTACAGCTGTGCCGACTGGGTCAGCCTCACCGCGATGCTGCAGGACTTCGTGACGCAACTGGCGTCGACGCCGCACGCGTCCGCTGCGGCCGGCATTCGTGATTGCGCGGTGGCCAGCGCCGGTTACGTGCTGGACGACGCGATCGTCAACGAGAACCTGCCGTGGTCGGTATCGATCAGTGACATTCGTGCCGGCCTCGGTCTCCAGTGCCTGACGGTCATCAATGATTTCGAAGCAGTGGCTTATGCCACCCAGTTCATCGATGCCGCCGAGGCGGTAACGATCATCGAGGGCACGCAGCCGAGATCGGGCGGTCCGAAGCTGGTCATGGGGCCGGGTACCGGACTCGGTTCGGCGGTGTTGCTGCCGGGCCAGCCAAGGGCACAGGTGCTGGCCACCGAAGCCGGCCAAATTTCGCTGTCGCCTGGCAACGAGCGCGAGATCGATATCCTGCGCGTGCTTGCCCGCGATCGGCCGTATGTGTCGTTCGAGGACGCCTTGTCCGGCCCCGGCCTGCTCAAGCTGTATGGCGCGTTGTGTGAATTGCGCGAGGCTGATCCACGCTGCCTCACGCCGGCCGAAGTCACCGCTGCGGCGATGGCCGGTCATGACGCCGCCGCGGTGGAGACGCTGCAGGTGTTCTGCGGTCTGCTCGGCAGTTTCGTCGGCGACCTGGCGTTGCTCTATGGAGCCACGGGTGGGGTCTACCTGGCTGGCGGCATCCTGCCGCAAATCCAGCCGTTGCTGCTCGCCAGCACCTTCGCCGAGCGCTATTTCAACAAGGGCGTGATGCGCGCCTGGCTGCAACAGATTCCGGTACGACTGATCGAGCATGGCCAGCTTGGTGTGATTGGCGCCGCAGGCTGGTTCCTGGACGAAGAGCGCAACAGGGGGCAGGGAGCCATGAGATGAAACCGATCCAGCACCACGGTGCCAAGCCAGCAACTGACATCAACCATCCCGACCATCACCAAGCATCACCAACAGTCCTGGACCGTCGTCATGCCGGTCTTGATTCGAGCCAGCCTCTGAGGGGAGGAACACCATGAACTACCGCAAGACTTTACTCGCCGCGAGCATCATCACCAGTTTGTGCATGTCCGGTGCGATCTATGCGCAGGATGCCAGCCAGGCCGATACCGGCTCGGCCCAGCAAAACAGCGTCAAGAAGGCTCAGGAGCTCAAGAACGCCAAGACGCTGAACACGGTGGTCGTCACCGGCATCCGCGCGACCGAAGCGTTGTCACTGGCCACCAAGAAGGACGCCGATTCGCACGTCGAGGTGGTTTCTGCCCAGGACATCGGCAAGCTGCCGGCGAAGAACGTGGCGGACACCATCGCCCAGTTGCCGGGCGTGAACATCGCCGACTCCGCCGGTGCCGAGGGTGGCTTCGACGAAGCCGACCGGGCCAGCATCCGTGGCAGCGCACCGTCGCTCACCATGACCACGGTCGATGGTCACGGTATCGCATCAGGTGACTGGTTCATTACCGGCGGTGGCGGCAGCCGCAGTGTCAGCTACGCCCTGCTGCCGTCCGAAGTCGTCAGCCAGGTGGTGGTGCACAAGACCTCCGAGGCCAGCCTGCTCGATGGCGGCGCCGCCGGCACGATCGACATCATCACGCGCAAGCCGTTGGAATTCGGCAAGCAGTTCTCCGCCGAGGCCAGCGTGGGTGGCGTGTATGCGGACCTTCCCGGCACCACCAAGCCGCAGTTCAACGGGCTGGTCAACTGGAAGAACAGCGACAACACATTCGGCGTGCTGGCACAGGCGTTCTATGAAGAACGCAGCGTGCAGCGCAATGGCCAGGAGATGCTCGGCTACTCGTTCATTCCCACGGGTTCAGCCGTGGCGACCCAGCTGGGGCTTAGTGCCGCCACACCCGGCAGCGCCAGCACCGGCGTGTTCTATCCCAACCTGCCCGGCGCCGCGTATTTCACGCAGACCCGCAAGCGCAAGGGTGGCTCGATCGATGTGGAGTGGAAGCCGCTCGACAACCTGACCCTGAACCTCGATGGCTTCCTCACCAAGATGGATGCCAGCGACTACAACCGCAACTACATGTTGCGTACCCGTGATCGCTTGCCGGACGACACGCTCACCAGCTACACCCTGCAGGGCAATGTCCTCACCAGTGCCACGATGGCCGCGCAGCCCGGCGTGTCGCAGGGCATCTACGACATGATCTCGCGCCCGGGCGAGGCCGAATCCAGCCGCTACTTCACGCTGGATGCGAACTGGCAGGCGACCAGCAACCTCGGTTTCAAATTCCAGGCAGGTACCACGAAGGGCGTCGGCACCACGCCGACTCAGGACGTGATGGAGATGGACACGGGATATGGCCAGAGCTCCAGCTATGCGATGAATGGCCTGGGTACACCGCTCAACTGGGCGATGAGTGGCAACAACAGTGCCTACGACGCGAGCACGGTTGGTCTTGACTGGATCTTCGGCGATCAGGCCATCAAGGTGGTCGACAAGGAGAACTGGTTCAAGGCAGACGGTGAATTCGACTTCGATGATGGCGCGCTGTCTTCGCTGCAATTCGGTGTGCGCTATGCGAAGCACACGCATGACAGCCCGACCGCCATCGCCCAGGGACCCAACTGGGCCTCGGCCGTGACCTTCAGCCCGAATGCCACCATCTGGCCCGCCAGCGGCAGCAACTATCCCGGCAGCTTTGGCAGCGATCTCGGCGTGGGCCAGATGCCGTCCAACATCTGGTACTGGACCCCGGCGCAGCTGAAGGAGCTGAACGCGACCTACGCCAATCGCACGGTCACCGGCGATACCAGCTCGCGTTTCTACCCGAACGACATCTACTCCATGTCGGAGAAGAACGGTGCGGCCTACGTGCAAGCCAATTTTGCCGGCGACAACTGGAGCGGCAACTTCGGCCTGCGTTATGTCTCCACCAACGAAAACATCGGCTATACCAGCCCGGGCATCCAGGAGAACGACCACACCGGTCCGATCATGAACTCGGCCTTCTTCCCGGATGGCTGGTACTGGAACTACGCCAAGCACCACTACGGCAAGGTGCTGCCGAGTCTCAATTTCAAGGTCAACCTGAACTCGGATGGCTCCGTGCTGGCGCGCTTTGCCGCGTCGCAGACACTGACTCGCCAGGACTACGGCCAGCTGGCTGGTTTCCTCAGCCTGGGTGACCCGCAGAGCGCTTCCGGAACGGGAACGGGGCAAGGCCCCAATCCGGATCTGAAGCCACTCATCTCGACCAACTTCGACGCATCGCTGGAGTGGTACTTCTCCGATCGCGGCCTGCTTTCGGCCAGCGTGTACTCGATGGACCTGCACAACTACTACGACTACGGCACGGTCAACGGCACGTATCTCAACAACTACCTGACCTACGGTGGTGGCACGGGTGGTACGCCGAACCCGACGCCGACGCCGGTCTACAGCAACTACCTGGTCAGCATTCCGGTCAACGTCAACGGCAATCTCAAGGGTGTGGAGCTGAACTACGTCCAGCCGATCGGCGAGCACTTCGGTACCAGCATCAACTACACCTACAGCAACGGCCATTCGAGCGGCGGCACCTTGCTGTACAACCCGGATGGAACGTTCGGGAACAAGCCGGCCGGCACCCGGCCACTGTTTGGCACCTCCAGGAATACCGCCAACTTCTCCGCGTTCTATGAAGACAGTCACTGGAATGCGCGCATCAACTACACCTACCGCTCGTCGTTCTACGACGGCATGATGGCCGTCACGCCCGGCCCGACAGCCTACCGCTCGCCGCCGCTGCTGCCCTACTACCAGGCGGGCACGGGCTACCTGTCGTTCTCGGCCGGATACAAGCTCAACGACCACGTGAGCTTCTCGTTCGACGCGATGAACCTCAACAACCCGACGCTGCATTACTACGTCCTGGGTTCACAGGCGGGCCTGGATTTCGGAAAGGTACCCGAAGCGTTCTACACCAACGGTCGCCAGTACTACTTCAACGTGAACTTCAAGCTCTGATCCACTGCCGCATCATCGCGGGCCACGGATGGCCCGCCCTCTCCCCTGACGGGCCCGCGGTTGTTTACGGGCCCGTTTTTTTTTGAACATCGCCATGTGCCGCATGGCATGCTGGATCACTCGCGCCGGAGACCACCGATGACCTGTCGTCTGCTACTTGCCGTTTGTGCATGCCTGCTGCTTGGCGCACTGCCGTCCTTGCACGCCGAAGCGACCGCTGCGCCGCCCAGCCTGATTCCGCAACCGGTACAGATGACGGTGACGGATGGCAGTTTCCGGGTCGATGCGCACACGCCCATCGTGGTCGTCGGCGATGTTGCCGCGACGCGGCACACGGCGAACTATCTGGCTGACCTGCTGGCGCGTACCCGCGGTCTTCATTTGCGGGTGACCGCAGGCAAGGTCGAGGCGCCGGCCATTGTGCTGCAGCGGGATCCGCAGGCATCGGTGACCCAGGCCGGCGGTTATGCGCTGGAGGTCACGCCACAGGGTATCCGCGTCAGCGCGCGGGATGATGCGGGCCTGTTTCATGGTGCGATCACGCTGTTCCAGCTGCTGACGCCGGATGCGAAAAAGGGCGCGGTGCAGGTCACGGCGCTCGATATCCGCGACTGGCCCAGGTTTTCATGGCGCGGGCTGATGCTTGACTCCGCCCGCCACTTCCAGAGCGTGGCCGAGGTCGAGACGCTGCTGGACCAGATGGCCCAGCACAAGCTCAACGTCTTCCATTGGCATCTCACCGATGACCAGGGCTGGCGCATCCAGATCAAGCGCTATCCCGAGCTCACCCGCATCGGTGCCTGGCGCACACCGCCGGATGCCGGTCACGACGGTGAACCGAAGCGCTACGGCGGTTTCTACACCCAGCAACAGATCCGTCAGGTGGTGGCCTATGCTGCCGCACGCCATATCACCATCGTGCCCGAGCTGGACATGCCCGGCCACGCGCAGGCAGCGGTGGCTGCTTATCCGCAGCTTGGCGTCACCGGCAAGCGGCCAGTCGTTTCCGTCGACTGGGGTATCAACCCGTATCTGTACAACGTCGACGATGCCACTTTCACCTTCATCGACAACGTACTCGATGAAGTGATGGCGCTGTTCCCCTCCGAGTACATCCACGTCGGCGGCGACGAGGCGATCAAGGACCAGTGGAAGGCCTCGCCCGTGGTGCAGGCCAAGATGCATGCGCTGGGCCTGCATGACGAAAACGCGCTGCAAGGCTGGTTCATGGGCCGGATCGGCAACTACCTGGAAAAGCATGGCCGCAAGCTGATCGGCTGGGACGAGATCCTTGAAGGCGGCAACGTGCCCGTCGATGCCACGGTGATGTCGTGGCGCGGTACCCAAGGCGCGATCGTTGCAGCCATGGCCGGCCATGACGTGGTGCTGGCACCGGCGCCGGTGCTTTACTTCGACCAGTTGCAGAGCGACAACCTCGACGAAACCGCCGGCCGCATTCCGGCGCAGACGCTGGCCGCCGTCTATGCCTTCGACCCGGTGCCGAAGGAACTCGATCCGCGCGAAGCGAAACACGTGCTGGGCGCACAGGCGAACCTGTGGACCGAACACATGCCGACCATCAAGCATGTCGAGCACGCGGTATTCCCGCGCCTCGATGCATTGAGCGAGATCGACTGGTCGCCACTCGCCGCACGCAAATGGAGCAGCTTCATCGCGCGGTTGCCGGCGCAGTTCGCGCGTTACCGCGAGCAGGATATCGGCTATGCCGACAGCGCGTTCGCGGCCGACATCGAGGTGGATCGAACCCAGGCACTGGCCACCGGGCGCGCCACCGTCACCCTGACCAACCAGGTCATCGCCGGCACGCTGCGCTACACCGTGGACGGTAGCGCGCCCGACGCGCATTCGCCGGCATATCAGGAGCCGTTCGAAGTGACCCTGCCGGTGACCGTGCGCGCCGCCACCTTTGCCGCCGACGGCAGCGTGCTGGCCGCGGCGCGGGAGCGCGTGCTCGACCGCGCGCATCTGCTCGGCTTCAGCGGCAACGCGATGCCGAATTGCCCGGCCAGCGATTTCCGCCTGCGCGTGCAGCCGCTGCCTGACGCGACTTCGCTGGCGCCGGTCTATGCCATCAACGTGTTCAACAGTTGCCAGCTGGTGCCGGCCACACTTGTCGAAGGCGTCGACGCGATCCATGTCGAGGCGGTGCGACTGGAGCGCAACTATGCATTGGCGAACGATCAGAGGCTGGTGGTTTCGCGCCCGCACAGCACGCCGTTCGGCGAGCTGGTAGTGCACAAGGATGACTGCAAGGGCACGGTGCTGGCGAGCATGCCGTTGCCGGACCCGGCACACGCTGCGCGCCGGTTCGCGCTTCATGCCGTGCTGCCGGTGCAGCAGGGCGAACACGCGATGTGCCTCATCTACACCGCGCCGATCGATGGCCCGCTGTATGGGATCGACAGCGTACAGCTGGAGGCAGGCGGCACCGCGCATTGAACCGAGTGTGCGGGTTCGCTTCGCCCGACGCGCGCAGTTGCGCCGTGGCGGCGATGTTGCCGACGGAGCGTGCGGTCGACGGGGGGCATGCCGACCGACCGCTCTGTCGTGCGACATGAAGCGGTTGCACTCCGGCGACCTGGTCGTTCCGTCCTGCTGCTTCGCGGGCGGCAATCGGGAGCGCTTTCGGTCCTGGCTCGGCCGCGGCAGGCGTCGCATGGCGGTCGCACGGTCGCGAGATGGCAGGGGGCGTGGCGGATTCCGGGCCGTGTTTGTCGCCGTGTGACGGGTGATCGCGCGAGCGAGGGGAACGACGACGGATCAATCTCGAACTCTGGCCGCGCCAGAACGAGCGGCGGCGACGGAACAAGTCCGTCGCCGCACCGGAACTTACTGTCTGCTGGCGGGCAGGTGGATGAACGGCATGACGCCGGTGCCGGTATAGGTGGGCAGCTGCCCGTTCCATTTCTCCACCGCCGACATGTCGATGATGTCGGGATTGGCGCGCAGCGCGTCACCCTTGAGTCGAATGGCCTGTGCCTCGGCCGTGGCCATCACCAGTTGTGCCTTCGCCTTGCCTTCGGCCATCGCGACCACCTTGTTCGCCTCCGCCTGTGCCTGGGCGATTTCGTTCTTGCGCTGTTCGGCCATTTGCGTGGCCTGGATCTTGGCATTGATCGACGCCACCACATTGGCGGGCAGGCGCAACTCGCCGATCCAGTAGATTTTCTCGATCACGATACCGGTGGCGCGCACCTGGCGGTCCACGTCGTCCTGCACGGACTGGATCAGTGATGCCTTGCCACGGCCATAGACCGACTCGATGCCCAGCGTGCTCGATTCCTTCACAAGCGAGTCGCGCACCATGTTGCGCAGATAGATATCGGTGATTTCATTCACCCCCTTGCGGTATTTCTGGAAGATCGCGGTGACCTTGTCCGGATTGATGTGATAGGTGATGCCCACGTCCGCATTCACCGAAAGCCCCTCCACGGTCTGGAACGTCAGCGATTCGTCGTTCGGCGAACCCTCGGTGGCGCTGCGCGTCCAGGTGTAGTTCTGGGTGAAAGTGGGGAAGGTGTAGAGATCGTAGCCCCAGCCCACCCAGTAGCGTCCGGGCGGCAATTCCTGCAACGCGCCCTTGCCGTCGCCGTAGAGCTTGAACTTCACACCGACATTGCCGGCCGGCACCTTGCTGCACTGGGTCAACGAAAGTGCAGCCAGAAGCAGGGAGAAGACACCGATCAGCAAGCGTGCATTGAAAGTCGTTTTCATGATTCTTTTTCCTTGTTGTTCGGACGTCCAAACAGGACAATTGCCCAGCCGATCAGCATCGCCATGCATGCGATGCCGGCAAGCACCGACAAGGTGCTGGCGGCGGATATCAGCCAGGGGCCGATCAGGCCAAGACAGGCAGCGACACAGCCGCCAAACAGCCAGTAGCTGCGGCCCAGTGTGCGCAGGATCGATTTCATCGAGAGGTACTCCATCGAGAGTGGCGTCGGCTTGTTGCCGAGACGAGCGGACGGTGTTGCCGCGCGTGGCGGCGGGGTCCGGGTATGTTTCGCTGGCGAACTCGCCAAAGGGCCGCGCGCAGGCCGACGCGGCAGCGTCATGGCCGTAGCGGTGGCGGATTCAGTGGGTGCCGTTGTCGGCTTCGGCACATTCCGTGCCGTGCGACGCGAGGCGTGCCGGGGGAGGGGCTCAGCGCGTCGGGGGAACGTCCGTCAGCGTGGCGAACAGGCCACTGGCAAAGATTGCCCAGCGCGGATTGAAAGTGATCATGACCCTTGCTCAATCATGGCATCGTGTGGCGTGGATTTTACTCCGCCATTTTCGCGCTGGAAAGAAAAATCGGAGGCGGCCGGCGCGCTTTTCAAGCCGTGTCCATTGCCGCGAGGCGCGTCATGTTCGTGTGTGGCAGACGGGAGTCATGCCCGTCGAATCTCAGCGTCGAGCACGAAGTGCCCTGACGAGAAACGCCATGAGCAGCGCACCAAGCACGAACCCGATACCAGCACCCCACAATGCACCGGCATTGCCATCGATCAGATAGCCGAGGCCGAAACCCAGCGGAAACAGCAGCAGAAGCGGCAGGCATCCCATGTTTCAGGGCGCGCGATGACTGGTCGAGATCGTGCCTGACTGCGGCGCGTGCTGTCGCAGCAAGGCTTGTCTGGCCTGCTGAATATCGGTCGGCGCCAGTTCGATCAAAGGCACCAGCTTGCCGGCGATCCACGCGGCGATGCCGATGCCGTCGCGATACAGCACGCGCGAGCCGGCCACGGCCGGAATCCTGTCGCCGGCCAGCACGGTGCCGACCAGGTTCAACGGATCGCTGCCACTGAGGCAGACCAGCTCGTTGGCATGCGCTTTCGCGCGAGCGGCGCGCAGGGACGCGACGGCTTCGGGCAAGGCGAACTGTTCGCCGACCAGGCCATCGACAAAGCGCCCGCCACGAATCTCGCCACGTGCCTCCAGCCGGTGATACACGCGCAGCAATTCGCGCCACGACGGCAACCAGGGTGCTTCACGTTCCAGCAGCTTCCAGAACACCACGCCATAGCGACGCAGCAGGGTCTGTGCGATGTGCTCGATCCAGCCGGCGCGGGCGGTTTCGTCGACGTCGACGGGCCGATGGCGCGTCAGCGACCAGCGACCGGCATCCGCGATGCCGTTGAGCTGGTGTCTGGCGATGCGGCGATGCCGCCCACGCTGGCGCTCGGCCGCCGGCCGCAGCAACGCGCGCAACCCGGCGAAGCTGTCGGCACTGACCATGCCGACGGCAACCAGCTCGCCCAAGGCATCTTCCAGCTCGGCATGAAGCAGGTGGGCGGCATCCTGCAATTCGTCGAAGAACAGGGCGCCACGTTCCTGCAAGGTGTCGGCCACGGCTTGCGCGCGTGAGGAAATCATCGCCATTTGAGGGTTGCGTTCCGTGGCAACGGACGTCCAGACGTCCATGTCGCGACGAGAAAGAAGGACGATCGGCGTGCTTCGTACCGGGCCTGCGCCGCTGCCGGTGCGCAGCCGGTTCCAGCTGACGCGTCCGGCCCGGCACAGCTCGTCCAGCCAGCGGGCGGTGTAGTCGCTGATCCGGGCCGGCAGTATTTCCGACTCCCAGGCGCCGGCCGCCGCCTCGTAGCCTTCCAGTTGGGCGAGTGTCGCGGCCAGGGCATCCGGGCCTTGCAGCCGGGTTGCCGATGACACGTGCTGCCAGTCGAACAGGAAGCGCATCAGGTCATGCCGATTGACCGGCTCGATTTCACGCCGCAGCCGGCCGATGGTGTATCGGTGGATGCGCGCCAGCAGGTGGCGCTCGCACCATTCGATGTCGACAGCGTCGGCACTGAAACGGCCCTGCATCACGAACCCTTCCGATTGCAGCGACACCAGCGCCTGTGCGATGTCGCCGTCGGCGACGGCGAGGGGTTCGACCAGGGCTGCCAGGGTGACCGGGCCGAGGCCGCCGAGACGGCGGCGGATCAGCTCGCGCAAAGCCTCTTCGCGTGTCCACGCCTGCGTGGTGCATTCGCCGGGTGCCGAAATCGCCGGATCCATGGCGAGGCCGGGGTGCAGTGCCTGCCACAGCGGAAGCAGTTCGGCGGATGTCCACGGGCTCCGGGTGGACTGCTTTGCCGAAGCCGCTCCAACGGTGAGCTTGAGTTGCGTCGCACGATGGGCTCCGGCCAGCGTTTGCAGCCGTTCGCTCCAGCCGTCGTTGCGGGCGACTTCCCCGTCACTGGCAAAGCCAAGCAAGGTCAGTGCCTCGTGCATCTCGTCGGCATCGCGCACCCGCGGCCAGGCTTCCTCGCGGACGGCGGCGATGGCCTCGGGGGCGAGCCGGCCCAGGTCGTCGGCACTTTCCGCGCCGCTCAGGCCGCGAGTCTGCACCGCCCGCGTGCGACGCTCTTCCAGCGGCGCGTCATCGAGAAAGGCATAGGGCGCGGCGTTCAGCACTTCGGCCGCCAACGGGCTCGGCGCGGTGAGATCGCGCGCGACGATGGCGATATCGCCGGTCTCCAGCCTGCGCAGAATGGCCAGCAGGCCGTCCACGTCCATGGCTTCGCGCAGGCAGTCGTGCATGGTCTGGTTGACCAGCGGATGATCGGGCACCTCGCGTTCGCCGACGATGTTTTCCAGGCAGGCGACCTGATCGGGGAACACCGCGGCGAGCAGATCCTCGCTCTTCATCCGTTGCAACGGCGGCGGTGTCCTCTTGCCGCCGGTGAAGCGTGGCAACGCCAGCGCGGTGACCGCATTCCAGCGCCAGCGCGCAGGGAACAGCGGCGCGTCCAGCAGCGCCTGGATCAGCACGTGCTCGGCAGTATTCGAATGCAGGTAATGTGCGACCTCCTCCAGCGGGAAGCTGTGGCTGGTCGACAGTGACAGCACGATCGCATCCTCGGTCGCGGCTGCCTGGAGTTCGAAGTTGAACTGGCGGCAGAAGCGCTTGCGCAGCGCCAGCCCCCAGGCCCGGTTGATGCGGCTGCCCCACGGCGTGTGGATCACCAGCTGGGTGCCGCCGGATTCGTCGAAGAAGCGCTCCAGCACCAGCGTGTGCTGGCTCGGAAGCACGCCGAGGGCGGCCTTGGCACGAGCGAGGTAGTCGACCAGTTGCTGCGCGGCCGCCTCGTCCAGCCCCAATGCGTCGTGCAGCCATGCCGTGGCTGCGATGATGCCGCCGCCGTCGAGTTGTCCGGCGATCTGCTCGCGCAGGCGCGATACGCCGAAGGACAGCTCGTTGCTGCGACCTGGCGCCTCGCCCAGCCAGAACGGAATGCTTGGCGGTGCACCGTGCGCGTCCTCCACCCGCAGGCGATCGCGCTCGACGCGCTGGATCCGGTAACTGGCATTGCCCAGCTGGAAAATATCGCCGGCCATGCTCTCGACCGCGAAATCCTCATGCACCGTGCCCACGATGATCGCCTGCGGTTCCAGCACCACCTTGTAATCGGCGGTGTCGGGAATGGTGCCGCCGGAGGTCAGTGCAGTGAGTCGGGCACTGCGCCGTGGTCGCAACTGGCGGTTCACCGCGTCGCGATGGATGTACGCCGCGCGCGGCCCGTGGCGGGTGGTGAAACCCTCGGCCAGCATGCGCACCACCGAGGTGAACTCGTCGCGCGACAGATTCCGGTACGGATATGCGCGACGCACCAGTTCGTACAGCGCGTCTTCGTCATGCTCGACGCAGGCCACTTCGGCCACGATCTGCTGGGCCAGCACGTCCAGTGGCTGCGGCGGCATGATCAGCGCGTCCAGCTCGCCGCGGCGCACGCAATCGAGCAGGGCGGTACATTCGATCAGGTCGTCGCGGGTGGCCGGGAACAGCCGCGCCTTCGGCGTACCGCCGATGCTGTGGCCCGAACGGCCGGCGCGCTGCAGGAACGCCGCAATCGAACGCGGCGACCCGAGCTGGCAGACCAGGTCGACCTCGCCGATATCGATACCCAGCTCCAGCGACGCGGTGGCCACCAGCAGCTTGAGCTCGCCGCGCTTCAGTCGCTGCTCCGCGTCCAGCCGCAGTTCCTTCGCCAGACTGCCGTGATGCGCCGCCACGACATCCTTGCCCAGACGCTCGGACAGGTGTCGCGCGGCACGCTCGGCCATCCGCCGCGTGTTGACGAAGACCAAGGTGGTGCGATGCGCGTCGACCAACTGGGCGAGCCGGTTGTAGACCAGCTCCCAGCTGTCGTTGGACATCACCGCTTCCAGTGGCACCGGCGGCACTTCGATGGCGAGATCGCGCGGGCGGGTGTGGCCCACGTCGATGATGGTGCAGCGGTTGTCGACGCCCGCCTCCTGGCCATCCGGGAGACAGCCGGATGGAGCGCCGACCAGAAAGTCGGCAATCCTTTCGATCGGTTTCTGCGTCGCCGACAGGCCGATGCGCAGCAGCCGTCGCTGGCACAAGAACTCCAGCCGCTCCAGCGACAAGGCCAGATGCGAGCCGCGCTTGCTGCCGGCGATGGCGTGGATCTCGTCCACGATCACGCTGCGCGCGCCGCCGAGCATCTCGCGACCCGACGTCGAGCCCAGCAGCACATACAGCGATTCCGGCGTGGTCACCAGGATGTGCGGCGGCTGCTTGCGCAGCAGGTTGCGTTCGGCCTGCGGGGTGTCGCCGGTGCGTACCGCGGTGCGGATCGCCACATCGGGCAGGCCGAGCTTTTCGAGTTCGGCACGGATGCCTTCCAGCGGCGCTTCCAGATTGATGTGGATGTCGTTGGACAACGCCTTCAACGGCGACACGTAGACCACGCTGGTGTTGTCCGCCAGCACGCCGCCGTGCTCGACGCCTTCGCGTATCAACGCATCGATCGCGGCGAGGAAGGCGGTGAGTGTCTTGCCCGAACCGGTCGGTGCAGCAACCAGGGTGTGCTGGCCGTGGCGGATCGCCGGCCACGCCGCCGCCTGCGCCGCGGTGGGCGCAGCGAAGCTGCGGCGAAACCAGCCGGCAACGGCCGGGTGGAATGCATCCAGCGGACAGGAATCCATGCGCATCGGCAAAGGTCCGAGCGGGGGTCGGGGAACAAGCATCTCAGCATATATGGGGCAGGATCGCGAGGCGCTCAATACGTGGTCGCGACGGGATGCAAGTGGCTGGGCGCCATGTCAATATCGGGCTTTGGCCAGAACCGTTTCGCGCAGCATGGGCGGCGCGCGAAAGTATGGGTGGGTCACGTCCGGCGGGAGGATCGGGTGGATCAGGGAAAGCAACCAGCATCGCAGGCCGACGCGGGGAAGGGTGCCAGCCGTTGGCTGGTGATGGCTGACGGCCAGCGATTGTTTGTGCGTGACTGGCCACGCATGCCGTCGCGCGGCGCGGTGCTGATCGTGCATGGGTTGGGTGAGCACAGCGGCCGCTACGCGCGTCTGGCGCAATGGTTCAACCAGCGTGGTTATGCGGTGCGCAGCTATGACCAGCGCGGCCACGGCCAGTCGCCGGGGCAGCGTGGCGGCATGCGCCATGGCGACGATCTGCTGGCGGATCTGGCCCGCGTGTATGCCGATTACGCCGCCGGATCGGCACAGCTTCCGTTGCTGCTCGGTCACAGCATGGGCGGGCTGGTGGCGCTGCGCACGGTGCTCGATGGCGCCATCGTGCCGTCGGCTCTGCTGCTGTCCTCGCCGGCACTGCGCAGCTGGGCGCCGCCGCGGTTGATCTGGCTGGCCCGCGTGTTGAGCCGGCTGGGCCCGCGGTTGCCACTGCGCAACGGCCTGGATGCGGACAGGCTTTCGCATGACGCGCAGGTGGTGATCGACTATCGCAGTGATCCGCTGCGACACGGCTGGATCACGCCACGCCTGGCCCATTTCATCTTCAGCGACGGTGCGGCGTGCATCGCCGATGGCGCGCGCCTGGCCGTGCCGACCCTGCTGCTGGTCGCCGACAGCGATGGCCTGGTCGATCCGGGCGGCAGCCGCGCCTTCGCCAAGGCCGCCAGTGTCACCGGCCAGCTGACGACACGCTATTTCTCCACCCTTTATCACGAGTTGTTCAACGAGGCCGAGCCGGGGCGAAGCCAGGTCCTGATGCAGCTGGGCGACTGGCTCGGCCGACAGTTGCGCGAGTGAAGCGCTCGCAGAAGTGCGCTACCTTCGAGACGTCCGTTTGCCCGGGCGCTGCCCCGAAATCGCCATGATCGCGGGGGATACTCACGCTGCAGATCCCGTTGCAGTGCATCCAGGGAGAGGTTCGATGTCAGGTTCACCGTTTGATCCGGCTTCACGTCCGCATTCCCGTGTACCAGGCCGCTTGCTGGTGTGTCTGCTTGGTGTGTTGATGGTGGCCTGCAGCGGCGGCAAGGACGGTGGCAAGCCGGTTCTGCAGGGCCAGCCGGCGCAGGCTGCATCGAGCCACGCCAGCGCGGCCGGGAAAACCGCCGCCTTCGCGCTGACTTCGGCCAGTTCGACGACCACCGATTCGCGCACCGCACTGACTTTGCGCTTCAACGCCGCGCTGGCCTCGGCGCAGACCTTCGACGACATGATTGCGGTGACCGGCCCCAAGGGGGAAACGGTCAGCGGCAGCTGGAGCCTGGGCGATGACGGCAGGACCTTGAGCTTTCCGTTCGTGCAGGCCGATACGCACTATGTGGTGCAGTTGAAGCCCGGCCTGCTGGCAGCGGATGGGCGCACCCTGGGTCATGCGGTGAAGCACGAGGTGTATTCCGGCAACCTGCCGGCGGCGGTGGGTTTCGCCTCGCACGGCAGCGTGCTGCCGGCGCGCGGTGCGCGCGGCCTGCCCGTGGTGTCGATGAACGTGCACGATGCCGACGTGCAGTTTTTCCGCGTGCACGACGATGCGCTGTCGGACCTGTTCTGCGCGTATCCGCGCAATGGCCATCGCGACAGCTACGAGCTCGACCATGAGGTCAGCTATTACAACGACTGCGTGGAAGGCGGCGAGCGGCGCAGCAAGCTGCCGATCACCGACATCGCCGATGCGGTGTATGCCAACCACTACACGCTCGGCGGCGAACCGAACGAGCGCACGGTGACCTATCTGCCGGTGCAGAACATCCGGGAGTTGTCGCAACCGGGCGTGTACTTTGCGGTGGTCAAGGCCGGTGGCACGTTCCAGGGTGGTTACGACACGGCGACCTTCTTCGTCAGCGACCTCGGCCTGCATCTGCGCGTGTACCGCGACAACGTGATGCTGCACGTGGCCTCGCTGCGCGATGGCTCGCCGGTCAAGGCGGTGGACATCGAGATCCGCGATGCGCAAGGCCGCAGCAAGCTCAAGGCCACCACCGGCGACGACGGCAATGCGCTGATGGCGTACAAGATCAAGCCGTCCGATGTGCTGGTCGCGCACCACGGCAAGGATGTCTCGGTGCTGCCGTTCAACAAGCCGGCACTGGACGTATCCAACTTCGATATCAGCGGGCGCAGGCAGGCGCCGTTCGAGGTGTATGCGTGGTCGGGCCGGGATCTGTACCGTCCCGGCGAAACTCTGCGTGCCTCGGCCCTGCTGCGCGATTACGACGGCAGGCCGATGAAGCCGCAGTCGCTGTTCGTGCGGGTGAAGCAGCCCGATGGCCGCACCCTGGTCGAGAAGCAGCTCAAGCCGCAGCAACTCAATTATTTCGAACTGAGCCAGCTGATCCCGGCCGACGCGCCGACCGGTTTGTGGCAACTGGAATTCCGGCTCGACCCGGCCAGCAAGGAGACCGTGCAGGCGTTCCCGTTCCACGTCGAGGAGTTTCTGCCCGAACGGCTCAAGCTGGAATTGTCCAGCCCGCAGGCGCGACTGGCACCGGATCAACCGTTGAAGCTCAAGGTCGCCTCCAGTTATCTGTATGGCGCGCCGGCCGATGGCAACCGTTTCACCGCCAAGCTGCTGGTGGCGCCGGAGGTGCATCCGATTGCAGCCATGAAGGACACGTTCTTCGGCAACCCGCTGGTCGATCTGCCCAAGAGTGCGGACGACGTGGTCGATGCCAGGCTCGACGCGCAAGGCGTGCTGGAACAGGACGTGTCGCTGCCGGATGACGTCAAGCCGGTCGCGCCGCTGGCGGTGACCCTGTCCGGCAGCGTCTACGAAAGCGGCGGCCGTGCGGTCACCCGCCTGCTCAAGCGCACCTACTGGCCGGCCGATGCGCTGGTCGGCGTGCGTCCGTTGTTCGACCCGAAGCAGGGTGCCGAGAGCGAGAGTCCGGTCGGCTTCGAGATCGTGCGTGCGAATGCCGACGGCAAGCGGGTCGCCGGCAGTCATCTGAAAGTGCGCCTGCAGCGCGAGCTGCGCGATTTCTACTGGCTGTACGAGCAGAACGGTGGCTGGAAATCCGATGCCAACCAGCGCCTGCAGCTGATCGATGAAAAGGATGTCGACGTGGCCGCGGGGCAAGCGACGCATGTCGAGTTCCCGGTGCAGTGGGGCAGCTATCGCATCGAGGTTTACGACCCGGCCACCCGGCTCACCACGGTGTTCCCGTTCTTCGCCGGTTACAGCTGGGACGACGAGAACCTCGGCAAGGAGGCGCGCCCGGACAAGGTCAAGCTGCAGCTGGACAAGGCCCGCTACCGTGCCGGCGACACCATGAAGGTCACCGTGACGCCGCCGCATGATGGCCCCGGTGTGCTGCTGGTCGAATCCGATCACCTGCTCTATACGAAGAACATCGATGCCAGGGCCGGCAGTACCTTCGAGATCCCGGTGACCAGGGACTGGGAGCGCCACGACGTGTATGTCACCGCGCTGGTGTTCCGCGGCGGCGAGGCGGACGAGCACACCACGCCGGCGCGTGCCATGGGCGTGGAGTACGTCGCCATGGATCGCAACGACCGGCGCATTCCGCTCAAGCTCGACGCACCGGCGAAGATGCGGCCGGGCAACCCGCTCGACGTCAACGTGCAGGCCACCGGACTGGCCGGCAAGCAGGCGTTCGTCACGCTGTCGGCGGTCGACCAGGGCGTGCTCAACATCACCGACTACCCGGTGCCCGATGCCTGGGGCTGGATGTTCGCCAAGCGCGCGCTCGGCGTCGATGCCTACGATCTGTACAGCCGCATCATCGAGGCGATGGACGGCGCCGAGGCGAAATTGCGCTACGGCGGCGACATGAGCGGCAAGGCGCTGCCCAAGGCGGCACGGCTCAACCCGAAAGTGCAGATCGTCGACCTGTTCGCCGGCCCGGTGGCATTCGACGCGCAGGGCAGGGCGACGCTGCATGTCGACGTGCCCGACTTCAACGGCAGCCTGCGCCTGGCCGCGCTGGCCTATACCGACAGCCGTTACGGCAACGCCGACAGCAATGTCGTCGTGCGTGCGCCGCTGGTGGTCGAGCCGAGCACGCCACGCGTGATGGCCGCCGGCGACAAGGCGGTGATCAGCCTCGACCTGAAAAACCTCTCCGGCAAGGACGGCGTGGCCAGGGTGAGTGTCACTGGCGGCGGCTTGATCAAGGTCGACAAGGCGAGCCAGAGCCTGGCGCTGAAGGATGGCGCCGGCACCACCGTGCAGATGCCGGTCACGGCCGACGCCGGTGCCGCCGTGGCGACGGTCGATATCCACGCGCAGCTCAACGATTATCAGGTCGACCGCCACTTCGAGTTCGCGGTGCGGCCAGCCTGGCCGGAGGTGGTGCGCACCACGCCGCTGGCGCTGGAAGCGGGCAAGCCCGAACATTTCGGCAGTGCCGCGATCGCCGGGTTGCTGCCGGCCACGGTGCGCGCACGGCTCACCCTCAGCACCCTGCCGCCGCTGCCGTATGGCGCCGCGCTGCGCGGCATCCTCAACTATCCGTATGGCTGCATCGAGCAGACCACCAGCAAGGGTTATGCGGCGCTGATCCTGGATGGCGCCACGGCCAGGGCGCTGGGCGGGCCGGTAATGAGCGACAACGTGCGCAAGGCGGCTGTCGAAGGCGCGCTGTCACGGATCGCCTCGTTCCAGGCCAGCAACGGCCACTTCAGCTTCTGGGGCGGCTCCAGCCCGATCGAGACCTTCACCACGCCCTACGTGGTCGACTTCATGCTCGACGCGCGCGACGCCGGCTTCGCGGTGCCACAGGACGTGCTGCAGAAGGCTTTGCAACGGCTCAACGACGACCTGCTCGCCGGTGGCCATCCGTACTACGGCTACGAGCATCACGACCATATGCGCCTGGCCGACGAGGCCTACTCCGGCTTCGTGCTGGCGCGGGTCAACCGCGCCCCGCTCGGCACGCTGCGCGCGATCTTCGATAACGAACGACAGAAGCTGGTCGGTCCGTTGCCGCTGGTCCATTTTGGTATCGCGTTCAAGCTGATGGGCGACAACGAGCGTGCGCAGAAGGCGATCGCCGAAGCATTTGCGTGGAACAAGGAGCGCCCGTGGTACGTGGGCGACTACGGTTCGGAGCTGCGTGACCTGGCGCTGATGGTGGCGCTCACCCACGACTACGGCATGAACAAGCCCGAGTACGATGCCAAACTCGTTGACTGGGCACGCAACGCCAGCAACAACGTGCGCCAGCGCCAGCAGCAGAACAAGGACTATCGCTGGTCGTGGTCGTATCTCAGCACCCAGGAGCAGGCGGCCATCGCCCGCGTGGCGGCGGCGTTCGATGCCGGGAGCAAGGCGCCACTGGCGGCGACGATGACGGTGGCCGGCAAGAGCGAAACCGCGCCGGACAGCCGTGTGTGGAGCCGCGAACTCGGCGCCGCCGATCTCGACGCGGGGGTCAGCGTGCAGCCGACCAGCGCAGCGGCGATCTTCGCCACGCTGGATGTGGCCGGCATCCCGAAAACCGCGCCCGCGCCGGACGACAGCCAGATCGCCGTGCGTCGCAGTTACTTCACCACCGACGGCAAGCCCTGGAGTGGCAGCCAGTTGAAAGAGGGCGACACCCTGATCGTCGAGCTGAACATCGAGGCGCGGATGAACATTGCCGATGCGCTCGTGACCGACCTGTTGCCTGGCGGGCTGGAGGTGGAAAACCTCAATCTCGGTGGCGCGCAGGCATGGTCCGGCGTGGTGATCGATGGCATCGATCTGGATCAGCACGCATCCGCCGCGCAGGTGGTGCACGAGGAATACCGCGACGATCGCTATGCCGCGGCACTCAACCTCAGTCGCGGTGATCCAGCGCGCGTGTTCTACCTGGTGCGCGCGGTAACGCCCGGCACGTACACCGTGCCGCCGCCGCTGGTGGAGGACATGTATCGGCCCGCGATCCGCGGCATCGGCAAGGCGGTGCCGGCGAAGATCACCGTGGTCGAGCCGTAGACGGTTGGAGCGGCTGCAGCCGCTCCAACCGTCTACGGCTCGACCACGGT
>DATMTH010000212.1:0-58000 GCA_035564915.1 Rhodanobacter sp.
CGAAGGCGTAAGCCAGCAGATTTACAGTCTGCCCCCGTTGGCCGCTTGGGTATCCCTCCAACAAAGAACGCGTATTGTGTGGATCGGGCCCTGAACTGTCAACACCTTGTGGCGTCAATTCCGCCTTCGAAAGCGATTTTCCGCATGCCTGGTCAGTCCGCTGACGCTGGGTGCGAGTCGACCAGCTGTTCCATGCCCCTGGACAATTCCAGCAGTTGTTTCGCCTGCCTCTGCAGCCGACGCTCGCTGTCGTCGCGCGGTTCCCAGTGTGGCACCGGGGTGGGCTTGCCGTCCGGGCTGTCCAGCGCCACGAAAACCATCACGCAGCTGGTCGCAAGGCGCTGTTCGTCCTTGCGCAAGTCACTCGCCAGCACATCCACCGCCAGGTGCATGCTCGAGGTGCCGGTATGGATCAATCGCGCCCGTACCGTGACCAGATCGCCGATCAGGATCGGCGCCACGAACTGGATGCCGCTGACCGACACGGTGACGCAATAGGCACCGCTCCATGCCACGGCACAGGCGTAGCCCGCCTGATCGATCCACTTCATCGCCATGCCGCCGTGAACCTTGCCGCCGAAATTGACATCCGTGGGCTGGGCGAGGAAACGGAACGTCACTTCGCTTTGCTGACCTGGCATGGCGCGGCTCCTCGATAGCCTGAAATCCAGGGCCGATTATGCACTGACCGGCAGCCAGCGCACCCCGCCGCATGGAGTCTGCGGACTCGCCGTGAACTCTGCATAATGACCATGTACGCGGACGCAGGGAAATTTCCGATGGTCATGCGCAGCATTGCATCCCGAATGGCACTGTGGGTTCTGGCCGGCTCCGTATTGGTGCTCGGCGCCATAGGAGTCATGCTGCTCAGCCTGACACGCACCCAAATTCTGGAGCAAACCCACCGCGAAGCCGCCGCCATCACTGCCAATGCAGGCAGCCAGATCCAGAACCGCATTGACCGCATCTCGGTCTCGGCAAGGATGCTCTCCAGGATGATCGCCAGCCGCCCGGACGATGCCGAGGCCCTGCTGCGCGATGCATTGTCCACCAATCATGATCTGGCCGGTCTCGCTGCCGCGTTCAAACCCTCTCTGGCCGCCCGCAACCCCTCCATGCACTCACCTTTTGTCAGTCGCATGGAGAATGGCAGGCTGGCCCAGCGGGACCTGCTCGAGGATGCGGGTTCTTATGCGGAAAAAGCCTGGTTCCTTGGCGGCTTGGGCTGTGCCAACGGATGCTGGCAAAGAGTCTTTTTCTCGCAATCACGGCATCGTCAACTGATCAACTACTCCGTCGCCATCCATCGTGACGGTCATCCGATCGGCATCATCAATGCCGACGTGACGCTCGACTGGCTGCACCAGATTCTCCACGACCTGAACATGCCTCAGGGAAGCTATGCCTTCGTGCTCGACAGTGAAGGCAACTATCTCGCCCATGACAACCCAACCCTGGTCGGCAAGCGCGGCAACCAGGGCTTGCTCGAGGCGTTGGCGAGCGATCGCCCCACCTCCGTGCGACTGCCCGTCGCACAGAACGACGCAATCCATGGCCCGGTCTGGATTTATTCCGCGCCCATCGAAGGCACCCACTGGCGCCTCGGCCTGGGCGCCCCTGAAACCCTCATCTATAACGGCGTACGGCGCATTTTCCTGCTCAGCCTTGCGCTGGGCCTGCTCGCCTTGCTCGGCGTGGCCTTCATCACGCTGCTGACCATACGCCGCATGATGGCTCCACTGGGCGTGCTGGCCGACCGCGCCGAACATGTCGCGCGCGGCGAGCTCGACTTCGAGCTTCCGGCGGTCAGACAACACGACGAGATAGGCAGCCTGACCCATTCATTCGACCGGATGCGCCGCGAACTGGCCCTGCACATGGAGGATCTCGCCCGGGTAGCGCGTGAAAAGCAGAGACTGGCCAGCGAACTGGAGATCGCCAGCCAGATCCAGGTCGGCCTGCTGCCGAACGAACACTATTTTGATGCCAGCTGTACCCAGTTCGAGCTGCATGCCGCGCTGCGGCCTGCACGAGCGGTCGGCGGCGATCTTTACAGCTACTTCCTGCTCGACCCGCAGCGCCTGTTCGTGCTGGTGGGCGACGTCTCCGACAAGGGTATCCCGGCCGCCCTGTTCATGGCACAGACAATCACCTTGGCCAAGAGCCTGGCGCCACGCGCGCAAACCCCCGACAAATTGCTCCACCTGCTCAATCTTGAGCTCTGCCGTGGCAACGACAGTTGCATGTTCGTCACCCTGCTGTGCGGCCTGCTGGATACGCATACCGGCAACATTGCCCTGGCCAGCGCCGGGCATGAGCCACCCGTGGTGTGTGGCCGCGGTGGCACCGAGCTGATCGACATCGAGACCGGCAGCGTACTCGGGCTGAACGAGGATGCCGGTTATCCACTGCACCAGCTGGCCATGCAACCCGGTCAGACCTTGCTGATGTATACCGATGGCATCACTGAAGCCAGCAATCACGGATTGGAGATGTACGGCATCGAACGCACCATCGCCTGCCTTGAGCGCATCCCCTCCGAGGCAGCCCCCGCGGGCTATATCCACCAGCTGCTTGCCGACATGGATGCCTTCGTGGGTGATGCGGCACAGTTCGATGACATCACCGCGCTGGCCCTGACTTGGCATGGATCCGGGCAGGCCGGCAGCGAAATAATACTCGGCACCCAGCTGGACGAAGTTTTCGAGGCCCTCGACCGCTGCGAGGAGATGCTGTCCGATGCCGCGGTTCCCGCCTCCTCACGCGAAGACATCCGCCTGGTGCTGGAGGAATTGATGGTGAATACGGTCAGCTACGGCTATCCCGACGGGCGTGTCGGAAAAATCCGCATACGATCGCACGCACAAGCCGGCAGCACCACGATCGAACTGGATGACGACGGCGCACCGTTCGATCCCTTGCAGCCGGGACCCCCGATCCTCACTGGCGACATTGCCGACCGCGAGGAAACAGGCGGCCTCGGCGTGCATCTCGTACGCACACTGTCCAGCGATATACGCTACACATGCGACATGCACGGCAATCACCTGCTGCTACGCTTCGACCACCCGCATGAGGAAGGATCCAGGCCATGACTCTCAACCTGCACAGCGATATCTCCGCGCCGAATCGTGCCACCATGCACGTCAGCGGCCGTCTGGACGCGATGACTTACGGCGAACTCGATCGGGCCATGCTGGAACTCCTGCCGAAGGTGGCTGACGGCGGCACCATGGTGATCGACCTGGAAGGGCTGGAATATGTAAGCAGCGCGGGGCTGCGCAGCTTTGCGAAAATCCGCAAGAGCATGAAAGCGCGAGGCGGGCACACCCTGCTGATCCACCCCCAGCCACAGGTGCGCAAGGTATTCGACATCGTCAAGGCGGTACCGGTAAGCGAAGTATTCAGCAGTACGCAGGAGCTGGATGCCTACCTCGATCGCATGCAGCGACGGATCACCGAGGGCGACGAGAGCGAAGCCTGACCGCCATGCCTTCAGGGTGTCGGCGCAGGCAACGCCAGCCAGCCCTCGCGGTGGATCGCCACCTGTGATGTCCCGTCGGCAACGCTCCGGCCTTGCACGGCACCGCGGATCACCTGCAACGGCAAAACCTCGCCACGCAAGGCGAGCTTGCCGGCCTGCACATCCGCGATCTTCTCGAATGCCGGTCGTTGCACGCTGAAGTCATGCATGTCGATCAGGCTGTGCGTACCGACGCCAGTCACCCGCACGCCGCGATAGTCGAGCGGCTGACCCGGCACCATCCGTCCCGGCTGACTGGTTGGCCGGACCAGCCACGCAAAGCCGCTCTTCAATGTGAACAGGCGACCCACGCCGTGGCTGTCGACGCACAGTGCCGCGTCCTGATCCACGCCCAGACCCATCGCATCCGGATGGCCGTCGTGCCGCAAACGGGCGACAAAGGCAATCAACCGGCCCAATCGGCCGCGCGCACCGAAGTGGGTGTCGGTGATCACCTGCTGCAGGTACGGCAAATGCAGGAACCCGTCGACCAGAGTGACACCCTTGCCGAGCGGATCGCGCAGCGCCTGATCCGAAACGATGCTGCCGCCATCCAGCGCGCCATAGGCGTAGCCACCCAGAATCGCCAGTCCGGCGCTGGTTCCGCCGATCGGCTTGCCTGCAGCCACGTGCTGGTCCAGCAGCACATTCAACGGCGTGCCCTTCCAGAACCGCACGTAGTTCGCCTGATCGCCACCGGCAATGAAGATGCCGTCGGCCTTGCGCACGATCTCCAGCACATTTGGATCGCTCGCCGCCTTGCGGTCGTGGAACACCAGGGTCTGCACCGATGCCACGCCACCGACGTCCTGATAGAACTCCTTTTGCATGCCGTCGGCACCGGATGCACGCAGGATCACGAAGTGACCGTGACCTCCCTTCGACGCCAGCCATGCAAACGCCTGGTGCGGCCATGCACCTCCGCCCATCAGCATCAAGGCCTGCTCGGTGGGAGCAGGACGGACCGCATCCAGCTTGCCGATCTGGTAGTACTCGTAACCATGACGCATCGCTGCCGGATTCGGTGCATCGGCAAGTACACCGGTCGTCCCCAGCGCCAGCGCCAACGCGAACAGGCGCAACAGGAAGCACGGCAACGTGACAGTCGGCTTGAGCAAGATCATGATCAATATCCCGGGGAAACGACGCGCACCTCGGACCACAGGCACCTGCCTGTTCCGGGACGAAGCAGATCGGCGTATCCCCCACGCCCGCGAGCGAGGTGTTTCCTGCCCGAATTGGCGCTATCGTCACCGGCGTGGACGACTCCCTCAACACCTGGTTCTGCCGCGAAATCCTCGTGCATGAGGGTGCGTTGATGCGCTATCTGCAGCGCTGCTGGTTTCGTCGCGAGGAAATCCATGATCTGCGCCAGGAAGTCTATGTCCGTGTCTATGAAGCGGCGTCGAAGGCCCGGCCGGCAATGCCCAAGTCGTTCATGTTCACCACCGCACGCCATCTGATGACCGACCGGTTGCGCCGCGGCCGGGTCGTGTCGATCGAGGCAATGGGTGATTTGGACGCGCTGAACGTCTTGGTAGACGACATTTCACCGGAACGCCGGCTGAGTTCGCGGCAGGAATTGAAGCGCCTGAGCACCGCTTTCGATCGCCTGCCCGATCGCTGTCGCGAAGTGGTGTGGTTGCGTCGGGTCGAAGATCTGCCGCAAAAGGAGGTGGCATCACGCATGGGCATCAGCGAGAAGACCGTGGAAAAACAGGTCGCCAAAGGTGCTCGCCTGATCGCCGATTATTTCCATGGTGGTGCACCGCTGCCACGCTTGCGAACCGGGCAACTGCAGGACGCCGAAGAAGAGAACGGACATGGCCAGCAGCAGGGAGATTGAGCATACCGCCGCAGCCTGGCTGGCCAGGCGCGACACCGGCGTGTGGTCCGAGCAGGATCAGATCAAGCTCGATACCTGGCTCGACGCGGCGACGGCACATCGCATCGCGTTCATCCGGCTCGACGCGGCATGGCAACAAACCGATCGCCTGAAGGTGCTCCAGGCTGGCCAGCCGTATGCTGCGATGCCGGCGCGCGGCATCTCGATATCGCCGGAGTTCGACGCTTCCCGCGTCCCCACCGTCGAACCTGTCGAGCAACATCTCCCTGCTGAAACGCGCCAGCGCCCGGCAACAGTCTTTCAGGCCCCGGCATCAGCCTCGGCACGACGCGGGGCGCCGACGGCAACCCGCCGGCGACAGAGGCGTCATCTGGCCATCGCGGCATCCGGCATCGTGCTCTGTGTCGCATTCATGCTCAGCTGGCGACACTACGGCGCAGTGGACAGGTCAGTCTTCCAGACGATGATCGGCGATCTGCAACAGGTTCCTCTCGCCGACGGGTCGAATGCCACCTTGAGCAGCGACAGCCGCATCGTGGTGACGCTTTCCCACGGCGAACGCCACGTGGATCTGCAGCGTGGCGAGGCATTCTTCGCGGTGGCCAAGGATCCCGGGCGCCCCTTCGTAGTCAGCGCCGGCGAGCGCAGGGTGACTGCGGTCGGCACCCGCTTTGCCGTTCGCCGCAATGCCGATGGCTTGCGCGTCGTCGTTACCCAGGGCGTCGTGCGGCTGGAATCGGAAAGCCATCCCGGCAGCCCGCGTCAACCGACCACCCTGCTGCCTGCCGGCAGTGTCGCATTGGCCAGCGACGCGGGGATCGTCGTCCATGCCGACTCGGTGCAGGAAGCCGAAGAATACCTGAGCTGGCGCAGCGGCTTCGTCAGCTTCCACGACACTCCGCTGATTGCTGCCGCAAACGAGTTCAACCGCTACAACGCGCGCAAGCTCGTGATCGGTGATGCCAGCATCGGCACCATGCGGATTGGCGGCAATTTCCGCTGGTCCAATGTCGATGCGTTCGTGCGGCTGCTGCAGCAAGGTTTCCCGATTCGGGCCGAGCACCGAGCGGACAGCATCGTGCTGCGCCATCGCTGATCTCGAACCGGACACGAACCGGAGGGCGGGATTTGTCCGGCTCGTTCGTCCCGCCAATCTGAGGACGCGCGTGGCGCGCGACCACCCGGGGAGGGGTGACCATGATCCGTTCGCTGTGCCGCGTGTTTTTCGTCCTGTTCTGTTCGGTCTCCACCCTGGCATTTGCGCAAGGCGAAGTTGTCCGGCGCGTGGATATTCCTGCAGGCGACCTGGTCATCGCACTGGACACCCTGGCCCGACAGTCCGGCGCACAATTCATCTACCAGGCCGACCAGTTGAAGGGACATCACAGCCCGGGCGCCCACGGCATGCTGTCCACCGACGATGCGTTGAGGGAAGTGCTCGCCGGCAGCGGCTTCGGCACCCGGCAAGATGCTTCGGGTGCCGTGGTCATCCTGAAAGAGCCAGCCTCGCGGACCAAGCCCGCACCATCGGCATCCAGCCCTGCCGCGCCGGCCTCGACGCCGGACGACACCACCCGGCTGCAGGAGGTTCTGGTCACCGGTTCGCGCATTCCGCGTGCCCAACTCGAGGGCCCGGCACCGGTGGTGACCATTACCGCCGCCGACATCCAGGCTCGCGGTTTCTCCAATGTGCCCGCGTTGATGAGCTCGCTCACCCAGAACCTCGGCGCGCTGGACAACAACCAGCAAACCGACGGCTTCTCGCCGGGCGCACAGGCAGTCGACCTGCGCGGACTGGGCCCCAATCACACCCTGGTCCTGGTCAACGGCCGGCGGATTGCCGACTACCCGCAATCCTATGGCGGCAACAGCAACTTCACCGACATCTCCAACCTGCCGCTGACCCTGATCGACCGCGTCGAAATACTGAGTGGCAGCGCCTCGGCTGTCTACGGCTCGGATGCCATTTCCGGCGTGATCAACTTCATCCTGAAGAAGAAAGTCGATGGCACCACGATCAATGTACGTGTCGGCGACACCCAGCACGGCGGTGGCGCTTCCCAGCGCGTGCAGATTGCCAGCGGCTTCTCCAGCGGCAAGTTCGACTCGATCTTCGCACTCGAGGTCTACTACGCGCAGCCTCTGTGGGCCTACCAGCGCAGCTTCACCGATTCGCGGCTGGACAGCCCGATCGACCCCTCGCGGAATTACCCGAGCCAGGTATTCGTGCGCATGGATGAAGACGAAGACTATTTCGATCCCGGCAAGGCCACCTGCGACGCACTGTCGCCCTACGACCAGGGTTCGATCATCTACGGTTCCCGCCGCAACTACGGCAATTACTGCGGCAGCTACAAGGACGTTGGCTACGGCACGCTGGAGAACGGACGCCGCTCGGCGAATTTCTACGGCTCGGCCAGCTACCACTGGAACGATCACACCGATCTGTTCCTCGACGTGCTGGCCAGCACCTCGCACCAGGACAGCTACAACACGCCGCTGCAGTGGGAGAACAGCTATCCGCTCAACGGCGACTCCACGCCGATCCCGTTCTACGACCAGGCCACCGGCCAGGTCGAACAATGGCAGCGCCGCTATTTCACGATCGAGGAGAACGGCGGTTTCGGCCCCGGCATGATCCGCAACATCAACAACACCTTGTCGCTGAATACCGGCATCAAGGGCAGTTTCGGCAGCGACAGCAACTGGAACTACGAGGCGATGTTCGGACACTCGCAGAACGAGCTCGAAAGCAAATGGCCCGCCCTGGTCTCGGCCAAGGCACAGGCGTTGTACCTGGGGCCGTCGCTGGGCGTCGATCCGGACAGTGGCTACCAGATCTACGACGCACCGATCAGCCGTCTTTACACCCCGCTTACCGTGGCCCAGTTCCGTTCGATCACCCAGGATTCGATCGACCACGACAAGAGTCGTTCCGAAAACTTCACTTTCACCACCAGCAACACCGAGCTGTTGCCGTTGCCGGCCGGACCGGTGGGCTTTGCCGGAGTGGCTGAATACGGCAACCAGTACTTTGGGTTGAAGGCCGACCCGCTGTCGCTGGATGGCACTTATTTCGGACTGCACAACACCGATGCAGTCGGTTCACGCAGCCATGGCGGCCTCGGCGTCGAGTTCAGCATCCCGGTATTTTCGCAGCTGACCCTGACCAGCGCCGGGCGCTACGACAATTACAGCTACAGCTCTGCCTCGACCGGCAAGTTCACCTATTCGCTGGGCCTCGAATACCGTCCGTTCCAGAGCCTGCTGCTGCGCGGATCACTCGGCACCGGTTTTCGCGCACCCGACCTGTCGTACCTGTATGCCGGGCTCAGCGGATCGAGCTCCGGCGGCACCGACTACTACCTGTGCCGCCGCGACGAGCCTGACACCGCGCCTGATTTCGCCGACGACTGCGACAACGGTGATGTCAGTTACAACGGGCGCAGCCACGGCAGCACCTCGCTCAAGGACGAAACCAGCAAGTCGTTCACCTATGGCTTCGTGTATTCGCCGATCCCCGGGCTGGACATCACGGCGGACTACTACAACATCAAGCTGAAGAACGAAGTCGAGTATCAGGACAGCGACACGATCCTGCGCGAGGAAGCCGACTGCCGTCTGGGCCAGACCATCGACGGCAGTCCGGTCGACATCCACTCCGGCTTGTGCCAGCAGGTATTGAGCCAGGTCGTGCGCAACCCGGCCGATGCCTCGTTCAACCCCGAGGGCATCACCTCGGTGCTGGTACTGCCGATCAACGCCGCACAGGACTACACCTCGGGGGTGGATTTCAATTCCCGTTATCGTCTGGACACCGACCGCTTCGGCAACTTCGTGTTCAGTCTCGGCGCCACCTATGTGGCAAAGCACACCACCCGGCTTTCTGCCGACTCGCCGGTGGACAACGAGCTGACCGATCTCTACTACTACGTGATTCCGCGCAGCAAGGCCAATTACTCGGTGACCTGGAATCTGCACAGGTTTACTGCGGCGCTGTATGGCGCCCGACTCGGCGGCCTGCCGAACTACGACGGCACCCAGCGTCTGGGCCCGACCTTTCTTTACAACACCATGTTCAATTACCAGCTCGGCCCACGCCTCACGGCCAGCCTCACGGTCAACAATTTGTTCGACACCAAACCCGGCAAGGACGACACCTGGACGAGCTATCCATATTACGCCAGTCGCTGGTTCAGCCCGATCGGACGCGCCTATTTCGCCGAGATCAACTACCGTTTCGGCGGCAGCAACTGAGTCCGGCCCGGACCCAAGCGCCGGGCCCGTTCACACGTTGAACAGGAAGTGCAGCACGTCGCCGTCCTTGACGATGTATTCCTTGCCTTCCTTGCGCAGCCGGCCGGCGGCGCCCGCGCCGGCCTCACCCTTGTACTGGATGAAGTCGTCGTAGCTGATCGTCTCGGCACGAATGAAACCGCGCTCGAAATCGGTATGGATCACGCCGGCCGCCTGCGGTGCGCTGGAGCCGCGGCGCAGCTGCCACGCGCGCACTTCCTTCACGCCGGCGGTGAAATAGGTCTGCAGGTCGAGCAATTTGTAGCCGGCGCGGATCACCCGGTTCAGGCCCGGCTCGTCCAGCCCCATGTCCTTGAGGAACTCGTCGCGGTCGGCGTCTTCGAGCTGCGCCATCTCCTCTTCGATCGCCGCACACACCGGCACCACCTCGGCACCTTCGGTGACGGCGCGGGTGCGCACGGCATCCAGCAACGGGTTGTTCTCGAAGCCGTCGTCGGCGACGTTGGCGATGTACATCAGCGGCTTCAGGGTCAGCAGGAACAGGTCACGCACCAGCGCCTTCTCTTCCTCGTCCAGACCCAGGCTGCGCGCCGACTTGCCTTCGTTGAGACCGGCGGCAAGCTTCTGCAGCACCGGCTTCCTGGCCAAGGCCTCCTTGTCGTTGGCCTTGGCCGCGCGCTCGGCGCGGTTCAGTGCCTTGTCCACCGACTCCAGATCGGCCAGCGCCAGCTCGGTGTCGATCGTCTCGATATCGGCGATCGGGTCGACCTTGCCGGCGACATGGATCACGTCGCCCTCGAAGCAGCGCACCACATGCGCAATCGCATCGACTTCGCGTATATGCGCCAGGAACTTGTTGCCCAGCCCCTCGCCCTTCGACGCGCCAGCCACCAGGCCGGCAATATCGACGAACTCGACCGCGGTCGGAATCACCTTCTGCGGATTGACGATCGCGGCCAGCGCGTTCAGCCGCAGATCCGGCACCGGCACCACGCCGACATTCGGCTCGATCGTGCAGAACGGAAAGTTCGCCGCGGCGATACCCGCCTTGGTCAGCGCGTTGAACAGGGTGGACTTGCCGACGTTGGGCAGGCCGACGATGCCGCATTTGATGCCCATGGTGGAACTCCGGGAAAAGCCTGGTGAAATGAAAACGGGGAACGCAGCAAGCAGGAATGGGAGAGGACATCAACGCGCCTTGTCCGCACCCTGTGCCCCGTTTCACGTTCCCGCTGTTGTATGCAGTTGCTTCATCGCCTTGTCGAACTGACCGTCCACGGCCAGCGGCAGCACGTCCAGCGTGCGCCCGATACCGTCGATGATCGCATTCTCGTCCTGCGCCGATGGCCGGCCCAGCACCCACGGCGTGACCTGGTCGCGATGACCCGGGTGACCGATGCCCACGCGCAAGCGATGAAACCTGCCATGACCCAGGTGAGCCATGATGTCGCGCAAGCCATTCTGGCCGCCGTGGCCGCCGTCGAACTTCAGCCGCACGGTGCCTGGCGACAGGTCCAGATCATCATGGGCGACCAGACATTCGTCCGGCTCGATCTTGTAATAGCGCAGCGCCGAAACCACGGCGATGCCGCTCTTGTTCATGAAGGTGGCCGGCTTCAGCAGCCAGACCGGTTCGCCACCAAGGCGGACACGGCAGCTTTCGCCGTGCAACTTGCCGTCGAAAGCGAAGCGCTCGCCCTGACCGCCGGCGAGGGCATCAACTAGCCAGAACCCGGCATTGTGCCGGGTTCTGAGGTATTCGGCACCGGGATTGCCCAGCCCGACGATGAGTCGCAAACCCGCCATGAGCGACCAGCCACATGATCCCGCGCCCAAGCGGGCGCGGGATCACACGACTTACTTCTTGTCGCCAGCCGGCTTGGCGGCAGCCTTCGCAGGCTTCGCCGCGGCAGCCTTGTTCGCTTCGGCCTCGGCCTCGGCCGCGGCGTCTTCGGCAGCGTCGGCCGCGCTTTCCTTGACCGTGTTCACCGTGACAACGGCCACGTCATGGGCTTCACCCAGCTGCAGTGCCGGCAGCTCCACGTTCGCCGGCAGCTTCAGCTGCGACAGGTGAATGATGTCGCCAGCCTCGATCGTGCCCAGATCCAGCTCGATGAACTCGGGCAGGTGCTTCGGCAGGCAGCTGACTTCCACTTCGGTCAGGTTGTGCGAGATCACCACGCCGGACATCTTGCCAGCCGGCGACTTTTCCTGGTTCAGGAAGTGCAGCGGCACGTTGGCGCGCAGCTTGGCGTTCTCGTCGATGCGCAGGAAGTCCATGTGCATCATCAGCTGCTTGAACGGATGCTTCTGCCAGTCGCGCACCAGCACCTTCTGCACCTTGCCGTCGACGTTCAGGTCGAGCACCGAGGAGAAGAACCACTCGTTCTTGGCGGCGAGCAGGATGGTGTTGTGCTCGATCTGGATGCTTTCCGGCGGCTGGCCGGCGCCGTAGACAACGGCCGGCACAAAAGCGGCATGACGCAGGCGGCGGCTCGCACCTTTCCCCTCGTCCTTGCGGCTTTGCGCCTTGATTTCATGAGTCTTGGACATGTTGTTGCTACCTTGGTTGGTGTTTGCCGCCTCGCGACGGCTTGGATGGTTCCCCCGCGACCAGAGGAACCGGGTAAAAGAATGAAGAGCCCGTGGCGAGTGCGCGAAACCGGATACCGGATGACGCCCTCACTGCCCGCCCCTCAATCCACGTACAGCGAACTCACCGACTCGCCAAAGGCGATCCGGCGAATGGTTTCAGCCAGCAGCTCGGCCACCGAGAGCTGACGGATCTTTGCGCAGGCCTGAACTTCCGGGCGCAGCGGCAAGGTGTTGGTGACCACCAGCTGATCGAGCTGGGATCCTTCGATGTTGCTGACCGCCGCACCGGACAACACCGGATGCACACAGTAGGCGACGACCTTGTTCGCCCCGCGCTCTTTCAGCGCGGCGGCCGCGGCGCACAGCGTACCGGCGGTATCCACGATGTCGTCGACCATGACGCAGGTCTTGCCTTCGACGTCGCCGATGATGTTCATCACCGTCGACACGTTCGCGCGCGGACGGCGTTTGTCGATGATCGCCAGATCCGCATCGTCCAGCCGCTTGGCGATCGCGCGTGCACGCACCACGCCGCCCACGTCAGGACTGACCACGATCAGGTCTTCCATGCTGTGGCTGCGCCAGATATCGGCCAGCAGCACCGGCGAGGCGTAGACGTTGTCGACCGGCATGTCGAAGAAACCCTGAATCTGGTCGGCATGCAGATCCACCGTCAGCACGCGATCGACGCCGGCGGCACCGATCATCCGCGCCGCCAGCTTGGCGGTGATCGGCACGCGCGCCGAGCGCGGCCGGCGATCCTGCCGCGCATAGCCGAAATACGGCATCACCGCCGTGACACTGGCCGCCGAGGCGCGCTTGAGCGCATCGGTCAGCGCCAGCAGCTCGAACAGGTTGACCGCGCTGGGCGCGCCGGTCGGCTGGATCACGAACACTTCCTGCCGGCGGACGTTTTCCTCGATTTCGATCTGCACTTCGCCGTCGCTGAAGGTGCCGACCTGGGCCTTGCCCAGCGGCACGCCCAGGCGATGGGCGACATCCTCGGCCAGCGCGCGATGGGCGTTACCGGTAAACAGCATCATCGGGGTGGACGTGTCCACGGGTGCTACCTCGAAATCGAGCCATCATGAAATGGCTGGGGCGGCAGGATTCGAACCTGCGTATGCGGGAATCAAAATCCCGTGCCTTAACCAGCTTGGCGACGCCCCAGTAATTTGTGTGTGCGATCGTGCCTGTACAACCAACCCATCAATATCCGCGATGTCGCGCCAATGCATCCAGCAAGGGCGACACTTCCAGCCCACTCGCCAGCCGGGCGCTGAATGCCGGCGGACATTGGCTCACAACAGCCTGCGCACGACCGAGTGAGCGCAGCTCCAGAAAGACACAACCACCGCTGCCGGAAAGCCGGGCCTCGCCGAAACCACCCAGCCAGTCCAGCGCCGCGGCCACCCGCGGGTGTCGCGCACGCACCACCGGCGCGAAGGCGTTTTCCGTCGTATCGCCCGAAGCAAAGGATGAAATTGTCGCCCGCGGCGCATTTCGTGTCAATTCAGGCGCTTGAAACAGTGCCGCCGTGGGCACCGATTCATGCGGATCGAGCACCACGTAATGCCGCTGCGGCAGGCTGATCGGACTGAGCAGCTCGCCAATGCCCTCGGCCCAGGCTGAACGGCCACGCACGAATACCGGCACGTCCGCACCGAGCTGGCAGCCCAGCTCGGCCAGCGTGTCCTCGTCCAGGTCCAGTCGCCACAGCAGATTCAACGCCACCAGCACGGTCGCCGCATCCGAACTGCCGCCGCCGAGCCCGCCACCCATGGGTATGCGTTTGCCCACCGCAATGTCCACCCCCGCCGTACTGCCGGCATGTCGGCGCAGCAACGAGGCCGCCCGTACCACCAGATCAGCCGATTCCGATACTCCGTCAGCACCCTGCAGGCGTCGGATCACGCCGTCGTCGCGCACGCGCAGACGCACTTCGTCACCCCAGTCGAGCAGGCGAAACACGGTCTGCAGCTCGTGGTAACCGTCCTCGCGACGCCCGGTGATGCGCAGGAACAGGTTCAACTTGGCCGGCGCCGGCCATGCCGTCCACTCATCAGGTGTCGGCGCCGACAGCGGCCGGCTCATGAATACGCGCAGTGCATCGGGGAAGCCGTTGTCGCGGTCACGCTGACGCGCGTAGGCAAACGCCGGATCATTCTTGTCGACCGCCACGAAGCCGTGTTTCGCGTAGAACGGCGCATTCCAGCGCACATCGGCCAGCGTGCCCAGGTCGACACGCCGGTAACCGGCCTCACGTGCCCACGCGCACGCGTGTTCCAGCAGCGCCGCGCCGATGCCACGCCGCCCATGTGCCGGCAGCACGTTCATTTCGGCGATACCGACCACGCTGCCACCGGCAGCCGTATCCAGCCAGACAAAGCCGAGCAACTGGCCATCCGCAGACAGCGCCACCCAGACCAGCCCGCGACTGACTGCCTGTTGCAGCAACTCGGGGGGAATGGCCATCGCCGAATAGCTCGCCCACGCCGGATGGCCACGAAACAGCTGCACGGCCTCGCGCTCGATCACGCACAAGGCATCGACCTGGTCGGGCTGGGCGCGTGCGATCTCGATCGACATCATGACTTCCGTAATATGCCCCGGCCATGTCGCGAAGCGAGTGCAAAGGCTAACTGAATCGACGGCACAAGAGGTTCTAGGGGAAGTGCCAGGACTCGATCGACAAGCGCACCTTGTACGGTGCCCGTTCGGCATACAGCTTTGTCGGCAGCGGCGGCTGGCGACTGCTGTCC
This sequence comes from Rhodanobacter sp., assembly GCA_035564915.1. Lineage (GTDB taxonomy): Bacteria > Pseudomonadota > Gammaproteobacteria > Xanthomonadales > Rhodanobacteraceae > Rhodanobacter. The sequence continues at coordinate 14,984 of DATMTH010000212.1, forward strand.
CAGTCGCGGTAGTCGACCGTCCAGCCGTCCTGCCGCAACAGCGATGGCAGCCGATCGGCACCAAAACTCAGTTCGGCGGGAGCGCCCTTGGCACGCAAGCCGAGCACCCAGGCGCGCAGATCGTGCAGCGGCACCTCCCAGCCCAGCGCCTTGCGCATCAGCGCTTCGGCATCCGGCCCGCGCAACGGGCCCTCACGCAGTCCTTCGAGCAAGGCACCCCGTGGACTGCCGCTGAGACGAAAATCCATGCCACTGATGGCCGGCCCGCGCAACACGAATTCGTAATGATCGCCGTTCTGGGTCCAGCTGAAACTGCCACTGCCGCCGGTGTGGCCGTCGGAAACACCGAGTCGTCCCTGCAATGTCCAGTGATCCGCCTCGGCCAGGGCCTGCTCGCGTGCGCGCTGTGCATTGAGCAGGCTGGCATCGCCCTTCATCCGCACCGCCGGCACGCATGCGGCCAGCAGCAGCGGCAGCGCCACCGCAAGAAGGAGGAGTCGTTTGCTCATGGCTGCAGCCGCTTCATGGCCTGCTGCAGGCTGCTGCTGTGCGGGTCGAGCTTGCGCACCTGGTCGAAAACCTTTTCTGCGTCCTGGCGATGCCCCTGCTTCCACAATACCTCGCCAAGGTGCACACCGACATCGGCGTCCTTGCGTGCGAGCCAGGCGCCACGCAAGGTCTCGGCGGCCTGCTCCAGGTGGCCCATGCGGTACTGCAGCCAACCCCAGGAATCGGCAATCGCCGGATCATGCGGCTTGGCCGCGCGCGCAGCGCCAATCAGCCGCTCGGCCTCGGGCAGGTCGCGGTTGGCGTCGGCAAGGGTGTAGCCCAGCGCATTGCTGGCATCTATGTCGCCCGGCTTGATCTTCAGCAGGTGCTTGAAATCCTGCACCGCCTGGTTGATCTGGCCAGCTTCGGCATAGGTCAGGCCACGGCCGTACAGCAGCCCCGGATCATCAGGCATGACCTGCAACGCGCGACTGAACGCCGTCTCCGCCCTGACGTAGTTTTGCTCGCGCAAGTACAGCTCGGCGTCCGCCTGCCAGGCCTGCCGCAACTGCGTCGGCTGATCGAGATAATCCAGCTCCATCTGGCCAAGCAGCTGATGGGCCTGCTCGCGCTTGCCTTGGTGATGCAGGATCAGTGCCCGTTGCAAATCCGCATCGAACACGTGTGGATCGTCGTCGTCGACCTGGGCATACCAATCCAGCGCCTCGGCATCGCGATGCTGCATTTCGGCCAGTTGACCGAGCAGGTAACTGCTGCGCTCACGCACCGGCGGCGCCGCCTTGCTCAACTCGCGATACAGCTCTGCCAGAGCTTTCTTGTCATGGTGGCGCGCCGCCAGTCCCGCCCGCATGGCGTAGATGTCGGCATCCTGCGTACCATGCGCCAGCAGGCGCGAGGCCGCCGCGTCGTCGCCGCCCTGGCTGAGCATGCTGGCGTAAGCCAGGCGCAGGTGCGTGCTCTTCGGTGCCTTCGCCAGGGCTTTTTGCAGCAATGCAGCGGCGCCCTTGTGGTCGCCGTCCTTGAACTTCATCTGCGCCGACCAGGCATAGGTCTCGGCACTGTGGAAACGCCGCGCCGCCGCATCAGCGATGGTTTCCGCATAAGCATGCCGCCCGAGCTTGTCACCCAGTTCGCTCATCGCCAGCCATGCCTGCGGATCGGCAGGCAGCCGTTGCGGCGTCGCCAACGCCTCCAGCAGACGTGCCGCCTGGGCTTGGTCGCGGGCTGCCAGCAGCACGCGACCGAACTGCCGCCAGGCGTCCTTGTCGTCACTGCCGGTCAACAATTCGAGCTGGCGTCGGGCCTCGGCGGCATCGCCATGGTCCAGCGCCAGTTCCGCCCGCGACTGTGCCAACTGGCTTGGACGGGCGCCCAGCTGCTGCCAGCGATCCAGCGCACGCTTGGCCGCGACGCCATCATGCACGGCAATCGCCAGCGCGGCGGCACGTTCGGCCACGGCAGGGTCCACACTCAGGGCCATCGCCTTGTCGTAATGGGTCGAGGCGGCCTTCAGATCGGTGCGACCCAAGGCCATTTCGCCCGCCAGCAATTGCGCCAGCAGATCATGTGCAGCATCAGGCGTGGCCACCACCAGGTGTGCCAGCGGTTGCGCCGGCCCATGGGCGACCGCACGCGGGGGTGCCGTGGCGCAACCACCCAGGACGAGCGCCAGCGCCGTTGCTGCCGTAAAATGCCGCAGTAGCTTGAACTTGGCTGACCTGCTCCGCACACTAGTCTCCATCCGTTTGCCTGTTTCGGCCGTATCTTCGTTCAACGGCGCGCCTTGCCAAGCTTAGCCTACGCCGTCGAACTCCACCCGCCGAGAACCTTAGCCAGACCATGCCGCTGATCGCCCTCGGGCTCAATCACCTCACCGCGCCAGTCAGCTTGCGCGAACAGGTGGCGTTCGATGAGGACGCCGCCAGCGCGGCGTTGTCCGAGCTGACCCGCGAGCCCGGCGTGGAAGAGGCGATGATCCTGTCCACCTGCAACCGCACCGAGCTGTACGTCGGCGTCACCGCCGGCGCCGAGGAAATTCCGCAGGCGTGGCTCAGCCGTCATCACCATCTGACCCCCGGCAAGCTGGATGAGTTCCTGTACCGCCACGATGAAAGCGATGCCGTGCGGCACATGTTCCGCGTCGCCACCGGGCTGGATTCAATGGTGCTGGGTGAGCCGCAGATCCTCGGCCAGGTCAAGGATGCCTATCACCAGGCACGCAGTGCGCAGACGTTGAAGGCACCGCTCGACCGGCTGCTTCAGCACACGTTCTCGGTGGCCAAGCGTGTGCGCACGGACACCCGCATCGGCGCGCACACCGTATCGGTCGCGTTCACCGCGGTACGGCTGGCCGAGCAGGTCTTCGCCGACCTGAAACAGGCCTGCGTGCTGCTGATCGGCGCTGGCGACACCATCGAACTGGCCGCAAGACATCTGGCGGACAAGCAGGCGCGCCGACTGATCGTGGCCAACCGCACGCTGGAAAGCGCGCAGGAACTGGCCGCTCGTTACGGCGGCTACGCGATCGCGCTGGCCGACCTGCCGCAGCATCTTGGCGATGTCGACATCGTGATTTCCTCAACCGCCGCGCGACAGCCCTTGCTGACCCGCCGCATGGTCGAACAGGCGATGGCAACGCGCCGGCGCAAACCGATGTTCATGGTCGACATCGCGGTGCCGCGCGACATCGAGGCCAGCGTCGGCGAACTGCCCGACGTCTATCTTTACGGCATCGACGACCTGCGCCAGGTGATCGACGACAACCGTCGTTCGCGCGAGGCCGCCGCCCGCGAAGCCGATGCCATCATCGACCTGCAGGTCGACCGCTACATGGCCTGGCGTCGCGCCCTGACGGTGAAGAACCCCGCACTGGACATGCGCCAGCACGCCGAAATCTATCGCGATGAAGTGCTGGGCAAGGCCCGCGCCATGCTCAACCACGGCAAGTCGCCGGACGAGGCGCTGGCCTTCCTCGCCAACACGCTCACCAACAAGCTGCTGCACCACCCCAGCGCACGCCTGCGCGAAGCGGCGCTCAGCGGCGACCTGGATCTGCTGCATGCCGCCGGCCGGTTGTACGGCCTGGATGACGGCGAGCAAAGGACGAGAAACGAGTAGCGAGGGCGGCTGGCTGCCGCTGACCAGAGTTTTCAGCCACGAGGAAGGCGTCATTCGCCTGCACTCGCCACTCGACCTTCTCCACTCGTTCCCGCCCTGCCCATGACGCCATCAATCCGCCGCAAACTCGAAGCACTGGCCGAACGTCATCAGGAAATCGGCCTGCTGCTGTCCCAGCCCGACGTGCTCGCCGACAACCACCGTTTTCGCGAGCTGTCGCAGGAATATGCCCAGCTCGAGCCGGTGGCCGCTTCGCTGCGCGAGCACGACCGGGTCGAACAGGAACTGGCCGAATCCAGTGCCATGCTGGGCGACCCTGAACTGCGGGAGATGGCTGTTGATGATGTCGCGCGACTGCAGCAACGGCTACGTGATCTGGACGGCGAACTGCAGGTGCTGCTGCTGCCCACCGACCCGCGCGATGAGGCCAACATCTACCTCGAAGTGCGTGCCGGCAGCGGTGGCGACGAGGCGGCCATTTTCGCCGGCGACCTGTTGCGCATGTACCTGCGCTACGCCGAAGACCGCCGCTGGCAGGTCGAGGTGCTCAGCGAACACGCCGGCGAACATGGCGGCTACAAGGAGGTCGTGGCGCGCATCGAGGGCAAGGGCGCCTATTCGCAACTGAAATTCGAGTCCGGCACGCACTGCGTGAAACGGGTGCCGGCCACCGAATCGCAAGGCCGCATCCACACCTCCACCGCGACGGTGGCGGTGCTGCCGGAGCTGGACGAGATCGAGGATATCCCGATCAATCCGGCCGATCTCAAGGTGGATACCTTTCGCGCCTCCGGCGCTGGCGGCCAGCACGTCAACAAGACCGACTCGGCGATCCGCATCACCCATCTGCCCACCGGCACCGTGGTCGAGTGCCAGGAAGAACGCAGCCAGCACAAGAATCGCGCCCGTGCGATGAGCCTGCTCAAGGCGCGCCTGCTCGACGAAGCCCAGGGCAAGCAGACCGCAGCGCAGGCCGAATCACGCCGCTTGCAGGTAGGCACCGGCGACCGCAGCCAGCGCATACGCACGTATCGTTACAAGGACAACCTGGTCACCGACCACCGGGTCGGATTGAACCTGTACAAGCTTGCCGAGATCATGCAGGGCGACCTGCGCGAGCTGATCGGTACGCTGGTCCGCGAGAATCAGGCCGACCAGCTGCAGGCACTTGGCGGGGCGTGAGTGGGACGACCGCCGTTGCATGGCACGCCCGTCAGCCGAGCCACGGAATATCTCGCTGGCGAACCAAGCTGCCTGGCGGCTGGTAAAGGCACGCGTTCAATTTCGCGAAGCCGATCTTTGAAGATGTGCCCGGCGACGATGCGCCCATGAGCGCCGCAATGGCCGCCGCGTTGAAGTGTCGGCGACCAATGGTGCTCGCCTTGAGGCGCAAAACCCCGAATTCCATCATTCCCGCGCAAAGCAGGAATCCCGTGCCTGCAAGCTGTCAGAGCTTGTTCTCCCTTCGCCTGCGGTCGAGTGACGGAGACTGTCGGATCACAAGCTTCAGTCGATCAATCTCGCGCAGGAACGCGAACTGCGGGTTCAAGGAATTGAGCGACGGGAACGGGTATGCCTTCAAATGCGATGCCTGACACTTGAATCGAATCGGCCCGCGCAGCGGCCGAGCATGATCCTGCGGCTCGTGGCCATGCCGAACCCTGCGCGCATCGGGCCGCCACGCCGTCAGCCGGCTCGACGACGCTTCAGCGCATCCACTGCAGGAAAACCCCAAGCACCACACCTGCAAACACACCCGCGATCACGTCGTCGATCATCACGCCAAAGCCGCCCTTGACCCGGCGGTCCAGCCAGCGTATCGGCCATGGCTTCCACACGTCGAACAGGCGGAACAAGCCGAAACCGAGTACGGGCATCCACCAGTGGAAGCCGCCGGCAGGGAGCATGGATGGAAGCGTCAGCGGAATCAGCGCGACCCACTGCCCGATGAATTCATCCCACACCAGGCTGCGGTGATCGTCGACGCCGAGGGCGCGGCCGGCGACGTCGCAGGCCCATGCACCGATGGCGAAACCGACCAGCAACACGGCCAGGTAAATCCACGGCGGCAGCTCGCGCATCAGCAGCCACGGCAGCAATGCGGCCAGCGAACCAAAGGTACCCTGCGCCACCGGGGCGAGCCCGGAGCCGAAGCCACAGGCGAGCCAACCGGCGGGTGTGCCGAGCAAGGCTCGCCGCTGTCCGGCACTCAAGCGCTTTCTTGCACTCATGCGAAATGCTCCCAGCCTGCCGAGCCCGCATCCAGCCATGCACCATCCCGGCTGCGCACACGCACGCCCTCGCCAGCCACGATGCGACCGATGCGGGTAGCCCCGCCGCCGAGGCGGGACAGGTCGGCCTGCACCTGCGCCACGCGACTGGCCGGCACACAGAAGCACAGCTCGTAATCGTCGCCACCGCTCAAGGCGAACTGCAGCGCGGTGGGCTCGTCGTACAGCCCGAGCAGGGCCGACGAGCGCGGCAACAACGCCGCATCGATCTCGGCACCCACGCCGCTGGCAGCGCAGATGTGTCCCAGATCGGCAAGCAGGCCATCGGACACGTCGACGCAGGCATGCGCCTGGTCGCGCAATGCCATGCCGACGGCCAGTCGCGGGCTGGGCCGGTTGAGTCGTTCGATCAGATATGCACGCGCGCTGTTGCGACCGTCATCATCGCGCGCAGGCTGTTGCGACGCATGCAGGCCGGCAGCGGCATCGCCGAGCGTGCCAGTGACCAGCACCACATCGCCGACGCGTGCACCGCTGCGAGTCAGCGCCTTGCCCGGTGGCACGAAGCCATGCACGGCGACGCTGATGGTCAACGGCCCGCGGGTGGTATCACCACCGACCAGGGCCAGTCGATGCGGCTGCGCCAGCCGGGCAAAACCATCGGCAAAAGCCTCGACGAAAGCGCTGTCAGCTGACGGCAGGGACAGGCTCAGCAAGGCCCAGGCCGGGCTGGCGCCCATCGCGGCGAGATCGGACAGGTTCACCGCCAGCGCCTTCCAGCCGATGTCCGCCGCGGCGGTGCCGCGGGGGAAGTGCACGCCATCGACCAGGGTGTCGATCGCTACCGCCAACTCCTGCCCGGTGGGCACGGCCAGCACCGCGGCATCGTCGCCAATGCCCAGCCGCACGTCGTCGCGCGGTTGCGCGGTGCGCTGGCGGATCAACTCGATCAGGTCGAATTCCATCGTGACCGATGCGCCGTCAGCGGCGGAACACGAGCGTCGGGCTGTCGTGGTAGGTCGACGACTGCCACAGGCTGAAGCCGGCCTTCTCGGCCACCCGGATCGAGGCTGGATTCTCCGGCGCGATGATGCACACCACGCGCCGCGCTGGAAAGTGTGCGCCTGCCCACTCGCACGCCGCAGTCACCGCTTCGCTGGCGTAACCCTTGCCATGCGTCTCGGGAGACAGCACCCAGCCGCACTCAAGCATGTCGCGCAACGACGGTTGCAGTTCTCGCGCGAAGTCAGCAAACCCGATGTCGCCGATGTAGCGGCCAGTGGACTTCTCTTCAGCCGCCCAGTAGCCGTAGCCAAGCAGGCTCCACAGCCCGCGATACTGCAGCAGGCGCTTCCACACTTCCTCGCTGGTGAATGGCCGTCCGCCGATGTGTCGAACCACCTCGGGATCGGACCAGATCGCCAGGCAGGTCGCGTGATCGTCGGCGCGATGGGCACGCAAACGCAGGCGCTCGGTCTCGATCACGGGCACCGCTGCGTCGGAGGGAGCGGCGACCGACATCAGCCGCGCTTCTCGACCGCGCGCAATTCGGCCGCCAGCTTGTCCAGCACGCCGTTGACATAACTGTGACCGTGGTCGGCGCCGAAGCGCTTGGTCACTTCGATCGCCTCGTTGATGACCACGCGATAGGGCACATCGGGGCGATATTTCAATTCGTACGCCGCCAGCCGCAGCGCGGCGCGTTCGATCGGATCGACCTGCGCCACCTCGCGATCGATATGCGGACGCAGGCTGGCGTCGAGTTCATCGACATGCTTCTCCACCCCGTGCAGCAGATCCTCGAAGTATTCGAGGTCGGCGATTTCCATGTCCTGCTCGTGGCGGAACTGCTCGATCACCGCGTTCATGTGGCTGCCGCTGATCTGCCATGCATACAGCGCCTGCAGCGCGCGGCGACGGGCGCGCGAACGCGCCTGCATGTCGAGACCTTGCGCATGCTGGGTCATCAGAGTTTCCCGTACAGGTTGACCATTTCCAGCGCGGCCATGGCGGCATCGGCGCCCTTGTTGCCGGCCTTGGTGCCCGAGCGCTCGATCGCCTGCTCGATGCTGTCGGTGGTCAGCACGCCGAACGCGACCGGCACACCGGAGCTGTACGCGGACTGGGCCAGGCCCTTGGCGCATTCGCCGGCGACGTAATCGAAGTGCGGGGTGGAGCCGCGGATCACCGCGCCCAGCGCGATCACCGCGGCGTACTTGCCGGAGTTGGCCAGCTTGTGCGCGGCCAGCGCGATCTCCCAGGCGCCGGGCACGCGGATCAATTCGATCGCGTCGTCCTTCACGCCGTGGCGCACCAGCACGTCGCGTGCACCCGCCACCAGCGGTTCGACGACGAAGCCGTTGAAGCGGCCGGCGACGATGGCAAAGCGGCCCTTGGGCGTGGCGAAATCGCCTTCGATGATCTTCATTGAATCGGTTTCCTGTGGGCGAGCCCATGCGGGCCGGGTATTTTACGGGTTTTCGTCGGTGCTGGCCGGAGTGCGTGCCGGAAGATGCGGATAGCCGCCGGCTTCCAGCCGCGCCGCATGGCCATCCACACGCAATCGCGCAGTGGCACCAAATGGCAAGGTGAGCTGCCTGCCGGCATGGCCATGCGGCAAGCCGTCGACCACCGCCATGCCGACCACGGCGCGAATCTGCGCGAACGCGGCAGCGAGATCGTAGCCGTTGTCGCGCGCACCACCCTCGCATTGACTGAAACTGCCCAGCAGCAACGCCTGCTGCCGCCCCAGCACGCCGGAAAGGTACAGTTGGTAAAGCATGCGCTCGACCCGGTAAGGCGATTCGAAGACGTCCTCGACAAACAGGATGCCGCCCTCGATATGCGGGAAGTACGGCGTGCCGAGCAGACTGCAGAGTACCGCCAGGTTGCCGCCCCACAACGTGCCTTGCAGGTCGACTTCGACCGCCGTGGCGGTGGACCAGGCCAGTTCCATCGTCGGCGCAGTCAGCGTGCTCCAGAACTGCTCCCAGCTGAATTCGTCACGTGGCTCGGCGCCCAGGTCCGCCAGCAACGGGCCGCTGAAGCTGGACAGACCACTTCTGGCATAAAGCGCCAGTTGCAAGGCGGTGAAGTCGCTGTGTCCCACCAGCAAGGTCGGTTGATCCGACAAGCGTTCGCGCAAGCCGCCGTAATCCAGCTGCGGCAGAAGCCTGGCCGCGCCGTAACCGCCGCGCGTGGTCAGCGCGATATCCGGCAACGCGTCCATCGTCGCCAGCGCATTGATGTCCGCTGCCCGCTCGGCATCGCTGCCCGCAAAGCGCAATTCGGTGCGCTCGAGCACGTCCAGTCCTTCCACCGCGCAACCGGCAGCGCGCAGGCGCTCGACGCCACGTGCCATCGCCGCGGGGGCGTGCGCGTAGCCGGAGGGAGCGATCAGTCGGATGCGGGTTTCGGACATGAGTGCGGTCGGTCAAGGCTGATGATGACGAAACGTGCCCTTATGCTGGAGCGGCTTCAGCCGCGATGTTTTTCATTCTGGCGCAAAAGCATCGCGGCCGAAGCCGCTCCAACAGTAGCAAAGGCTGGTCACACGTATTCAACCACCTCCAGCCCGAAACCGGCCAGGCCGACCAGTTTGCGCGGGGTGCCGAGCACACGCAGCCGGTGCACGCCGAGGTCGACCAGCATTTGTGCGCCCAGGCCATGCTGGCGCCACTCCTGCTGCTGCACGTCTTCCGGCGCCTGCGTGCTGGGTTGGCGGTTGAGCTTGGCCAGCAATGCCTCAGGGGTGTCCTCGCCGGAGAGCACCAGCAGCACGCCACGATCCTCGTCGGCAATCCGACGCAACGCGGAGGTGACGGTGAGGCCGAGGTCGTCTCGTTTCAGATGCAGCACGTCGGACAGCGTATTGCGCACATGCACGCGCGACAGCACCGGCGCACCGTCGTCGACCTTGCCGCGCACCAGCGCGTAGTGCAGGCCGCGGCGGATCGCGTCGCGGTAGGCGACCAGCCGGAACGGCCCGAACTCGGTGTCGACGTCTTCCTCGTGCACGCGTTGTACGGTCTTCTCCGTTTCCAGGCGGTAGCGGATCAGGTCGGCAATCGAGCCGATCTTGAGGCCGTGCCTGGCCGCGAATATCTCCAGCTCGGGCCGGCGAGCCATCGAGCCATCCTCATGCAGGATCTCGATCAGCACCGCGGACGGCTCCAGCCCGGCCAACCCCGCCAGGTCGCAACCGGCCTCGGTGTGGCCGGCACGGGTCAGCACGCCGCCGGGTTGCGCGGTGAGCGGGAAGATGTGGCCGGGCTGGGCCAGATCCTGCGGCTTCGCATCGGCTTTCACCGCCACCTGGATCGTGCGCGCGCGGTCGTGCGCCGAGATGCCGGTGGTGACGCCTTCGGCCGCCTCGATCGAGACGGTGAAGTTGGTGTGGTACGACGAGGTGTTGTCGCTGACCATCGGGCGCAGGCCCAACTGCCGCGTGCGCTGCTCGGTCAGGGTGACGCAGACCAGGCCGCGCGCCTCGCGCACCATGAAGTTGATATCCTCCGGCCGCACCATCTGCGCGGCCATGATCAGGTCGCCCTCGTTCTCGCGGTCTTCGTCGTCGAGGATGACGACCATGCGGCCGGCGCGGATGTCTTCGAGGATTTCGGGGATGGTGTTGAAGGGCATGGGGAAAGACCGGGAAGTGAATGCAAGGGAGCGCGAGGTGAGAGAAAGCGGAGCGAAAAAGCGAAGAGCGGAAGGCGAAGTGAGCTCCTCTCGTTTCTCACTTCTTTGCACTCACTTCTGCTTCAAGCGAAGCCGTGCTGCTTGAGAAAGTTTTCGTCGAGACGCGGGGTCTCGCCGCTGGACAGCAGCCGTTCGACATAGCGGGCGATCACGTCCACCTCGATGTTCACCGCGTCACCGACGCGGCGTGCGTGGAACGCAGTGTGTTCGACCGTGTGCGGGATCAGGTTGACGCCGAAACGGTGACCGTTCACTTCGTTGACGGTGAGGCTGGTGCCGTCGATGCAGACCGAACCCTTGGCCGCGACATAACGCGAGATCGCCGCCGGCACCTCGAACGTCCAGCGCTGCGAGCGGCCGTCCGGGGTGATCGACACCACCTTGCCCAGCCCGTCGACGTGGCCGGACACCAGATGGCCGCCGAGTCGATCGGCCAGCCTCAGCGCCTTTTCCAGGTTCACCGCGTCGCCGGCCTTGAGCTGCCCCAGCGAGGTCAGCGACAGCGTCTCGTTGGAAACATCGGCGCTGAAGCCACGCGATTCCAGCGTGATCGCGGTGAGGCACACGCCGGAGACGGCGATCGAGTCGCCAAGCTGCACGTCGGCCAGGTCGAGATCGACGGTATCGACATGCAGGCGCACATCGCCACCACGCGGCTCCAGCCGCACGATGCGGCCCACGGTCTGGATGATGCCGGTGAACATCAGCGCAGCTCCGGATGGAGGGTGATGCCAAATTTGAATGATGCTGATTTCATGAAACGTTTCCCGCGGCAGATTGCGAAAAACGCCTCAAGGCATGAGGCCGGGCGCACGCCGTGAAGCGTCCGCGCTGCCGTCTTCTCTTTATCCGGACTGTGAGGAAGCAGTCACCCGCTTCCAACCGTCGGCTCCGGAGTCTGACCGGATCTGCTGACCTTCCGGCATGACCGGAAGCGCTCGCGGGCTCGTTGTCGGGCGTGAGCCTCTCAACCTACCGCCGGTGGGGAATTTCGCCCCGCCCTGAAGACGTTGTTTGTCTTGCGCCGCCGATGTTGCCGGCGGGCGGGCCATGATAGCACCGACCGGAGACATGGCCGTCCGGACACAGTGTTTCCTGGATGCCACGTACCCGATGCTGCCCGGCTCAAGGCCCGCTCTTGAGATAGGCAACATATGCCCGGGTCAGCTCTGCGGCCAGTGTCTCGTTCGCATTGCCGAGAACGATATGCCAAAGGTTGCGGGGCTTGAACGCGAGCGTGTTGATCGTGGTGGCCACGGTCAGCGTGGCAATCTGCAAGGCCCGCTCCGGCTCGGGATGGGAAATCTCGGCCCGGTGCGCGAGCATCGCCTGGACGACCTGGCCCATATTGTCCTTCTCGATGGCCTGGGCTGCCTCTACGAACGCGAGGTCCTCATCGGTCTCCATGAACAGGCTCAACGCCCGCAACAGGGAAGCATGCTGCCGGAACTGTGCGAAGAAATTGTCGATCAGCGCGCGCACCGCATGTTCCAGCGAGCCGTGCCCAAGCATCTCGCCCGCATGTTGGCGATTGGCCTGGTTGCCGCGTTCGAGCATGTGCAGGAAGGCGGCGCGCAGCAACGCCTGCTTGTTCGCAAAGCGACGGTAAATCGTCGCCGGCGATACTTCCGCCTTTCGCGCAATGCGCGGGATGGTGGCGTTTTCCAGCCCCACCTCATCCAGTGTCGAGATGGTGGCCGCCAACAGACGCCCCAGGGTAAGGCGGCTGCGTTCCTGTTGCGGCAGTCGATCGGCGGGTACGTAAGCCATGACGCCAAGGATAGACAAATCTGCGGACATATGTAAATGTAAATTCACGTTTACATATGAACATGCCGAAATGGACACTGATCGAGCCAGTCAACGCATCACCCTGCGCGATGGTCGCCAACTGGGATTCGCCGAATACGGCAAGCCAGATGGCATCCCGCTGATGATCTTCCACGGCACGCCGGGGTCGCGCCTTTTCCCGCGTCTGGACCAGGCAGAGTGGGTCCAGCAACTCGGATTCCGCGTCCTGACTCCCGAGCGCCCCGGCTGCGGAATCTCCGATCCGGCCCCTGGACACACCATCAGCGACTGGGCGGATGACGTCGAGCAACTGGCCGACCAGCTCGGCCTGGAGCGGTTTCATGTGGCCGGCGGCTCCGGAGGCGGTCCATTCGCGCTGGCCTGCGCCCTGCGCCTGCCGGCCCGGGTGCGCTCGGCCACGCTGTTCTGCAGCGGATGTCCTCCGGAAGTCCTGCGTATTACCAGGGAAATGAGCAAGGGCAATCGACTGGTGTTCTTTCTGGCCAGGTACGCGCCCCTGCTCTTGAGGGCTCTGTCCGCCGTTATCGGCAGGAACATCAGGAAACCGCACAAACCGCCTGGTGAAAAAGCGGAAAGGAAGTTTCTTTCGCAGTTTTGCGCATGGGACCGCCGCATGCTGCTGGCGCAAAAGAACGACACCAGCACCGCCGTGCACGCCAGGGAAGCCTTTCGCCAGGGCTCTGCCGGGGTCTACCACGACATGATGCTGGTCAGTCACGCATGGGGGCTCGACCTCGAGACCAATACGGTGCCCGTCTTCCTCTGGCACGGTACCGCAGACACCCTGCTCCCGGTATCCAGCGCACGCACATTTGCGCAACTCATTCCCGGATGCGAAGCCCACTTCATCCAGGATGCCGGACACATGCTGCTTGCCAACAAGGACGTGAGTTCGGAGATGATGGGGCGGATCGCGTCGCTCACCGACGAGAGAGTCGGCAGATGATGAAAGTCACTCGACCGACATCTGCCGGGCGAAGCCGCTCCTGAGTCATCGACCGCTGATGAGCAGCGAACAGGTTCCGCCCCGAGACCGCCAGCACAGCAGCAGATCCCCACCGACAGCCCCCGCCGCAACAGATCGGCAAGCGCCCGCGACTCCAGCGATATCCATCCTTGATGCCAACAAAAAGGGCGCCGCAAGACGCTGCAGCCCTCGAGGTTCATTCGCCCGTTTCACGCATATCCCGGGCCGGGCATGCTCGATGCGAGCCGAACAGGGCTAGAGGGCCGCGTTTCCGTGCATGCAGGCTCAGTGCGTGGCGCGGTAATCGCGCATGACCTGATCCATCACCCAGGCGGTACGTGCGCCGCTGGTGGCGTCGGACGGACACGCCCCCGCCTCGCCGCTTAACTCAGCCACCACGGTCTGGATCATCGGCTGCTGTATATGCGGCGGATTGCCGACCTTGAATTCCCGAATGCCGGCGGCCGTGTCAAGCCTGATCGGACCGTCGCCAAAGGTGGCAAACGACAGCATGCCCCGATCACCGATGACTTCGATCATGTCCTGATGGCCATGGCTGCAGAAATTCCACAGCCCGGTACCAAGCATGCCGTTGCCGAATGCAAACGACATCGCCACCGTGTCCTCGGCCGGATAAGCCTTGCGCTGCGCGCTGGCGTGGCCGGACGCCGACACGATCGGACCGAACAACCAGTCGAGCAGATTGAGGGTGTGACAGCCCAGATCCATGAACAGGCCGCCACCGGAGATCGCCGGATCGACATGCCAGTGTCGCGCCGACGCATCCATATAACGCGGATGCAACGGCTGGTGCAGCACCGTGTTGACGATGCGCGGGACGCCGATTGCATGCGCATCGAACAGCAACTCGCGCACCTTGGCAAAACGCGGCAACGCACGCCGGTAATAGGCCACGAACACCGGTATCTTCGCGGCGCGGCCGGCCGCGATGATTTCCTCGCACTCCTCGGCGTTCATCGCCATCGGCTTTTCCAGGTAGACCGGCTTGCCCGCGGCAATGCTCATCAACGCATACTGACGGTGGCTCGACGGCGGTGTCGCTACGTACACGGCATTCACCTCGTCGTCGGCGATCAGTGCAGCCGCGTCTTCGTACCAGCGTGGCACGCCGTGCCGTTGCGCATAGTCGCGTGCCTTGTCGCCATCGCGTCGCATCACCGCGACCAGCGACGAGCCGCGAACCTGCTGCAACGCCGGACCGCTTTTCACCTCGGTGACGTTGCCGCAACCGATGATGCCCCAGCGCACGGTATCGAGCGTGACCTTGTTCATGCTCTGCAAGCTCCTTTCAGCATGGTGGGAGCGGCGCCTGTCGCGACCCGAACACTAACTCTTCGCGCGGGAACGCAGGCGCAGCCGCAGATCATCGCCCAGTATCCGGCGATCGACTATCTCCAGCTGCCAGCGCTTGCTCATGTCGCTCAACAACGGCAGCTGCATCAGCGGCCGTGCGGCATCGCCCAGCAGCACCGGCGCGATGTACAGCAGCAGTTCGTCGACCAGGCCGGCGGTGAACAGCGCGCCGCACAGGGTGGAACCCGCCTCGACATGCACCTCATTGCAGCCACGGCCGGCCAGCAGGCCAAGCACGGCGTGCAGATCCAGCGCCTCGTTCCCGGCTGCCACGGCCACCCGCTCGACCCGGGCGAAGCGGTCGTCCGCGCACGATGCCGCCGCACCGTGCAGCAGCAGGGTCGGTGTCGAGCCGTCAAGCAGATGGCTGCCGGCCGGCGTACGCAGCTGGCGGTCGAGAATCACGCGCAGCGGCGGCGTGAACTCCTCGTCCTGCGGCAGCCGCACAGTGAGCCGGGGATTGTCCGCCAGCACGCTGCCGCTGCCGCCGAGGATCGCCGAACTGCGCGCGCGCCAGCGCTGCACGTCGGCACGCGCCGCCTCGCCGGTGATCCACTTGGATTCGCCATTGGCCAGCGCGGTGCGTCCGTCCAGGCTCATCGCCAGTTTCACCCGCACGAACGGACGGCTGCGCTCGATCCGGCTGAAGAAACCGATGTTGAGCTCGCGCGCCGCCTCGCGCATCAGGCCGGTGTCGACGCTGATCCCGGCAGCACGCAACTTGCCGATGCCGCGACCGTCGACTTGTGGAAACGGATCTTCGCTGGCGACCACGACACGCCGCACACCGGCCGCGATCAGCGCGTCGGCACACGGCGGCGTGCGGCCCTGGTGCGCACACGGCTCCAGCGTCACGTAGGCGGTGGCCCCGCGCGCGCGCTCACCGGCGTCGCGCAGCGCGTACACCTCCGCATGCGGCTCACCGGCGCGCTGATGCCAGCCGACTCCCAGCACTTCCTCGCCACGTGCGACGACACAACCGACGCGCGGATTCGGTTGGGTCGTGTACAAACCACACTCGGCCAGACGCAGGGCATGCGCCATGTGTGCGTGATCGGTCGCGCTGAATTCCGTCATGGTTTCGATGGCCCGATGATGTCGGGAAACGCCGCCCAGCAATCCAGCACGCTGTCCAGCTCTTCGTCCGGCAGACGTTCGATTACCGCCAGCCGCGCGCGCGCGCTCATCTCCGCGTCGGCGTCACTACTGTCCAGCTTGCCGAAAAAGTGATCACGCGCCTCGCGTGAAGGCCATCTCGCGATGGCGACCCAGACACCCTGCGCGTTGCGGAACAGGCTGGAGCCGCCCGAGCCGCCGGCAAGCCCCTGCATGGTGATGCGCTGCCAGTTGGCGACGAAATCGCGCTCCCGTTCCGGATGCAGACGCCAGCGGTAGATGGCCACGAACATGTTCACTCCTTCACCTTGGGCAGGCACGGTCAGGCTGAACCATCCAGCTCGCCATGCAATTTTTTCGGTGTCACCCGACGCCACGCATCACGCAACAGTTGATCGACCCAGGCCTCGTCCATCTCGGCGATGCGCACGTGGGTCCAGCCATGCTTGCCCCAACCCGGATCGGGCTCGAACAGATCGCTGGCCGACATGCGCAGCACGTCGAGTTCATCGAGCAAAAACTTGAAGATGGCATCGTCACTGCCGCGCGAAAATTGCGCAAAGATCTTGCCGCGGACACGGAACGACGGGGTGCCGAAATGATCGAGCTCCTCGGCCAGGGGGAGCCGCAGGGCCAGTTCGCGAAAGCGTGCCAGTGTCACCATGCGGGCTGGCCGGCGCTCACTTCTCGCGCCTGGCCTCGCCGAGCAAGGGCAGTTGCAGCCCGTCCAGCTCGGGCAGGTCACGCTCCAGCTTCTCGATTTCCTCGCGGAACGCCTGCACGTCCTCGAACTTGCGGTAGACCGAGGCAAAGCGCACATAGGCCACCTGGTCGAGTTTCTTCAGCTCGCGCATCACCAGCTCGCCGACCTGGCGCGACGGCACCTCGCGCTCGCTGCTCTTGCGCAGGTCGTTGACGATGGCGCGCACCGCGCCGTCCACGTCATGGGTGGCAACCGGCCGCTTCTGCAGTGCCCGCTCGAAACTCACCCTGAGCTTGCGCTCGTCGAACATCTCGCGCCGCTCGCCGCTCTTGACCACCGTCGGCAATTTCAGCTCGGCCGTTTCGTAGGTATTGAAGCGTTCGCTGCACTGCGGGCATTCGCGCCGGCGACGTACAGTGGAACCGTCCTCGGTCAGGCGCGAGTCGATCACGCGGGTGTCTTCGTGCTGGCAGAAAGGGCAATGCATGGTCAGCGAGTGTCGAGCATCGCTTGTACAAAAGCACGCACCGGCGGCGACATTCTGCTCTGCAGCGCGCTGCGTTCGTGCTGGAACAGCGTGGCGACGAAGAAGGGATGGTCGTCCAGCTCGATGCCGCGCACCTCGCCGGCTTGGTCCAGCGCGGTGATGCGCAGCGGGCCATCGGCCAGCGCCTCGCGGAACCCGTCGGCCAGCCCGTAGTTGCAGTGGTAGCCCTCGACGATGTCGGGCGTGCCGTAAGCGCGCGCCAGCCGCGAGCCGTCGAGCAGGCGCACCGCTTCGCTCACTTCCACCAGCGAACACAGCAACGGCACGATGACCTGGCGCGCCGCCTGCGGCGAGGTTTCCGCATGCTCGGCGTCGGCCCAACCCAGCACGTGGCGGGCGTATTCGATGACCGCATGCTGGAAGCCGCCGCAGGTACCCAGAAACGGCCGGTGCCGCTCCCGCGCCACGCGGATCGCCGCCAGTGCGCCCGCCGTGCTGCGGTAAGGGCTCGCCGGCACACACCAAAGGCCGTCGAACTCGATCAGCCTCGCTGCATTGCCAATCTGCTCGGTCGGCAACCACACCGGCTCGATGGCCGTGTCGCACGCCGCAGCCGCCATGGCCAATGCCAGCGGAATGGCGCGATGCGCGATCACCCCGTCGTCGCGATCACCGATCAATCCGACCCGCAGGGACGACATGCCCGGATCTCAGCCGTAAACCGGGAATTTCTTGCACTGCGCCGTGACGCTGCCGCGCACCCTGGCGATCACCGCCTCGTCGTCCGGCGCATCGAGAACGTCACAGATCCACTGCGTCAGTTCCTCGCAATCGGCTTCCATGTAGCCACGGGTGGTCACCGCCGGCGTACCCACGCGCAGCCCCGAAGTGACGAACGGCTTGCGCGGGTCGTTCGGCACGGCGTTCTTGTTGACCGTGATGTGCGCCTTGCCCAGCGCTTCTTCGGCGGCCTTGCCGGTGACCTCCTTGCCGATCATGTCGACCAGCATCAGATGGTTCTCGGTGCCGCCGGAAACGATCTTGTAGCCGCGCTCGATGAAGACTTTCGCCATCGCCTTGGCATTCTTTGCCACCTGCGTCTGGTAGACCTTGAACGCCGGCTCCAGTGCTTCCTTGAACGCCACCGCCTTGGCCGCGATCACGTGCATCAGCGGGCCGCCCTGGATACCGGGAAACACGATCGACTGCAGTTTCTTCTCGATCTCCTCGCCCGCACCCTTGGCCACGATGAGACCGCCGCGCGGGCCGCGCAGGGTCTTGTGCGTGGTCGAGGTGACGACATGCGCGTGCGGCAGCGGGCTGGGGTACACACCGGCGGCCACCAGGCCGGCGACGTGCGCCATGTCGACGAAAAACAGCGCGCCGACCGAATCGGCGATCTGGCGCATGCACGCCCAGTCGACCACCTGCGAGTAGGCACTGAAGCCGCCGACCAGCATCTTCGGCTGGTGCTCGGTGGCCAGGCGCTGCACTTCGTCATAGTCGATCAGGCCGTTCTGGTCGACGCCGTACTGCACCGCGTTGAACAGCTTGCCGCTGATGTTCACCTTGGCGCCGTGGGTGAGATGGCCGCCATGGGCCAGGCTCATGCCCAGGATGGTGTCGCCCGGCTGCAGCAGGGCCAGGTACACCGCCTGGTTGGCCTGCGAGCCGGAATGCGGCTGCACGTTGGCGTAGTCGCAGTCGTACAGCTGCTTGAGCCGTTCGATCGCCAGCTTCTCGGCCACGTCCACGTACTCGCAACCGCCGTAGTAGCGCTTGCCCGGATAACCCTCGGCATATTTGTTGGTGAGCTTGGAACCTTGCGCCTCCATCACCCGCGGGCTGGCGTAGTTCTCCGAAGCGATCAGCTCGACGTGGTCTTCCTGGCGCCGGCCTTCATCGGCGATGGCCTTGGCCAGTTCGTCGTCATAGCCGGCAATCGTGCAGTCCTTGGGGAACATTCTGACCTCGTGAAGTGGCGAGCGGGATTAAGCGGGAAATTGTAGCGCCGACGGATGTTTGCAGCCAGCAGCACCCATGCGCGCGGCGCCCCGTGCACCTTGGCGGCTTGGCTGAGAATGACAACCGCGGTCGCCCCGGCGATGCGCTTGATCGCGCTGGCAAACAAAAAACCGGCACGAGGCTGACCTCGTGCCGGTGGGGGGAATCCGCGCGCCCGCAGGGGGGGATGGCATGAGCTGGGGGAGAGCTCCGGCGCACGGAGTACCGCAAGCGGTACGGTGTGCACGATAGAGCGTACCGGTGTATTGTTCCAATTGATTGTCAGCATAAATCCCATAGCTCCTGACTATTGCCAGGACAGGCTCGCCCATGAACCTGCGCGATCTCCAGTATCTCGTTGCACTGGCCGAGCACCGGCATTTCGGCCGTGCCGCCGAGGCCTGCTTCGTCAGTCAGCCCACCTTGTCCACCCAGATCAAGAAGCTGGAGGACGAACTCGGCGTGCCGCTGGTCGAACGTACCCCGCGCAAGGTGCTGCTGACCGAGGTCGGTCGCGACATCGCGCTGCGCGCGCGCGACGTACTCGGCGGGGTGGAGCAGATTCGCGCGGTGGCCCGACGCACGCTCGACCCGGAATCGGGCACGGTGCGGCTGGGCATCTTTCCGACCCTCGGGCCGTACCTGCTGCCGCACGCGTTGCCGCTGGTACGGGCCGCCTTCCCCAAACTGGAACTGCTGCTGGTCGAGGAAAAGACCGAGGTGATATTGCGCCTGCTGCGCGAAGGCCGGCTCGACGCCGGCATCCTCGCCCTGCCCTTGCACGAAGACAGCCTGCACAGCGAATTCCTGTTCGAGGAACCATTCCTGCTGGCAGTTTCCGAACAGCATCCGCTGGCGCACAAGCAGGGCCTGCTGAAACTGCAGGACCTGTCCAACCAGAACCTGTTGCTGCTGGAGGACGGCCACTGCCTGCGCGACCAGGCGCTGGAGGTCTGCCACCTGGCCGGCGCCGGTGAACACGGCGGCTTTCGCGCCACCAGCCTGGAGACGCTGCGCCAGATGGTGGCGGCGAACGTAGGCATCACCCTGCTGCCGGTGATGGCGGTGAAGCCGCCGGTGGCGCCTGTGGACGGTCTGCACCTGATCGAGTTCAAGGGCCACCCGCCGAGCCGGCGCATCGCCATGGTCTGGCGCAAGAGCTCGGCGATGGACGGGTTCCTGCGGCGGTTGACCGACATTCTGCGCCAGCTCCCGGCCGAGCTGCTGGATGCACACCCTGCCGCCACGCCGCTGGCGCCAGCCACGCCTGCAGCCGCCACGCGCAGGCGTGCGCGCTGATAGCTGCAGGCTATGCAAACCATCGACACAATCAATTTCATCGTTTAGCCGGCGCGGACTAGGCTCGACCGGTCACGACCGCAAGGGTCGCAACGACTTTTCCCTCCCAGCCGCACGCCACGAGGTGATGTCATGAGCAAGTTGAAAGGAACCAAGACCGAGGAAAACCTCAAGTACGCCTTTGCCGGCGAATCCCAGGCCAATCGACGCTACCTTTATTTTGCGGGCAAGGCCGATGTCGAGGGTTACAACGACGTGGCCGCCGTGTTCCGCTCCACCGCCGAAGGCGAAACCGGGCACGCGCACGGTCACCTCGAATATCTGGAAGCCGTCGGCGATCCCGCCACCGGCCTGCCGTTCGGCGATACCGCCAACAATCTCAAATCCGCCATCGCCGGCGAGACCCATGAATACACCGACATGTATCCGGGCATGGTCAAGCATGCACGCGAGGAAGGCTTCGACGAAATCGCCGACTGGTTCGAAACCCTGGCCAAGGCCGAGCGCTCACACGCCAACCGCTTCACCAAGGCGCTGAACGAACTGGGTTGACGCGACCACGGATCGGAGTGCCTTTCCGCTGCGGCGGAAGCGCACTCCGATCCTTCCTGACGGAGGCCGGTGATGGATCTGATCCACGAAAAAGGCGAAGGCAATCTGCAGGCGCCCACCCGGCACCCGCTGGACTGGCTCAATCCCGAATTCATGGATCAGCAGGCGCTGGACGCCGAGATGGAGCGGGTGTTCAACATCTGCCATGGCTGCCGTCGCTGCGTCAGCCTGTGCCACGCCTTCCCCACCTTGTTCGACCTGATCGACGAGTCGAAGACAATGGAGATCGACGGTGTCGACAAGGCCGACTACCCCAAGGTCACCGAGCAGTGCTATCTGTGCGACCTGTGCTATCAGGTCAAATGCCCGTATACGCCGCCGCATCCGTGGAATGTGGATTTCCCGCACCTGATGCTGCGTGCCAAGGCGGTGGCTTTCGAACGCGATGGCGCGCCGCTGTCGGCGAAGATCCTGTCGAACACCCGCGCCGTCGGCAAGCTCGCCTCGATCCCGGTGGTGGTACAGGTGATCAACGCGGCCAATCGCAACCCAGGTGCGCGCAAGCTGCTTCAAAAAACCATGGGCGTCGATGCCGCGGCACGCGTGCCCGAATACCACACGCCGACCGCACGCAAGCGGTTGCACCATCTCGATGGCGGCGGCGAGGCCACCCCGGCCGGTCGCACGCGTGGCAAGGTCGCGCTGTTTGCCACCTGTTATTGCGACCACTCCGAACCTGGCGTGGTCGAGGATCTTGCGGCGATCCTCGGCCACAACGACATCCCGACCCGGCTGGTCGAGCAGGAAAGCTGCTGCGGCATGCCCAAGCTGGAACTGGGCGACCTCCAGACCGTGCGGAAGTACAAGGAGCGCAACATCCCGGTGCTGGCAAGGATGGCCCGCGAGGGCTGGGATTTCACCGCGGCGATTCCGTCCTGCGTGCTGATGTTCAAGCAGGAGCTGCCGCTGATGTTTCCCGACGATGCCGATGTGGCACTGGTGCGTGAGCACTTCTTCGATCCGTTCGAATACCTGGCCGAAAGGCACAAGGCCGACTTGCTCAGGACCGACTTCAAGACCTCGCTGGGCAAGATTGCCTGGCAAGTGCCCTGCCACCAGCGCGTGCAGAAGATCGGCCCGAAGACGCGCGACATCCTGCAACTGGTACCGGCTACCGAAGTGACCACGATCGAGCGCTGCTCCGGCCACGACGGCACTTACGGCGTCAAGCACAAGACCTATGCACTCTCGCGCAAGCTGGCCCGGCCGGTGGAAAAGCGCGTGGCCGAGACCGCGCCCGACCACTTCACCAGCGACTGCCCGATGGCCGGGGGACACATCGCCCACGGCCTCGACGACAAACCCGGCGCGGAACATCCGCTGAGCCTGCTGCGCAAGGCCTATGGCATTTGAGGAGTGAGTGATGAGTGAGAGAAATCCCTTACCCGCCACGCTCCCTTTCTTCCCCTCTCTCACTCCTCTCCACTCACTCATCGCCCCATGAATCGACTGACCCGCGCCGACCTGCTCTCCCTCGAAACCTACGCCCAGCAGCGCAGCGAGTTTCGCGCACGCGTGCTGGCGCACAAGAAGCAGCGCACGGTGCATCTGGGCGAACACCTCACGCTGATCTTCGAGGATCGCCTGAGCATGCAATACCAGGTGCAGGAGATGCTGCGGATCGAACGCATTTTCGAGGCGGCCGGCATCCAGGACGAGCTGGACGCGTACAACCCGCTGATCCCCGACGGCCACAACCTCAAGGCCACCCTGCTGATCGAATATCCCGACGAGGCACAGCGTCGGGTGGAGCTGGTGCGTCTGCGTGGCATCGAACACGCCATCACGCTGGGCGTGCACGGCCATGCCGCGATCGTCGCCGTGGCCGATGAGGACATGGAACGCAGCAACGACGAGAAGACTTCGGCCGTGCATTTCCTGCGTTTCGAGCTTGATGCCTCGATGATCAAGGACTGGAACGCCGGCGCACCGGTCACCCTTGCTTCGACCCTGCCGGCGATGCCGCTGACGACGCTGCTGAGTGGCGAGCAGCGCTGCATGCTGGCGGCGGATTTCGACTGAACTCCCGCAGCACCGGCAGACACCGTAGACTGCCGGCATTCCCATGCCGATCGTTCGCATGCGCAAGCTACTGATCGCCGCCACCGTGCTGCTGTTGCTGCTGTTCGTGATCAAGCACCGGCAACATGCTCCGCTGCACCCCGACCCCGGTGTGCTTGCAGCCGCTGCACCGGTGCAGGTCAACCTCGATCACGGCGCGCAACTGCAGCGCGGTGACACCACACTTGTCACCCGCGCGCACTTCGACATCACCGCACGGGTGCTGTCACGCAGGGACTACTCCGGAGGTGCCGACGCCGAGCTGATCCCGACGGATCTCGCCCTCGGCTGGGGCCGCATGTCCGACAGCGCCGTGCTGGCCACCATCGAGATCAGCCAGTCCGGCCGTTTCTACCACTGGCACGTGAATGCGTTTCCGATACCGCGCCGCGAGATCGAAACCTCCAGCGCCAACATGCACATCATTCCCGCCGATGCCCGGGTCACGCATCAACTGGAACAGGTGCGCCCCGGCGAAGTGGTGCGCATCCAGGGCTTCCTCGTCGACGCCAGCCGCCCCGGCGGCTGGCGCTGGAATACCTCGATGACCCGCAACGACACCGGTGCAGGAGCGTGCGAGTTGATCTACGCGGAAAGCCTGGACATCACCACGCCACCATGAACTGGCCCGGCGCAGATGAAACCGGCATGCCAGCGGCGGGTCGACCGCGCCCCGGCATCAGCCGAAACGGATAGCGATCCGCCGCAGGTCCGGCGAGCCCCCGCTATCTGCAGTGCCGCAGCTGGGCGCCGTATGTGCGGGCGCGTCGATCGACAGCGGCGGCCGTCCTCAACAAGCCGCGATTCTTCCGCCAGCCACCTGACCGGTAACCGCCAATACCTTCGTGATAGGCGAGGTACAAGTGCACGGGATCCCATTTCGAAATACCCAGTTCGCGATGGATGCGATCGGTATACCAGCCGAGAAAATCCAGCGAATCATCCATGTCCTTGCGACTCTTGAACCAGCGGCCGTTCGCCTTGCGATACTCGTTCCACACCGGATCCTGGGCCTGCGCGTAACCATAGGCGCTGGACTTGCGCGGCAACGGAATGAACAGGAATCGCGGCCGCTTCGGGCGCGCCTTCCCGCGATAGCCCGACTCATGCTCCACGAAAGCCATCAGCACATTGACCGGCGTGCCCCAGCGCTTGTGCGCCGCGCGGGCGTCGCGGTACCAGCCCGGGTACTGCTCGAATACCGAGCAGATATTCCGATTGTTGCGCGGCGGTGCAGTGGCGCAGCCGTTCAATACCAGCAGACAGGTCGACAGGATGAACAAGCCGAGGCAGCGCGGCAGGGTAATGCTCGATACGTGATCCATGGGCACAGGGTAGCCGCCCACGCCCCGATGATCATCCTCCGCGAAAGGTCGCTCGACGACCGGCACCTTTCAGAACAGATCGACCGTGCCGGCCACCTTTCCATGGTCCAACAGGCCGCTCGCCTTGAGCTCCTCGTAGCCGCGAGTGCCGTTGCGGCCATGCTGCTTCACGAAATACAGCGCCTGATCGGCGCGGTCCAGCACGCTGGCCGGATAATCATGCTCGGCGATCCGGGCATAGCCGACGCTGATCGTGACATGGCCGACCTGGGGGAATTCATGATCGGCAATGCGCTGACGGAAGCGATCCAGTATCGCTCGCACCGTCGCCTCGTTCGTGGCATTGAAGAGAATCACGAACTCCTCGCCACCAAAGCGGAACAATGCATCGCCCTGACGAAAGCTTGCACGCATCTGCTGCGCCAGAAGCAAGATCACCTCATCGCCGTAGATGTGCCCGAACGTGTCATTGATCCGCTTGAAATGATCGATATCCAGGATACCCAGCCAGACATGGGTCGCTTCGACCTGCGACGCCTGACGCTGCTCATGCACCACCGGCGACGCCGTCGAAGCGAGGCGAAACAATTCGTCATGCTGTTGCAGCAGGTGTTGAAACTTCCGCTCCAGGCTGCGCCGGTTGTACAGACCGGTCAACTTGTCGCGTTCACTTTCATGCAGCAGCGCCGTGTAGTTCGCATAGATTCGCGCAAATCCGTCGATCAGCTGGCGGCTGGTCGATGGCTCCATGCGACTGTCCAACTGCAACGCACCGATCGCCCGGCCGTCGCTCAGGATCGGCACCACCTGCCGGTACAACCCGTCGACCACTTCAATCCGTGCTTCAAGATGCTCCAGGCAGCCACGCAGAAGCTGCAACGAAGGACCGGTCCACGCAGGTTCCAGCGGGTGCACCAGGTAGGCGCCACGCGGGTTCGATGCGCAGCGCACGACGCTTTCCAGCCCGCCTTCATCAAAGCCGCGCTTGGCCAGGATCACGCTGCAAGCCGAGGTCAACTCGGCCAGGGTGAGCACGAGGCTGTGATCGAGCGCGTCGATATCGCGGTGATGGGTGAATGCCGCCAGCGAATCGAGCAGGCGCAGTTCCCCGCGGGCGTCGCCCATCGCCATCGACGCCACGGCCGGTTCAGCGCTCACAAGCGCATCCAGCCGGATCGGCAAATGGATATGCCGGCGTCAGCGCTGCACGTTCGACGATTTCATGTTCGGTCATGTTCTCCCACCCGCCAGCCTCAACCGGCCCAAGCAACGCGCACATGCCATGCATGAACGGCGAGCTTCATCGGAGTTATCGGCAGCGCGGGAACTTGCTTGAGCCCGTCGGGACGCAGTGACGACAGCCACGCGACGATTCGCAATGCAAAACGAACCTTCACCGCGCCAGGCTGGCCGGACACGGCTTGCCATGCCATCGGAATCATCCATCGCGCCCTTCCTGTGCCACAACATTGTGCACGGCGATCAGGCCGCTCGGATTGGTGGCATGGAATGAGGGGCTCGATGAACAATCGTATGTCAACGCACTGCCTACAGCAGCATCACGAAGCCGCCACCGATGGCTCGCTACAACGGAAGCCGTCTGCAATGACGCAGTCGAACCCCCGGAGCACATGCATGGACAAGAATCGTACCGAAGGAACCAAGCACGAAGTCAAGGGCGCCATCAAGGAAACCGTCGGCAAGGTCACCGGCAACGTGGGCAAGCAGGTGGCCGGCAACGTCGAGAAAAACGCCGGCAAGCTGCAGAACGCGGTGGGCAAGGCAGCCGACAAGCAGCGTGAGGAAGACAAGAAGCGTCGTCCATGACACAACCTCGCAATATCGCTCGCACCAACCAGCATCGGCCACATCCACAGGGCCGGGCTGGTTGCAGTGGGCGCCATTACTAATGGGGAACAGGGCGGAGTCCAACAAGTGACCCCGGATCGGCATGATTACAAGCAAGCTTGAGTGCGTGACGCGACATCAACGGGACGATGTCCATACCGACTCGATATCGCACTTCACCGCATCTTCGAGGGCAGCATCGACCACGTCCTGCATGTCATGCACGCAGCCATGTCGAATGCCCGCGAAATCGCCGTCGTGACGAAAGGTCACCGACCAGTGGACGCGACCTGCGCTCGGCAACTGATAGTCCCCCTCATACGCAAAACCGTTGCTCGTCTTGCCGGAAACATCAGCCATGGCGGAACTCCTCGCAAGTGATCGACTTGCAGCATAGGCGGTCGTCGCCGGCAAAGGGGGCGGTTGGCAAAACTGCGGTCGGCACAGGCGAGGATGTCTCCTCGAACGCGTTTCGCCGGCTTCACGGATGGTTCGGAAGACCCACCCTCGGATCAGGTCGCACGGCCATGGCAGCAAAACATGGCAATCCCCAGCCATTCCTGTCATTGGCGAGGGATGGCCCGCAAACGCCCAGCGATTCGAACCGCGGCGACGATGCATCGACCCGACTTGGGTCAGGCGCGCTTTGCTCCAACCAGCTTGCGTGCCAGCACCAGCAGCAGCATCCAGCCAACACTGGCTGCACCCCATAGGAGGATCTCGAATGGCCACAGGTTGTGCGAGGTGCGGTCGCGAGCGGTGTCGATGAAAAGACGCAACACCACGAAAACCATCATGGCCATCGGGATCGCTGCGGCCAGACGCCAACCCCCGCGCCATCGCCACAGGCCCCACGCCGGCGCCGCGAAGCCGATCAGGCCCAAGGAATACATCGCCAGCATGAAGCCCCCGACGATCGCGATGTCGCTGGTATGCAATGGCGTGTTCATCCGTCTTTCGTAGTCGGCACGTTGCGCAGCCCGGTCGGCGGCCCCGAGTGTGCTGACCCACGCTGGCGGTGGCGATTCCTCGCCGGCCTCGTCACCGCCGGTCAGCGACAACGCATAGGTCGCGACGACTGGCGTGCCATCGGGCGTGCCGTCACCCGCACGGATCCGCACTTCGTCGACGCGCGTGCCGGGATCGAACAGGAAGAACCATCCCATTGCTTCGCCGCTGCCTGCAGGGTAGCGGCGCGAAGGGTTGCTGCCCGCCTTCGCCGGCTGGCCCTCGAAGTACGGCTGAGCCCATATCTGAACCGGACGATCGCTGGTGTAAGCCAGGTGCAGGTAGAAGTTCTGATTGCGACCCAAAGTGATCGTGTCCCCGGGCGGGTATGTGCCGGCGATCTTCACTTGGGTCATTGCGCGCGCGCCGGGCGCACTGGTCAGCGCCAGCACAGCAGCACACAGCATTGCCATCGCTCTGACCATCACTGATCCCCATCACTCAGTCGACGGCGCGGAGGATAGCAAAACGGCACCCGTTCTCCGGCGCCGGCCATCGGCAACTGTCCTCGCACGAAGACGCCTCGACCAACCCATCACGCAAGCTTCCGTTCCCCGCGACGATCCGAGATGAGAGAACATCCAGTCAGCGGAATCCATCACGGCTGCTTGTCGCACCGCTCAAGCCGGCTCGGCACTCTCGGCTCGATTGCGCCCACTCTGCCTGGCGGCATGCCAAGTCAACCACCCGCTTCATCAACAGGCGCCAGCACACCATCGCGAACATCAATGGGTGGAGCAAGTTCTGGTGTCAAACTAGAAGCAGCAATGAAGTCTGTACCATGCGTACCGACTGCCCGCGCCCACACGAAACGCTGCATGCGGCGCCACATTGCAATTCGCGGGCTGACTGTCGCAGGTCAAGACTATCGAACTCGGTGGCAGCGACGGCAAGCCTTTCTGATGAATGCTGGCATGCCGGCGCATGCGCCAGCTTTTTGCGCCCGGCAGCGCCATGATGCGCAGTACCATTTCACGGTGATCGAACTTGCTCCCGAACGTTCTCGTCCGGTCGCCGCACCATCAACGCATCAGGAACAACCCGGTACGGTTGATGTGGCGGCCATCGGCAGACCTACAACGGATAGCCGTGCGCGCAGTGTCGCTCGACTTCTCCGAGCCGGCTGGCTAGTTGTCCCTGGCGCCATCCGCCGGATGCAGCTCCAGCGAGCTCGGGGTCGTGTTCACCAACGGCACGAAGTTGTCGTCCGGCGTCACTTCGCGCTTGCGACGGGTAAAGCGGTACAACGCATATGCGGCAAGCATTCCGTCGAGCACGGCGAACCAGGCGAACAGCAATTGCGGCCGCAGCAGGCTCATGATGGCGCCCGCCAGCAACGGCCCCACGGCTGAGCCGAAGCCGTTGACCAGCAGCACGGTGCTGGATGCCGATAGCAGTTCGTCGCGATGCAGGTAGTCGACCAGGTGCGCCACGGCAATCGGATATACCGTAAAACTCATGCCGCCGAACACGAAGATCACCACCAGCGCCGCGGCACCCCCGGCCGACGGCAGCAACAGGTTGGTCAACGCCGCCAGCGCTGCGACGACGGCAATCAGCGAAAGCGCAAGGCGGCGATCGATGCGGTCGGAAAAGCGCCCCAGAGGCCATTGCAGAACCACTCCGCCCGCGATGGCGACGCTCATGTAGGTGCCGATCCCGTCGGCGCCGAGACCACGGGCCGCCGCATAGAGCGGCAGCAATCCCCAGAACGAGCCAAGCACCAGTCCGGAAATGAGCGCACTGACCAGCGCGGTTGGAGCCAGCCGGAACAGGCGCCCGATCTGCACCTTGGGCACCGAGTGAATATGCGGTTGCGGCTGAGAGGTGGCAACTACCGGCAGGCTGGCGGCACAAAACAGGATCGCGACAACACAGAACAGCACGAAGCCCTCGCCGCGAATGCGCAAGAACTGCTGCGCAGCGGCGCTGGCCCCGAGATTCACCATCATGTAGATCGCGAACACCGAGCTGCGGTGTGCGGGATCAGCGGCCGCGTTCAGCCAGCTTTCGACAATCGCGTACAACCCGACCAGCAGCATTCCCTGCAGGACCCGCAACACGAACCACATGCCGTACGCCGGGTCGAGCGTCTGCACCAGTACCACCAACGCCACCAACGCCGTGCAGAACGCAAACGTGCGGATGTGGCCGATGCGGTGGGTCAACCGGGGGATTGCGTAGGTGCCGACCAGGAAGCCGGCGTAATAACCCGATGTCAGCACGCCGATCATCGCCACGGAAAAACCGAGCGCACGCCCCTCCAGCGCAATATGCGTGTGCAGCAAGCCGACACCCATCAACAGGAATGCGGTGCTCAGCAGCAGCGGCGTGGAGGTGCGAATACTGGAAAGCATGGGTGACCGGCGGCAGGTGCTGCGCTGACGGCAGCGGTGTTTTGGGCGACAACATGAACAAGGGCGCCAGGCGACCGAACGAACGGTCCCGGACGACCTCGCACGGCGAAGCTAACAGAGAAACCGGTACCAGGGACAACGCCGGCCGTGACGGAGCATGCTACTCCTGCCGAGATTCCGCCTCGCGGCAACGATTCTGCTAACGTTCGGCCTCATCCGGGGCATGCTTTTCAACTTCGTGCGTTTCCCATCCAGGCCGGAGCCT
Source organism: Rhodanobacter sp. (assembly GCA_035564915.1). GTDB lineage: Bacteria > Pseudomonadota > Gammaproteobacteria > Xanthomonadales > Rhodanobacteraceae > Rhodanobacter. The sequence goes on from DATMTH010000212.1 coordinate 44,781, forward strand.
GCTCATGCACTGTCGCTTGCTTGCCGTTGCCGCCTTGCTGCTTGCCTCTTTGCCGGTGTGTGCCGCACAAAAGGACCTGCGCCAGTACGGCGTCGAAATTGGGGTGATGCAACCCGGCGCGTGGAACGCGATCACCGATGTTCCCGGCGTGCAGGTTGGGCAGAAGACGCTGATCAAAGGCGACAACATCCGCACCGGGGTCACCGCCGTGCTGCCGTACCGCGGCAACATTTTCCAGAACAAAGTTCCAGCCGCCATCTACGTCGGCAACGGTTTCGGCAAGCTGACCGGCTCGACTCAGGTCGAGGAGCTTGGCAACCTCGAGACCCCGATCATCCTGACCAACACCTTGAGCGTACCGACTGCCGCCGATGCGTTGATCGACTACACGTTTTCGTTTGCCGCAAACGACGATGTGCGCTCGGTCAATCCGGTGGTTGGCGAAACCAATGACGGCTACTTGAACGATATTCGCGGCCGTCATGTCGCAAAACAGGATGTGCTCGATGCTATCGCCACCGCCAGCAGCGGCAAGGTCGAGCAAGGCAATGTCGGCGCTGGCACGGGCACCATCGCATTCGGCTTCAAGGGCGGCATCGGCAGCTCCTCGCGCAAGCTGCCGGCAAAACTGGGCGGCTATACCGTAGGCGTGCTGGTGCAGACGAATTTCGGTGGCGTGCTGAATGTTGCGGGCGTGCCGATCGGCAAGGCTTTGCACAAGTATTACCTCAGCGACGCACTGAACGATTCCCCGGATGGCTCCTGCATGATCGTGGTGGCCACCGATGCACCCCTCGACTCACGCAATCTGAAGCGACTGGCCAAGCGTGCCATTCTGGGGCTGGGGCTCACCGGCGGCATCGCGTCAAACGGCAGCGGCGACTACGTGATCGCCTTCTCCACCAATGAAGCGGTGCGCATGCCGCATGACGCGAAGCAGTCGACCCAGCAAGTCACCGTGCTGCGCAATGATGCGATGTCACCGCTGTTCATGGCCACCATCGAAGCCACTGAAGAAGCCATCATCAACTCGTTGTTCCATGCGCAGGGCATGACCGGCTTCGATGGCCACGCGGTCGGGGCACTGCCGGTGGACAAGGTGCTTGGCATCATGAAGAAACACGGCTACACGATTTCGGATTGAGCGTATCGCAGGCAAGGTTCAGAAGCGATCCGCCCGGAACAGTGCCACCACCGCGCGTGGCGCTTCAGCACCGACGATCTTGCCAACCAATCCAGAAGCCGGTGGGGTCAGGCCCACCGGCCGGGCGGCTAGCAGTGAACCTCACCCCGTTTTCCCAGCTCCAGGCGGCAGCGCGCGTTCCCTCAATGCATATCGACCACTGGCAGCTCGACATAACTGGCCTCGCCGGGGGCGTGATAGATGTGCTGGGTGGCCTTCCGGTAATCAGCGGGTTGGGCCAGGAAGATGTTCGGGACAAAGGTCTGCGGGTTGCGATCGTAGAGCGGGAACCAGCTCGATTGCACCTGCACCATGATGCGGTGGCCGGCGCGAAACACGTGGTTGGCCGTCGGCAGGTCGAACGCGTACGGCAGCGGCACGTTCGGCTGGATGGCTTGCGGATGCGCAAAGCTGGTGCGGTAGCGGCCACGGAAAATGTCCATGCCGACCGCCAGCTGATAGCCGCCCATGGCCGGTTGCGCGGCAACCTGGTCGGGATACACGTCGATCAGCTTGACCACCCAATCCGAGTCAGTGCCGCTGGTGGAGGCGACCAGGTGCACCTTCGGCGCGCCGGCGATGGTGACCTCGTGCTCAAGCACCCCGGACTCAAAGCTCACCACGTCGGTGCGGCCTGAAAACGAACGCTGGTCGTCGACCAGCCATTCCGACCAGGTCATGCCGTCGTTGTAGCCCGACGGCAGGATCGGACGCGCGCGGAACGGCACCGGCTTGGCCGGGTCGGACACGTAACTGGTCTCGGCGCTCTCGGCGGCAGTCGGCGCCGTGAAATCGGCCTTGCCGCCGGCATGCAGGTAGAACGGTGCCGGTTTGATATCACAGCCACTGGCACAGCCTTGCGGCCAGGATTTGAGGTGTTCCCACTGGTTGGCGCCGGTGCGGTAGGCGGTGACGGGGGCAACCGGATTGGGCGGCGCATCGTTCTTCAGGTAGTGGGCCAGGAAAGGTGCCAGCACGTGCTGCATGAAATACGTGCCGGTGTCGCTGCCGAAGCGGATGGCGCCCAGATGATTGGCCGGCTCGATCTCCTGGCCGTGATACCACGGCCCCATGACCAGATAGACCATGTCGTTGCCGGTATCCCCGGGCTTGATGGCCCGGTATACGGCCATGGCGCCATAGCTGTCCTCCTGGTCCCAGAGGCTGGCGACCAGCATCACCGGCACCTTGAGTGGCTGTTTCGCGAGGATCTTGTCCATCGCCTGCCCACTCCAGAAGCTGTCGTAGGCCGGGTGCTCGACGAGCTTGTTCCAGAATCCGATCTGGCCCATCGCGTAGGCCTTGCCCATGGCGCCGGCCGAGCCGTAATGCATGTACAAAGCGTAGTCGTCGTAGAAATGGGTCCACCATTTGGCGCTGTTGTCGCGGGTGGCTTCCTGCTCGTAGACGTAGGGCATGTTCTGCTGGCGGAAGGCGCCATTGTGGAACCAGTCATCGCCCATCCAGCCGTCGACCATCGGGTTCATCGGCACCACCACCTTGAGCGCGGGATTCGGGTTCATCATCCCCACCAGCGCCTCGTAGCCATCGTAGGAAATGCCCAGCATGCCGACCTTGCCGTTGCTCTGCGGCACATGCTTGACCAGCCAGTCGATGGTGTCGGACGTGTCGGTGGCCTCGTCCACGGGCGTAGGGTTGAGCGGCCCGCGGAAAGGGCGATTCATGACGAAGTCGCCCTCGGAACCGTATTTGCCGCGCACATCCTGGATGACGCGGATATAGCCGCCCTGCACGATCACGGGAACAGCGTTGTCGTAGCCCGTCAGCGCATCGTCCGCATCTCCCCGCAATGCACTGGCCATGTCGCCGCTGAGCTGGCCGTGCACGGTTTCGGTGACCATGCTGGAGGCGTCGTAAGGAGTGCGCGTGAGCAGCATCGCCGCATCGTGCGCACCCTTGGGAATCATGATCACGGTGTGCAGCTTCACCCCGTCGCGCATCGGGATCATCACGTCGCGGATGCCGTAGCCGAAACTGGAATGATCCGGCGTGAACTGCACCGGCGTTTCGCTGGGCAATGACGGATATTTTTGCGCTGGCGCCTCACGGGCTTCGGCAACTGCGCCAAATATCAGGCCGGCCGCAAGCAGCGCCGCAACGAAACGGATAGAACGGGTCATCCACATTCCCCAGGTCGACTGTGCCGAGCACTCAACATAACGCAAAGCACAGGGGTTCGGCTCACTTGCCGAGCGGCGAGAATTGAATCGCCACCGCAGCGGGGGAGTACCGAAGGGCTCCGCTCGAACGGAGCGCCGGGAAGTTCCGACGCAAATGCGCTTTGTACTGCCTGCAAACCGGCATCCGGATCATCTCCCCGGGCCTGGCTCCGTCGAGGTTGTCAGGCCGACGAGAGGCTCTCCCTTGTCGCCAGCGGTTCCAGGCATCTTCTTGAGGGATCGTCACGGCGGCGGACATCGCGGCTCGTGGCGAGGCTGCCTGCCATCTCATCCCGGTCGCACATGGTGCATAGTGGCTGCCTTATCCGATCGCCCGGGGTGGGAGGATTCCATGCTGCGTTCAAGAAACCTGTTGCCATGGCTCTGCCTGGGCCTGTGCTGCGCCACGCTCAGGGCCGCGGATACGCAAGCCTTCTTCAGCCTGCATCAGGCCGGCAAGGGCATCTGGGTGGCGATCGCCGTGCCTGGCAGTCACGCCGGCAGCAATTCCGGCTTCGTCATCGGCGACGACAGCGTGCTGGTGGTGGACAGTTTCGAGGATCCCGCTGCAGCGAAGGCGTTGCTGAAAGTGATCCACGAGAAGACACCCCTGCCGGTGCGCTATCTGGTCAACACCCACTACCACCTGGATCACGTCTCCGGTAACGGTGTCTATCAGGCCGCCGGCGCGGTCATCCTGGCGCAACGCAACGTGCGTGACTGGGAGCGCACCGAGAATCTGAAATTCTTCGGCGGGAAGATCACGCCCGCGCAACGAAAGATGGTGCAGTCGTATGTCTTGCCCAGCGTTCTCTATCGACGCGGAATCGAGCTGTATCTGGGCCATCGCCGAATCGTGGTGCGCGTGCTGCCCGGGCACACCGGTGGCGATTCGATCGTGGCCATCCCCGATGCACGGGTGGTTTTCACGGGCGACCTGTTCTGGAATCGCAGCCTGCCGAACCTGATCGACGCCGACACCCGTGCCCAGATCCAGAGCAACGCCACCTTCCTCACGGACTATCCCGACGCCACCTTCGTTCCCGGGCATGGCGAGATCGGCAAGGCCGCCGACGTGCGCGCTTTTCGTGGTTACCTCGTGACCTTGCGTCATGCCATCGCCAGCGCAAGCAACAAGGGCGAAGCCGGCAACACGCTGCAGCAGCATGTGCTTCAGCAATTGAAAAGCGACTACGGCAACTGGCACTACTTCGACCATTTCGCCAGCAAGAACATCGCGCAGACGGTTGACGAAATGGCGGGCAGCAAGCGCATGCCGCCCCGACAGCCGCAGTGAAAAGCAAACGTTCGGGGATCGCCATCGAATCCGGGCCGTCACGACCTGACGCCGTTGTGCAAATCGCCCTGGCCGGAATGGCACCTGCTTGAGGCGCACGGCCCCGAGTTTCGTCATCGCTGCGCAGGCATGAATCCAGTGGCTGCAGGCTGTCGGAGGTCAACTGCCATCAAGCTGCATCCACAACAGCGGGCCTGCACGTATGACCAGCATGAGCGTCAATCAACCGCCTCGCACCCACAACCCCGTTCTGGCCTCGCTGCGCGCTGGCGGCAAGCTCGCCGCGATGCTGCTGGCCAGCCTGCTGCTGATGCCGGCGCAGTGGCTGTTGATGCGCCTTGCCCGCGGGCCGGCGGCGTTCGTGCTGCCACGATGGTGGTTCGGCTGTCTGCGCCGGGCATTGGGCATTCGGGTCCAGCTCACCGGCACGATATGCCAGGGCGGCGGCACGGTATTCGTGGGCAACCACGTGTCGCATTACGACATCGTGTTGCTGGGCAGCCTGTTGCGCACGCGCTTCATCGCCAAGGACGACATGGAGCGTTGGCCGGGCATGCGTTTTGTCGGCGCGCTGGGGCAAACGCTGTTCATCAGTCGGCGCCGCCGCGACGCGGCCAACGTGGCGGCGAGTATCGCCGCGCAGATGCGCCCCGACCACAATCTGGTGCTGTTCGCCGAGGGCACCACCTCATCCGGCGAACAGGTGTCGCCGTTCAAATCCAGTCTGTTCTCGCTGTTCCTGGGCGATCCGGCGATGAACCCGGCGTGGGTGCTGCAGCCCTTCACCCTGCAGATCCAGTCCGTTGATGGTCGCACCCTGGCGAGCGGCGGCGATCGCGACGCCTACGCATTCCATGGTGACATGCAGGCCGGCCCGCACGTCAGACGCTTTCTGCACCTGTCAGGTGCCGTGGTGCGGGTGATCTTCCATCCGCCGATGGCGATCCCGCCCGACACCGATCGCAAGACGCTGGCGGCGCGGGCGCACGCTACCGTGGCATCGGGGCTGTCTTCCGGCCAAACCTGAAAAGGACAGGGGCACTGCCACACGCGGATGGATCAAGCTGATTGTTTTTCAGGCATCCGCCAGCGCCCAGTCCACCGCCGCCTGCGCGTGCAGATGGGTGGTGTCGAACAGCGGCACCGAAGCATCGCCGGCGTCGACCAGCAGCGCGATCTCGGTACAGCCCAGGATGATGCCCTCGGCACCTTGCGCCACCAGTGCCGCCATCACCCGGCGGTAGTCGTCACGCGAGCTGGCGAGCAGTTGCCCCCGACACAGCTCCTCGTAGATCACCCGGTGCACCAGCACGCGGTCATCGGCGTCCGGCAGCAATACATCGAGCCCTTGCTGCCGCAGGCGCTCGACGTAGAACGGTTGCTCCATGGTGAAGCGCGTGCCGAGCAGGCCGACCCGGCGCACGCCGGCCTGACGCACCGCTGCGGCCGTGCTATCGACCACGTGCAGCAGTGGAATCTGCACGGCAGCCACGATGGCCGGTGCCACGATGTGCATGGTGTTGGCGCAGATCAGCAGCACCCCCGCGCCCGCGGCCTGCAGTCCGCGAGCCGCCTGCGCCAGCTGGACGCCGGCCGCATCCCAGTCGCCGGCGCGCTGCAACTGTTCGATCACGGAAAAATCCACGCTGTGCAGCAGCAGCGACGCCGAATGCAGCCCACCCAGCCGCGTCTTCACGGCCTCGTTGATCAGTCGGTAGTACGACGCCGTCGATTCCCAACTCATGCCGCCGATCAGGCCAATCGTCTTCATCGCATGTTCTCCGATCGGTTTGTTGGCAGTGCCAGCAGTGCGAGGCTCACTTGCCGGTCCGCGAGGGGTGAAGCCGGGCCCATTCCGAGTCCACCCTCCGCTGACCGTGGATGGTCGCAAGGCAGCGGCATGCTTCCCCATTTGCCGTCAGTTGGATCTCGGATTGAAACCGACGGGAACATACAGCGGCCCATCATCGTAAAAATCGATGTAGAGAACGGAAGGCTTGGCCTGGCCCGCGTAGGTTACGCGAAACGCATCAAGCAGGCCGACATTTTCGATCATCGCGTTCGGCGTCTTGAATGGGCAGCAAGACCCAAGTCTTTCGTACTCGATCGGCTCGCCTGACGGACCTCTCAAGCCGTTGAGATACTCCGCTTCGTTGCGTTCGCTCAAACCACCGACTTTGATCGGATTCTTTTCGGTCAGCCCGTATGTGGGATCACTCGTGGTGCCCGTGAGCTTCGTGAATTTCGCGATCGAGTCGCTGCGACCCCACGGAGTTCCCTTGCCGCCCGATGTCGTGTTGGCGAGGATTTCCAGCCTGGGGGACGGTGGCTTCGTCGTGGCGCAGCCGCACAGGATAAAAATTGTCCCTGCGACGCAACACGCACGCACATGCTTCATTTGCAGTCTCCTGCTGAGGATACGAGTCAATCTCCACACCCGAGAAGAGCAACGCACGGCTGGCAGCCGACACGGTGAGGCCTGCTTGCGCCAGGCAGCACATGAACCCGCCCCTCTTTCCAGGACAATGTGCACTGCGACCCTGTTCTGGTTACCGGCCACGACGCACCGAACGGACCAGCGCGCTGAAATAGGCGAAGTACAACGCCGTCGCAACCAGCGGCAACAGGTACCACCCGTACGAACGCGCGCTGCCGCCAGCCCACTGCAGGCAAAGCACGATCACGGCACTCAGCGCACAAGCCCCCGGCAGCACAAACAACGACAAGTCCAGGACCTTCATTTGCGCCGGGCGGAACTGGTTACCGTTCGCCAGGCCGCCGGCGGAAAAAGCCACCAGCATGAACAGCAGATACCCCAGTACCAGCTGGCCGAACGTGCCGAGCAAAGTCCAACCCATCGACATGCAACTGCTCCTGGCCTCAATGCATCTTCGACCGCGCCGGCGACGGCGCGGCATTCGTTCCTGATACCCCTTTCGACATCAGGGAAGGCCATGTCCCGTGCTGGCCACCCGTATCGCATGCCAGCCTTCGACACTCAATGGGTTCCACCCCGAAATCACCGACGATTGCAAAGATGCCAGATCCCGAATTTCGTCATTCCCGCGAAGCAGGAATCGAGCGACTGCAGGCTGCCAGAGCCGCTGGAATTCCGCGTTCGCGAGGGTGGGGGGCTCAGGCAAATGCCATTCGCTGCCGTCTCCCTTGTCTCGAAATGTCCGGCACCGCCGCTGGCAGCCTGATGATCGATCAGCCCAGCACGGCCGGTGTTTCATGCGCATATCGATCGTCCGCAAACTGCTTCACGATGAAATCCGCCACGTCGGCACGCGAGATGGATGCCAGCAACGTTCTCTCCCTGATGTCTTCGCCGCTTCGATATCGCCCGGTGTACGGTCCATTCGTCAATCGCGGGGGACGCACGATCACCCAGTCCAATGTGCTTCGCTTGATGAGCGCCTCCTTTTTCGCGTGATCTTTCATCACATTGCGCAACAGGAGCGGCAGCACGATGTACCTGTCCACGAGACCCAGTTGCCTGCCGCTGCCACCGACCCCGAGCATCGACAAGTAAACGAACCGGTGCACGCCTGCATGCTCCATGGCGCGAATAATGTTCTGGACGCCATCGATCAAGGCCGGCTGCGAACTCAGGGAATTGCCGGAACCCAACGCACTGGCGACGGCATCGGTATCCCTGACGGCATGCTCCACCGATGCATGTTCCGTCACGTCGCCAACCATCAGCGAAAGTCTGGCGTGCCTGATCTCGAACTTGCTGGGGTCACGAACGAATGCGCGAACCGAGTGGCCGTGGTCAAGCGCCTGCATGACCACCTCACGCCCGGTCGCACCTGATGCACCGAATACGAGCACGTTCACGGGTTCGACTCCATGGCTTGATTGCCGGCAAGAATGCACGTGAAGAAGTGTACGGGATCAGACCTGACTTGATGGCACTTGATGGCCCTCTGCCGCGGCGCTGGATACCACGAAGCCGGAGCTGGCCTCGTGTTTCCCCCTTTCCTCCTGGCCCGCGTGGCAAGGTCGGAGCCCGACGCCCCGCATGCTCACCTTGCCGTATCCGCCGCCTGCCCTGCCTGCGCCTTGAGAATCGCCTCGTCGAACAGGGACTGCAGGTCGGCCGGCGTCGTGCGCGGATCGTTGTCGTAATCACGCAACCGATGCTTGCAGTCGCGACCCGCGCTGCGAACGTCGACCAGCTTGCGCACGATCTGCATCGCGGAGCGTCGATGATGGAAGCCTCCGCTCTCGCTGATGGTGGCCTTGCGCAGCGCGCAATGCAGGCTCAACCCGGGCTTGTCCGGCGTGCACAGGCGATCATCCTGTCGATCCCAGTCGTCGGCATCGGCAAGCAGCGCCTTCGCCTTGCGCAGGATGGCGATGTCCAGGCCGTTCGGTGGAACTTCGTGAGCCGTGTCCAGACGGAAACTCAAGCGCGAGGAGCCTTCGCCTGCCGTGCTGTCTTGGTCCCTTCAACCGCCCGCACCGAAAACCATCCGAGCTGGGTGCGCAACATGCCGTTCGTGAGGACTGAATCCCGCAGCTCGACGGCGCTATCGCCAAAGCCCGGCACCAGCATGCCATCCGCTTTCCAGCGCCCGCTCTTTATTGCATCCACATGATGCAGGTGCAGTTGAACGTCGCCAGCGAGACCGAAGTCGGCACCCAAGACCCGGCCACGGCTGCCGGAGAAGATGTTGCTGTCGCACTGACGCGGCAGCTGACAATTGCCCGGCTCGGCCACACCATGCAATTGTTCGTGGATGTAGCGGTCGGCGAAGCCATGCAACGCATCGAGTGCCGGCAGGGCGGCCTGCCAGCCCTGCTTGATCTTGCCGCCATAGACATCGCGCAGTGCACGCGCCCGACCCATCCGATCCCGGTCGCCGGCGAGGATCGCGCCAAACGGTGCGCCAGGTTATTTGCAAAGCGATGCGTAGACCGTGTCGAACAGCGTGCTGGTGCGCTTGAGGTCGAAGCCCGGCGTGCCGGTGAGCAGCATCGATCGGACGCCGTCCCAATGCATGCCGATGCCATGTTTTCTGGCCAGCGCGGCGATGCGTTCGAGTTGGTCGAACGGCACGCTGGAACCCTGATGCCGCCGCACCGGGCTCTCGATCGAGGCTGATTTGTGACCAGAGCCGCACGATAGCCGGATTCACCCTGCTCCGCGCGTGTTTGCCGGGTGTCCGCTGCAGCATTCGTCATGCGCATATGGCGAGCAGGGGGAAGCAGACCTGGCAGGATCTCGGCCTGTCGCACTTGCACGCTGCCATCTGTTCGATGATCCGGAAATTGTCGGTGAAGCTCGTTCTCCCGAACACGGTTCTTCGTTTTTCCACCGCCGCTTGGCCTCGTGCGCCTTGTGGCCGGGCTATCCAAACGGCAGTTCGATCGACGGGCTCTGTGGCGTGAACCAGCGCGCGCCGTCTTCGGTGATGTGCATGTCGTCTTCCAGGCGCACGCCAAACTCGCCGGGAATGTAAATGCCGGGCTCGTCGCTGAAGGTCATGCCGGGCTCGAGGCGGCGCGTGTTGCCCTGCACCAGGTAGTACCACTCGTGCATGTCCATGCCGATGCCATGGCCGAGACGATGGCTGAAATACTTGTAGCCGGGGCCATAGCCCGCGTCGACAATCACCTGGCGCGCCGCCGCATCCACCGACTCCATGGCGGCGCCGGGACGCGCCGCCTTCAACGCGGCCTGTTGTGCCTTGCGCACGATGTCGAACACACGCTTCATCTTGTCGCTGGCCTTGCCCAGCACGAAGGTGCGCGTGATATCGCTCTGGTAGCCGCCGACCTTGCAGCCATCGTCGAGCATGATCACCGTACCTTCGCTGATGTGTTGCGGCACTGGCGAGCCATGGGGCGAGGCGGTGAACTCGCCGACGTTGATGCTCACTTCCCCGCGCACGCCCTGGCGCGCGTAGGCAGCGTCGACCAGGGCCGATATCTGGTTCTGGGTCATGCCCGGTTCCAGCGCCTTCCACACCGCGTGGTACACCGCAAGCGTGGCGTCATTGGCCAGTTGCATCAGTGCCAGTTCGGCCGGGCTCTTGATCGAGCGGCAGCCCGCGGTCACCGGCGTGGCGCTGACCAGATTCACGTGCGGTGCGGCCTGGGCAATGCCGAACTGGGTGGCCGAGAACAGGGTTTCCTCGATGCCCAGCGTGCCGGTGGAGACATGCCACTCGGCGAGCACGCCGGCGATCAACTGGTAGGGGCTTTCGTTTTCCTGCCAGGTGCGCACGTCCTTCTTGCCGAACGTGATCTGCTCCAGCGTGCGCTCGCGCTCGAATGCCGGCGTGATGAAAACCGGATCGCCGGAGCTGGGAAGCAACATGCCGGTGGTGCGCTCGCTGACCCACCATTTGATGCCGGTGAAATAGTCCAGCGAGGTGCCGCCGCCGATGAAGACCGCATCGATCTTGTGTTCCGACATCAGTCGTTGCGCCTTGCGCACGCGCCCCTCACGCTCGGCAACCGTGATCGCGACGGCGTGTGGCGCCACCGGTTTCAACGCCATGATCGACGCCGGCAGTTGCGTGGCGCATTCGCTGGCCCGGGCCGAACCGACAGCCAGCAGCGGCAGCGCGACTGCTCCGAGCGCCGTGGTCTGGAGGAAGCGACGCCGATGGGTCTGCACGTTCTCGTCAGTGGTCATGGAGGGTCCCCGGTTGAGAAAAAGACGAAGGATGTTCATTCGTGATCAGAACCGCACGATAGCCGGGTTCGCCCTGCTCCGCTCGTCCGTTTGCCGCCCCCCCTGGGACATCCGCCAGTTCACCGTGAAAGCACACCCGCGCTGTGCGGCCACATCTCTGCCTGCTGTGGCCACTGCGCGATCGGAGGCTTGCTCGGCCGCAAGCCGAAACCGTGGCCGCCATGCACATAAAGATGCATTTCGGTGGGCACGCCGGCCTTCTGCTGCGCGACGTACTAGGCCAGTACCTGCTCGACACCGTCGACGTGGTCGTCTTCGGCCATCACCAGAAATGTCGGTGGCGTGTCAGCAGTGACCCGGATGTCCGGGCGCAGGCACAGTCCGGCTTTCGTATCGTTCCTCGAGCCCGGCATATGACCAGCGTCGCGGCAGCGTCTCACGGCCCAGCCGCATCCTTGATTACAGCCATCGTGGGGAGCAACGGCGACCTCGATGCCCTTGTCCGTACCCTTGCGGGTCAAGCTGTCCTCAAAAGCCTGCCCGTGACGGTGTGACGTAAGATCCCGGAAGGACAGTTCGATCTGCCTGCGTCACGCGTACGCCGCGACCGTATGCCGGGTGCTCACCTGACTTCGTGCGGGTGGCGCAACAGGCAGTGCCGGGGACAGAACCGTTTCAGCGTTTCATCAGCCTCTCGGTTGGCTCCCAGGCAATCCCGATCCGGCTGCCCGGATCAAGCCGGAAGACCAGGAAACCGCAACGATTCGCCCTGATTTCGAAATCGGCGTAATACGCCAAATCGGCCCGCGTACGGAAACTCACGCCCGGGTCGCACGAGTAGGTGACCTGATACCCGCCCGCGACAAAATAGCGGAAAAGCGTTATGCGCTCGCCGGCAGGGACCTTCAGATGCCCTTTGCTCGGATGTGCCGTGTAACAAGTTCGATCCACGCACATCGTCATGGCGTCGTTGCGCATGTTGGGCGACAACTTCACATCCACCATCGCCGCATCGGCTGGGGGCTGGTAGGAAGGCAGGCCGACGCATCCGGCCAGAACGCACGCCAGCAGGGCTGGCATGGCCATACGCTGATGATTCGTCACGGAGCCACCCCCTCAGCCTTCATCCGCGGCAACAATTGCGCACGCACCTTCGCGACATCGAGATCACCGGCTACGTATTGATCGTCAAACAGGACAAATACCCAGTCCGCGGGACCACCCATGATGTTGGCCACGCTGATATCCGTCGATGGCCGATCACGCACCGCCGAAACCAGGCTCGGGTAGATCCGCATGAACGGCTTGTGCCGCTGGATGGCAAGCTCGGTGCAACGCCATGTCAGGTAGGTAACCACCGCCGTGTTGTCCGTGTGGCCGTTGGCAGCAAAGCCCACCTTGGTCAATTCGCCCGGGCCCGGCTCATCCCAGTAGCCACCCCCACCAAACGCCTCAAACAAAGGGATGCTGTGATGTATGTCCTTGTAACCGGTAGCGCACCCGCCCACGACAAGCACAGCCGACAGCACCAGCGCATACCGCGCGGCACCAGCTGCGCGCCACCCGGCTCCACTCCATCGAGTCATGATTCCCCCTTGATTGTCGACCAAACCATAGGGTCACGTTCATTTGCCATGCATGGATTCATGAACCTGACCCCTCATTCCTTTTCTTCGCCCTCCTTTCTTCGGGAACAACTTATTGCCATTTGAAAGTCCAGCCTCCCTGATCCGTATCTACTGTGATTTCAATTACTTTGTTGCACATATAATTCAGTTGCAAGCCAGATCCAAACTTGATCTTCTGGGGGTACGCCGGGACAGGAGGATTGTCTATAGTACTAAATGCAGGGTCAATTTTATCGAGGTATTTTTGTTCCATCGACTGCATGAAAACAAATCTAGACCC
>DATMTH010000213.1:0-3840 GCA_035564915.1 Rhodanobacter sp.
CAGGGCCGTGGTCGTTATCACATCTACGAAACCAATGATGCCGAGATACTGCAGGCAGAACGCATTATGGACTGGGCGCAGCGGATTCAGAATGCGTTCGAGAGCAATCTGTATCGTGTGTTCTTGCAAAAAATCGTGAACCGGGACCGTCAGCTCATCGGTTATGAAGCACTCGTTAGGATGCAGGACGAGACTGGCAAAATCATCCCGCCAGGTTCATTCATGCCGGCTGTCAAACGCATGGGCTGGAACGGTCGCGTTGACCAATGGATGCTTGATACCGTCATCAAGAGCGCGGAATTTCAGCAACTCAAGCAATCCACTCACGGAAAAATCTATATGTCGATCAATCTCGATGCCAAGAGCATTGGTGACGTCAGCTTTTCCCAGTGGATGTTGGCACTACTTGATGACTGCGACATCGATCGCGGGATGCTGCGTTTTGAAATCACCGAAATGGAGCAACTGCAAGGCACCGAGACTGAAGTGCACTTAATTGACGAACTGACGCGCCGTGGCTATCGGGTCTGGCTGGATGATTTCGGTACTGGCTACAACTCCTTTGATCTGCTCAAGCGGCTCAAGGTGCACGGCATCAAGATCGACACCTCGTTCACACGTGATCTGCTCAGCGATCCGATCAACCGGGCGCTCGTCGATGCTGTCGTGACTATCGGCAAGATGCAGAATCTGGAAATTGTTGCCGAAGGCGTCGAGACCGAAGAAATCTACGCCGCGCTGCTGGAGATGGGTGTTAACGCCTTCCAAGGACATTTGTTTCACGCGGCAGAACCCGCGCAACAAGTCTTCGCACACATCTGAATTCAGAATTTTGGGCTACAGACACCCCCTCGCTAGAGCAGACTGCGCATCTTTGCTGAACTGAACTGGTTGCCGCGTGACGCGCTCACGTTCAGCGTTTTGGCTTGCCCACTCCGAACAGCACACTCAGGCCATTCTCCACCAGGCCTGCGCCGGTCGCCATCACCTTGGCGGTATCCTCGACCAGCCCTGCAGCACGCGATTCCTGCAGCGCGTCGAGGAAGCCCAGCTTCACCTGCGCACGCAGTTCAGGCAGCAATTCCATCGCAGCGGCGGTCACGCCGCTTTTAACGCGCGCCTCGAATTCGACCTGGATCTGCTCCAACTGCAGGGTCAGCTGCTTCTCCAGGCGCAGCCGGTAAAGCAACCAGGCGAGGACCATGGTCAGCCCGCTGGACAACAGTGCCGTCAGCACAATCACCGTGATCATCTGCATCGTCCCCACTCCCCACCCGCCACGTTGGTTTCATTCTGCCTCAATTCGCAAGGCCTGCAAGTCGCCCGCTGGCACGAATCCGGCGCTTCGCTCACAATGCCGGGAAACAGGAGGTCGCCGGGCAATCCCGGCGGAAACTCCGCAACCCGACCTGGGAGGAGGAGACCTGCGTGAGCGGCGCTGACAAGATACTGCGAGCGGTGATACCGCTGGTTTACGCCAGACGCTGGCTGACCTTCAGCCTGCTGATGCTCGTGACGGTGTTTCTGTTCGTGCACGCGCTGCAACTGCGACCCGACGCCGGCTTCGAAAAGCAGATTCCGCTGGACCATCCCTACATGAAAGTCTTTAAGAAGTACGAGAAGGCTTTCGGCGGCGCCAACCTGATCTCCATCGCCCTGATACAGAACGGCAAGAGCGGCCACAGCGACATCTACAACGCGCACTTCCTCGACACCCTGAAGAAAGTCACCGACGCGGTGTTTTTCCTGCCCGGGGTCGACCGTTCGCGCGTGCAGTCGCTGTTCACGCCGGGCGTGCGCTATATCGAGGTAGTGGAAGACGGGTTCAACACCGGCGACGTGGTGCCGCGCAACTACACGCCCAGTCCCGAGATGTTCGCGAAGATCCGCGACAACGTAGCCAAGGCCAACATCATCGGCCGGCTGGTCTCGGCCAACCAGGACGGCGCCATGGTCAGCGCCGAACTGCTTGAGCGCGATCCTGCCACCGGCAAGCATCTCGACTACGATGCGGTCGCCAAGAAGCTCGAGGCGATCCGCCAGCAGTACCAGGATGCCGGCATTTCCATCCACATCATCGGCTTCGCCAAGGTCGTTGGCGACGTCACCAATGCCAGCCTCGAGGTCGTCAGCTTCTTCGTCATCGCCCTGTTGCTCACCCTGCTGCTGCTGTGGGTCTTCTGCGGCTCGTTCCGGCTGTCGTTGCTGCCGCTGTCGGCGGCCATTACCGCCGTGGTCTGGGAACTGGGCCTGCTCAAGCTGACCGGTTTCGGCCTCGATCCGTTCGCGATCCTCGTGCCCTTCCTGATCCTCTCCATCGGCGTCTCGCACGGCGTGCAGTACATCAACGCCTGGGGCCACGAGGTCGCCGAGAACCGGCGCAGCCCGTTCGACGCTTCCCTGGAAAGCTTCAGGCAGCTTTTCATCCCCGGCACGGTGGCGATCCTCACCAACGTCATCGGCTTTGGCACGCTGGCATTCATCAAGATCGGCATCGTCCAGGAAATGGCGATCAACGCCGCGCTGGGCATGGCCGCAGTGATCATCACCAACAAGATCATGCTGCCGATCGTGCTGACCTGGGTGCGACTGGTCGACGTCGAGAAATTCCGCCGCCGCCAGCAGTTGCGCATCGACATCGGCGACCGGCTGTGGCGACGGCTGGCGGATTTTGCAACGCCGCGGTTGGCGCTGCCTGCAATTGCCATTGCCTGCGCCCTGCTGGCCTGGGCACTGTGGATGTATCCGAAGCTGACCATCGGCGATCAGCAGGTCGGTGTGCCCGAGTTGCGGCCCAACAGCATCTATAACCAGGACTCACGCGCCATCGCCGCCAATTTCGCCATCGGCGTCGATCTGCTCAAGGTCATCGTCGAGGCCAAGCAGTATGGCTGCGTCGATCCGCGCACGATGCGCCTGATCGACGAATTCAGCTGGAAGATGCAGAACACGCCCGGCGTGCAGTCGGTGATCTCGCTGCCGCTGATCGCACGCAGCGTCAACGCCGCCGTGCACGAAGGCGCGCCGCAATGGTATGTCCTGCCCAGGAACCAGGCCGGACTGGCCAACGATATCCGGCCGGTGCCGTCCAGCGCCGGCCTGCAGAATCCTGACTGCTCGGCGATGCCGGTGCTGATTTTCACCCACGACCATCGCGCCACCACCATCACCGGCATCACCGACGCGGTCAAAGCGTTCAACGCCAGCCACAAGCTGCCTGGCGTCGATTTCGCGCTGGCCTCGGGCAACGTCGGCGTAATGGCCGCGACCAACGAGGAAATCCGCGCGCGCGAGATCCTGGTGATCGTCTGGGTCCACCTGACATTGCTGGTATTCGTCTGGATCTCGTTCCGTTCCCTGGCGTCGGTGGTCAGCATCATGACGCCGTTGATCCTATGCTCGTTGCTGACCTACGGCATCATGGCCACCATCGGCATCGGCATGAAGGCGGCCACCTTGCCGGTGGCGGCATTCGGCGTCGGAATCGGCGTCGACGGCGGCATCTACCTGTGGAGCGTGCTGGCGCGTTACCTGCAGCAAGGGCATGAATTGCGCCAGGCCTATTTCGAGGCCCTGCGCCACACCGGCAAGGCGGTGGTATTCACCTCGCTGTCGCTGATCGTGGCAGTCTTCACCTGGCTGTTTTCGCAGTTGCAGTTCCAGGCCGACATGGGCCTGCTCCTGCTGTTCATGTTCAGCGCCAACCTGTTCGGTGCGATCCTGTTGCTGCCGGCGATGGCCTGGCTGATGATTCGTCCCGGCAAGAACCCCGCGCCGATCCAGCAGTCCTAACCCTGTCACCCGCTGTGGCAGTCAGTGCGTCCTGGAGCGTTATATTAT
>DATMTH010000214.1:0-3441 GCA_035564915.1 Rhodanobacter sp.
GCGCCCAAGCGCGACTACGTGCAACGCGAGCTGCCGCCGCGCGACCGCCTCGCCGGCGTCTACTTCGCCGCCACCGAACACGACGAAGACCAGCCGATCCACCTGCACGTGGCCGACACCGACATCTGCGCGACCCGGTGCGTCGAGGAATACGACAACCCCTGCACCCGCTTCTGCCCGGCCAACGTCTACGAGATGGTGGCAGACACCAGCGCCCCACACGGCAAGCGCCTGCAGGTCAACGCCGCCAACTGCGTGCACTGCAAGACCTGCGACATCAAGGACCCGTACGAAATCATCACCTGGGTCACCCCGGAAGGCGGCTCGGGGCCGAATTACCAGAACCTGTAAAGCGGACCGACCGGCTCGTCTTGCCACGCGCCGCGTGACACGTCAGGCAGGAGGTCTGCTCGGGCAGACACCGCGACGGCCGCGCACGCCGTCGTACAGCCCGCGTAGCATGTAGCCAAGGTTGCGCAACCGCGGCCCCACCATCACGCTAAACAGGAACAGCTTGGCGACGAGTCGCGGAAGATCCTGGGCCACCCACACAGCCGGTGTGTGCGGCATGCGGTACAACAGCACGCGATTGCGCATCATGTAGTAAAGGCGTACCGGCCCATGCACCACTACATGCCCCAATCCGAACGGCATGCGGCGCCGCGCATCGCCAAGCTGGTGGTACATTGTCGCCGCGCATACGCCGCGCAGGACGTAGCCCCCCGCGCGCGCGCGAAAGCTCCATTCCAGGTCGACGTTGTCGATGAACAGACCTTCGTCCATGCCACCCACAGCATCGAGCACGGCCATCGGAATCAAGCTGCCCGAGCTGATCAGGAAGTCGCAGGTCACGATCTGTTCGGGGTACTCGCACCAGTACTTCCGATTCAGAGGAAAACCAATGCCGACGAACGGCGCGTCGCGATCCTCGCGCAGGTCACGGAACCGTGGCCCGACGGCACCTATCAGGCTCTCCGCCTCCGCCCGCGCGAGCGCCTCGCGCAACGCCGTCACCATGCCCGTCCCTGGCACGCTGTCCTGATCCAGCAGCAATACCTGTGCATGTCCATGCTCGCGCGCCCATGCGATACCGATGTTCTGCGCCGCCGCCAAGCCCACGTTGCGCTGCAACCGGATGATATGCACGTCGTCGTGTTCCCGGATGGCGACATCGAATGTTGGCGTGTTGTCCACCAGCACCACCGCGTCCACCTGTGGACGGACCGCATCCAGCAGCTGCCTCAATGCGCCGTGGTCGGGACGATACGTCACCACAACCGCACATACGCCGATGCTCCTTGGATCAGCCATGGCGCAGCAGGTCCCGCAGTATCGAACGCGCGCCGGTGCCAAACCGTGCGTAGTTGCCTACGCGCGCTTCGCGCCAGATTGCCGGCATACGGCGCCAGCGTGCCAGCACGCCCATGGCCACTCGGGTTTCGAAATGTCGCCGGCGACACGCCAGGCTTGCAAGGTCCTTGTCGCCCACCTGGTCACCCAGGCTTGCCAGATGCCTTTCGAGCACCTGCATGCGCACAACCTCGGCCCGGAATTGCTGCTGCCGGGCGCAGACCAGATCGCGCCACTTGTCGCGCAACGTTCGTTTGCGCATGCCCACCTGGTTGCTCGCGTGCTGGCGGTAGTCGATCAGCGTTTGCTCAACCACGTCCAGCCGCCCGATCGCCGCCACGACGATCGCCAGCCATTCATCGTGGATCCAGTTCTGCCCCACCGGCAGGCACGCCCCGAGCACACTGCGTCGCACCGCCGCCGTCGCGCCTGTCACCATGCTCCGGCGCAAAAGCACCTCGAACGCGCGACCGGCGTGCACCGCAACCCTCTCCGTCGTGTCCAGCTCCAGTGCATCGAACTGCGTGACACCCAGGTCGTGACTGTCTGCGTCAACCAGCCGTGCGTCGCTGCACAACAGCAATAGATCCGGCTCGCAGTCGAAACGCCCTGTCATCAGCGCCAGCTTGTCAGCTCGCCAGCAATCGTCCTGGTCGCACAGAAAGATCACTTCGCCGCTGGTCCGAAGCAGCATGTCGGAAAAATTGCGCACGTAGCCGACGTTGACGGGCTGGCGGACCACCTTCATCTGCACGCCCGCTTCGAGAGCCTTGCGTGCGAATGCCTCGACGATCCCGAGACTGCCGTCGGTGGAACCATCGTCGCCGATCACGATCTCGTCGGGCAGACGCGTCTGCCGAAGCAAGCTGTCCAACTGCTCCGGCAGGAACGCCGCGCCGTTATAGGTGCACAAGGCCACTGAAATCCTGGTGTTCGTCATGCCTTGCTGCAGTCCGGTTCGATGTGCTCATTCGTAGGTGGTGATCTGCCGATGCCCACGGATAGAGATCACTGACATCTAGGAGTGTGGGTGGTAGAAACTTTCGAGGTGAAAAAGTGGCTGCGTGAGGACAGATTTTCGACGATTCGCCGGCCCATAGTGGTTCTATGGGCCAAAAAGCGACGGAAATATGGACCACGCAGACGCTTTCGCAGCCGGAAGATTTCTGCCGCCCACGCTCCTAGGATACCGGAGGCGGCTCCTGTCGGCCGCTTGGCAGCGGTGCTTCGCCACCCCGCAGCGAAAGCCAATCCTGTGGTCGGCGCTCGCCCTGGACGCAGTAATCAGCCGCATCAAAACTTGTCAAACGCGTCAACCACGCATTCAGGAATGTTCCGGGTTGCCACGGCTAGCACAATCGTTGTCCAGCGTCTTCGTCCATACGCATCCGCATGGATTGACCAATCAGGTTAGAATGCCTCATTTCTGCGCCCTAGGCGCTCGGCAACTTGAAGGAACCGCAGATGAAGATTCTGGTCGGCTACAAGCGCGTCGTGGATTACAACGTGCGCATCCAGGTCAAACCCGACGGCACCGGCGTGGTGACCGACGGCGTGAAGCTTTCCGCCAATCCGTTCGATGACATCGCGCTGGAAGAAGCGCTGCGCCTGCGCGAGAAAGGCGTGGCCGAAGAAGTGATCGTGGTCGGCATCGGTCCGGCCGATCTCACCGCCCACCTGCGCAACGGCCTGGCGATGGGGGCGAATCGCGCCATCCACGTGGTGACCGCCGAAGCCATGCAGCCGTTGACCGCTGCTCGCACGTTCCAGAAGCTGATCGAAAAGGAACAACCCGGCCTGGTGATCCTGGGCAAGCAGGCGATCGATGACGACGCCAACCAGACTGGTCAGATGCTCGCCGCGTTGTGGGATCGCCCGCAGGCCACCTTCGCCAGCAAGGTCGAGATCGCCGATGGCAAGGCCACCGTGACGCGCGAAGTGGACGCCGGCCTGGAAACCATCGAGGTGGAACTGCCTGCCGTGATCACGTCCGACCTGCGCCTCAACGAGCCGCGCTTCATCAAGCTGCCGGACATCATGAAAGCCAAGTCCAAGCCGATCGACGTCATCGAGTTCGCCTCGCTCGGCATC
>DATMTH010000215.1:0-1860 GCA_035564915.1 Rhodanobacter sp.
ACCGTCACCGCGCAGAGCCGCACCCAGGAAGTGCAGGACGTGCCGATCGCGCTGCAGATCGTCACCGCGAAGCAGGTCGACACGCTGGCCGCCACCGACATCAGCAAGATCGACATCTTCGTGCCCGGCCTGGTGGTGGGCGCCACCCAGCCCACCCAGCCATCGTTCGAATTGCGCGGCGTGCAGTCCTCCGGCAATTTCGGCATGGGCGTGGACCAGCCGGTAGGCATATACATCGACGGCGTCTACGCCGGAAGCACCGGCGGCGCACTGCTGGCCTTCAACGACATCAAGCGCATCGAAGTGCTGAAGGGCCCGCAGGGCACCTTGTTCGGCCGCAACGCGGCGGGTGGCGCCATTTCCGTTGTCACCAACGAGCCCAGCGACCATTTCGAGGCCAAGGGCAAGCTGCGCTTCGGCAACTACGGCGAACGCTACGGCGACGCGCTGGTCAACATCCCGCTCAGCCAGGACGCGGCGGTGCGCGTCAGCGTGATGGACAACCAGAGCGACGGCTGGGTGAAGGACGCCGCCACCGGCAAGCACTACGGCGTCAACGACGACTGGGGCACGCGCGTGGTGTACCGCTGGAACCTCACGCCCGACACCCGCGTACTGCTGTCCTGGGATCACGAGCAGCTCAAGCAGCCGCCGCATCCGGCGTTCGGGCTGATCCCGCTATCGAACGACACCAACCAGCGTGCGCCTTTCCCGGCAGACCCGACCACCTTCCTCAATCCGTTGCGCTCGCCGCTGTACAACGATGCGGTGAACGCCATCGAGAACCGCCGCTTCGACGGCTCCACGCTCACCATCGACCACAGCTTCGGCTGGGGCAGCCTCACCTCCACCACCGCGTGGCGCAACTTCGACACGACGAACCTGGGCGACTATGACGGCACCAACCACGTCGTCGACTACCTCGAAACCGGCAATTACGAGCACAACAACAGCTGGTACCAGGAGTTCAAGCTGAGCGGCAACACCAGCCTGATCGACTGGGTGGCCGGCACCAGCTGGTACAGCGAGCAGGGGCGCCAGACCAGCGAGGCCGGCGTCACTACCGACAGCCTCGACACCCTGGCGCAAAACGTGCTGGGCGCCGGCACCCCGCTCACCGACATCAGCAACGGGCTCGCCGCGATGGGCGTGCCCTACACCTTGCTCGGCGACATGTGGCGCGAGCACATCCTGAACGTCGAGAACTACAAGTCGTGGGCAGTGTACGGCGACGTGATCTGGCACCTCACCGACCGCCTCAACCTCACCACCGGCGTGCGCTTCACCCACGACCAGAAGAGTTTCAGCTGGTACAACCCGCCGCGCGAGGCGCCGCAGTTCGACGACACCGTGCTGGCGCTGAACAACGCCGGCATTACCGCGATGCTGCCGCCCCAGGCGCAATACGCGCTGGCCATGTTCGGCCAGAACGTCATCTTCACCCAGGGCAGCGGCTCGCCGGTGGGCGTGCTGGTGAACGCCGATCGCAGCTGGACCGACGTCAGCCCGCGCGCGGTGATCGACTACAAGTTCACGCCCAACATCATGGGCTATGTCTCGGTGGCCAAGGGCTACCAGGCCGGCGGCTTCGGCTTCCAGCAGTTCAATTCGACCTATGCGCCCGAAACGGTGTGGAACTACGAGGCGGGGGTGAAGACGCTGTTCCCGGAAGCGAACCTGCTGCTCAACGGCTCGGTCTACCACTACCGGTATCTCAACCAGCAGAGCCTGATCCTGCTGACCGACACCACCATCCCGCACTACGGCATCAGCAGCAGCAACGAGCAGGCCACCGGCGCGGAGCTGGAACTGCAATGGCAACCGATCGATGCACTGCAGATCGGTTTCAACGCCGCCTAC
>DATMTH010000216.1:0-4968 GCA_035564915.1 Rhodanobacter sp.
TCGTGGAGGCTGTTGGGTTTAAGTCACACGGTTTCGGCAACCTGCGACTTCGCGAGTTGCCGGTAGTAGTTTGCCTCGGCTTCGGCGGGCGGGATATAGCCGATCGGTGCGAGCAGTCGCTGAGTGTTGAACCAGGACACCCATTCCAGCGTCGCCAGCTCCACTGCCGCCTTCGTCTTCCATGGACCACGACGGTGGATGACTTCGGCTTTGTAAAGCCCGTTGATGGTCTCGGCGAGCGCGTTGTCGTAGCTGTCGCCACGGCTTCCGACGGAGGGTTCGATGCCCGCTTCTGCGAGGCGTTCGCTATAACGAATCGACACGTATTGAGAACCGCGATCGCTGTGGTGGATCAGGGTCCCGTCGCGCTCAGGCCGCCGCGCGTAGAGCGCTTGCTCGAGCGCATCGAGGACGAAGTCCGTACGCATCGAATCACTGACGCGCCAGCCGACGATGCGGCGAGCGAACACGTCGATGACGAAGGCTACGTACAACCAGCCTTGCCAGGTCGATACGTAGGTGAAGTCGGACACCCACAGCTGGTTCGGCCGCTCGGCGCGGAACTGCCGATTGACCTTGTCCAGCGGACACGGCGCCGCGCTGTCGCTGACGGTGGTGCGCACCACCTTGCCACGCCGCACGCCTTGAATGCCCAGCTTGCGCATCAAGCGTTCGACCGTGCAACGCGCCACGTCGATGCCTTCGCGGTCAAGTTGTCGCCACACCTTGTCCGCGCCGTAGACCTGCAGGTTGGCACGCCATACCCGCTGGATCTCCGGCACGAGTCCCTCATCGCGCAGCGCCCGCGCAGGACGCCGCTCAGGCTCGCGCTGTCGCGCCGCGTGCCGCCGGTAGCCGGACGGAGCGATCTGCAAGGCGCTGCAGATCGGCTCGACCCCGAACGTGCTCCGGTGCGTATCAACGAAGGCCCTCAAGACTTCAGTCGGCGGTCGAGCTCCGCCTGGGCGAAAAACGCGCTGGCCAGCTTCAGGATCTCGTTGGCGCGGCGCAGTTCCTTGTTTTCGCGCTCCAGCTCCCTGACGCGCTTGGCATCCGCTGTCGTCACGCCATCGCGGGCACCGGCGTCAACCTCGTGCCGCTTCACCCACGTCAGCAGCGTTTGCGGCACACAGCCGATCTTCGGCGCGATCGACTCGACCGCCGCCCACAACGAGGGATACTCGCCCCGGTGCTCCTGCACCATCCGGACGGACCGCTCACGCACCTCAGGGGAAAACTGTTTTGACTTGGTCATGGCTCCATTCTCTCAAGAGTTGGAGCCTCCACGATTCCCGGGGCGGTTCAACATGCCGATTCTTGTGCCGTTGGAGGTTCCCCAACTAATCTCGTGATCTAGCCCGCTTGAGAAGCCGCTTTTGTATTGTTTCTAGCTCTGCGCTGCGCAGATCACGACTTCAGTGCTCCGCCCCAAAAGAACCAGACTGAGTCACAACTTTGCTGCGCTGAGGCTCGTAACACATTGATGTGCGCTCTTTTTCAGGCTTTAGCCATGCATTGTGGTCGTACGCTACCTCGACGGAGTCGAGTTCACAACTTTGAGGTAATTGTTCTCCGCAGAGTGACCTCTACACCCACGACACCAAACTCCCTCATTTGGCGCACACAGACCTCGACACTGGGGGAAGCAGCGCATACAAACCTGAGGATCGGCAGGGATTCGTCCAAAAACCGGCAATCTCATCCGTAACCAACCGCCCCCTCTGGGGAAATGGTCGTAGAGTGCTTGCAGTTTTCGCGCGATGGCGTAGGATTTAATCCTACGCTTCTCGAGGAGCCACGTATGCGCACCACACAGCAGTTCAGCATCACCCTTCCGAATGAAATGGCCGACTTAGTGCGATCGAAGGTCGCCGCCGGCGAGTACGCGACCGAAAGCGAAGTCATCCGCGATGGCTTGCGCACGTTGGCTGCCCGCGACAAGGCTGTCGAAGCTTGGTTGCGTGACCAGGTGGTGCCAGCGGCCGAAGCACTTGAAAGTGATCCGTCGCGCGGAATTCCGATCGACCAGGTGCGCAAACACCTCACCTCGAAAAGGGCTGCACGCACCGGCCGCTCGCGGGCGTGAGCTGGCGCGTCATTTTTTCACCCGAGGCGCAAGATCGCCTCGATGTCATCGAGCAGTATATTGCCGAGGCTAGCTCGCCGATCCCGGCGGCCCGGTATGTCGATGCCATCGTGGCTTACTGCGAAACTCTGACGACGTTCCCGGAGCGAGGAACGTCTCGCGACGATCTATTTCCTGGACTGCGAATCACCAACTATCGTGGCAATGCGGTGATTGCCTTTGTCGTGAGCAAGGCTGCTGAGGCGGTGGCCATCGTGGGCGTATTCTACGGTGGCCAAGATTACGAGGCCGTCCTGCAAGAGTCGTAGGATGCCTTGCGGCGGATACAGGCGAACGTGCTCACACGTATTGCCCAAAGCCACCGAGCAACGCTCTGCGGCAGGTAAGGCGGGATAACTCCGGATTATCCCGCCTTAGAATCGACGCCACGAAACTGAACAAGCCCCAATGTTCATTACGTAATGACGCATTATGTACCGTAGTACGAAATACACGGGCACGCGCGACCGCGCCAGTGTTCGACGCCGACACCGAAGGTCAGCGTCGAAGCAAGATCGCAAGGTATATCGCAAACTTACGCGCGAGATTGCCGGTTTTTGGACGAATCCCTGCCGACCCTCAACCTCGAACCAAAGAATGCAACGCAGCGAACCTTACGCAGCGGAGAACGCTTTGTTGGCTACGGAAAAAGTTGAACAGACGACGCAGACTTTCTGTGCAATTGGCCCCGAGAATTCTGGTCAGGCGCTGCGGCGCACGGATCGAGTTGTACAGATTCCAACGCTCGCACGCATTTCTGTCGAGTCACGGTGTTCATTGGAATCGACACTTAAGATTGGGCCGCACGGGTCATACGGAACGTGCCTCTGCGAGCACCGTGGCTCGGAAGCCATCGGGCAAGGCGTTGGGCGACAGCACATCCACCGGCACACCCAACAACTGGCCGAGCTTGTGGCGAATCGCGCCGATGTCGAACAACGTCGTCTCTGGCGTTGAGTCGATGAGGATGTCGAGGTCGCTGTTGTCCGTGTCCAGGCCATGCAAGACAGAGCCGAACACCCGCGCGATACGCCCATGACACACCAGACACCCGATCGAGCTGAGGCCCGCTAATTTTATGATGCGGTACCCATTGGCCCAAATCCTAGCTCGCCCCTGACGCACTCCGAGGCTTTCTTTTCCTGACGGCGGCAGGGGTCCTGTTGCCCTTGGCCAGATGATCCAGTTTGGCTTGTAGAATCGTTTCTCGCTGCAGGGCCGCTTGCAGGGACTGCTGAGCCGCCAGCAAGGCTGCAGGAACGCCATCCATCCGGGCCAGTTGCTGCTCGAAGGTTTTGGCGCAAGTCCGTTGTTCGGCGGCCCGGTGCTCGGCCACGCGAGCAGAATCCAGCGCGCGCTCCAGCCGTGCGGCCATGGTTGATGCTTCCCGCTCCTGCCGGCGCAATGTTGCCTGCAGTATTTTGGATTCTTCCCGGGCCCGATCGATTTCGGCGTGCGCCCGATCTTCGACCGCCCGAACATGCGACGCCTGCGACTCACGCTCGGCCGCCACGCTGCCTTTGTGCGCCTCGAACGCATCGTCCAACTGCTCAGCACGCCGCTGCCAGGTATCGCGTTGCTGGGTCAGCTCTGCCAGTTGACCCGCTTGTTGCTCGACGAGACGCTGCATGTCCGCCAGTCGCGTTTCGGCGAGCTGACGAGCCTGATCGGCACTCTGGGCGACCTCCTGGGCTTCGGCGAGCGCGATGTCCCAGAGCTTTCGCTCTTGAGTGAGTGCCGATTGAGCGGCCAGCAGGGCGTTTTGCTCTTGCGCGAGGGCGGCCTGCGCCAGCGACCCCGCCTGGGTCGTGGCGAGGCGCCAGACCTCGGTAAACGCCTGCCCCACATCCCCTGGCAGCTCAGGCAATTCGAGCACCTGGCTCAGCCGCGTGGCTAGTGCGCCCCGCCAGGTGTCCAGCATACGGGTCACGGTATTGGGCGAGCCCGTCCCGAGCCGCGCCCGAATTTTCTCCACTGTCGGCCGCTCACCGGCGGTCACCAGCGCATCGGCGGCGGCGCTGACCTGGTCTTGGGTGATGCCTTTGGCCATCGCGGATGTCTCCCTTGTCGGCGCCCTGCCCGGTTGATTACGTACTGGTGATAAGTGATGATTATCGCCAGTAGACGCCCTATTTCGTAATATACACTACATATTATGAAGCATAAATCTATACTTCCGAGCCTTGCCGCCCCCGCCGCCGGCCTGGTGCTGCCGGAACAACTGGCCCAGCAGGCCGCCGACGCCGTGCGCGAACTGCTGGCCGAAGCGGCGGCAGCCAACACCACCCGCAGCTACGCCGCCGCCCTGCGCTACTGGGCCGGTTGGCACCAGGCGCGCTTCGGCGTCGAGCTGACCTTGCCAGTCAGCGAGGCCGTGGTGATCCAGTTCCTGGTCGACCACATCCAGCGCAAGAACAAGACCGGTCTCGTGAGCGAGCTGCCGCCGGCCGTCGACCAAGCGTTAGTGGCCGCGGGCCTCAAGGCCAAGCTCGGGCCGCTGAAGCTCTCGACGGTGATCCAGCGCGTGGCCGTGCTGTCGACGGCGCACAAGCTCAAGCGGCTCACTAATCCGTGCGAGCTGCCCAGCGTCCGCACGCTGCTGAGCCGCGCCAAGCGGTCGGCGGTGAAACGTGGCGAGAGGCCGACCAAGAAGACCGCGATCACCCGCCAGGAACTGGAAGCCATGCTGGCCACCTGCGACGATTCGCTGGAAGGGCTCCGTGACCGCGCCCTGCTCTGCTTCGGCTTCGGCAGCGGCGGGCGTCGGCGCAGCGAGATCGCCGCGGCGGAGCTGCGCGATCTGCGCAAGGTCGGCGAGGACGGCTATATATATAGGTTGGAGT